>NZ_JBJGZI010000004.1:0-218351 GCF_054050455.1 Geodermatophilus sp. SYSU D00684 | reverse complement strand
CCAGCCGTACACCCCGTCGCCGGCCACCGACCCGGGTCAGCCGACCTCCGGGCAGCAGGGCGGCTCCTCCGCGTCGGGCCACGGCAAGCCCTCCCCCGCCCGCCC
The DNA here is from genome assembly GCF_054050455.1 of Geodermatophilus sp. SYSU D00684. Classification (NCBI taxonomy): domain Bacteria; kingdom Bacillati; phylum Actinomycetota; class Actinomycetes; order Geodermatophilales; family Geodermatophilaceae; genus Geodermatophilus; species Geodermatophilus sp. SYSU D00684. The sequence continues at coordinate 218,246 of NZ_JBJGZI010000004.1, read as the reverse complement.
CCGGTCGGGGGCCCACCGTCCCGACGAGGGCCGGCGGCACCTGCCGCCGGCCCTCGTCGGCGTCACAGCGCCTTCCCGGCGCGTGCGGCGGACAGACGGCGGGGACGCTTGCGAGAGTGGGGGCGTGGTCTCCCTGCTGGCGCGCCTGCCCCTGCCGGGACAGCGCGGCCCCGGTGCCGGGCGGCCCTGGTACCCGGCCGCGCTGACCGCCGCCGCCACCGCCGCGGTCACGCTGCTCGGGCTGCTCGGGCTGGGCCTCGCGGTCGTCGTCGTCGAGACGCTGGACCCGGCCGGCGGGCTGTCGGTCCCGAGCGCGGCCCGCGTCGGCGGCCGGCTGTGGCTGCTGGCCAACGGCGGCGGGCTGGACCTGCCGTCGGGGCCGCTGGTCCTCGCGCCGCTGCTGCTCACCCTCGCCGTCGCCTGGGGGCTCGACCGCGCCGGGCGGGGCGTGGTGCGCGTCGCCGAGCCGGCCGGTGCCCGCGCAGTGGCCGGCGTCGTGGCGACCGCGGTCGCGGTGCACGCGCTGCTCGCCGTCCTGCTCGGGCTCGCCGTCGACGGGCCCGGCGCCCGCACCGACCTGCTGCGCTGCGCCGTCGGCGCCGCCGTCCTCGCCGCGGTCGCCGCCGGCTGGGGCGTCCTGCGCGAGGGCGACCTGCTCGACGGCGTCCTCGACCGGCTGCCCGGGCCGGTGCGCCCGCTGCTGCCCGCCGTCCTCGCCGGGCTGCTCGCCGCGGGGGCGCTGGGCCTCGCCGTCGTCGCCGTCGCACTGGCCGCGGACGCCGCCGGGTACGCGGCGGTCGCCGGCGCCCTCGGCGGCTCGGGCGCCGGCGCGGTCGGCACGCTGGCGCTCGGGGCGCTGCTGCTGCCCAACGCCGCCGCGGCCGCGCTCGGCGTGGCGGCCGGGCCCGGGTTCACCGTCGGCGCCGGCACCGTCGTCTCGGTGCACGGCATCAGCCTCGGTCCGGTGCCGGCGCTGCCGCTGCTGGCCGCGCTGCCCGACACCCAGGCGGTGCCGCTGCTGGCGTTCGTCTCGCAGGCGGTCCCGGCGCTGGCCGGCCTGGTCACCGGGGTGGCGCTGGGCCGCCGCATGACCGACGACGACGGCGGCTCGGTGGTCGCCGGCCTGTGGGGCGTGCCGGCCGGCGCCGCCCTCGGGGTGGCCGTGGGCGTCCTCGCCGCGGTGGCCGGCGGGTCGCTGGGCGACGGCGCGCTCGCCGACGTCGGCGCGCCGCCGGTGGCCACCGCGCTCGCCGTCGCGCTGCAGGCCGGCATCGCCGCGGCGGTCGGGGCGGCCACCGCGCGCTGGCGGTCCCTCGGCTGAGGGGCCCGGCGCCGTCGATAGGGTCGCGGACGTGCCCGGCCCCGAGTCCTCCCCGCGGGCGCGGGTCGTCGTGCTGATCTCGGGCACCGGCTCGCTGTGCGCCGCGCTGCTCGAGGCCGCCGACGACCCCGGCTACCCGGCGCAGGTGGTCGCCGTCGGCGCCGACCGCGACGCCGCCGGGCTCGCGCACGCCCGCCTCCGCGGCCTGCCGACCTTCACCGTCGCGCTGCGCGACTTCCCCGACCGGGCCGCCTGGGACCGCGCGCTGACCGAGGCGATCGCCGCGCACGAGCCCGACCTGGTGGTGTCGGCCGGGTTCATGAAGATCGTCGGCCCCGCCGTCCTGGCCCGCTACGAGGGCCGGCTGGTCAACACCCACCCCGCGCTGCTGCCGGCCTTCCCGGGCGCGCACGCCGTCCGCGACGCGCTGGCCGCCGGCGTGGACGTCACCGGCAGCACGGTGCACCTGGTCGACGCCGGCGTCGACACCGGCCCGGTGCTCGCCCAGCGCGAGGTGCCGGTGCTGCCGGGCGACGACGAGGACCGCCTGCACGAACGCATCAAGGCCGTGGAGCGGACGCTCCTGGTGGAGACGGTGGCGCGACTCGTCACCGGGACGACGGAGGAGAGCCCCCGATGAGCGACACCCGGACGCCGGTGCGCCGTGCCCTGCTGGGCGTCTACGACAAGACCGGGATCGAGGAGCTCGCCCGCGGCCTGGCCGACGCCGGCGTGGAGCTGGTGAGCACCGGGGCCACCGCGCGGCGGATCGCCGACGCCGGGATCGCGGTCACGCCGGTCGAGCAGGTCACCGGGTTCCCCGAGTGCCTCGACGGGCGGGTCAAGACGCTGCACCCCGCCGTGCACGCCGGCATCCTCGCCGACCGGCGGAAGCCCGAGCACGTCGCGCAGCTCGAGGAGCTCGGCGTCGCCGCCTTCGACCTCGTCGTCGTGAACCTCTACCCGTTCACGGAGACCGTGGCCTCGGGGGCGACGCCGGACGAGTGCGTCGAGCAGATCGACATCGGCGGCCCGGCGATGGTGCGCGCGGCCGCGAAGAACCACCCGTCGGTCGCCGTCGTCGTCGACCCCGCCCGGTACGGCGACGTCCTCGCCGCCGTGGCCGCCGGCGGCTTCACGCTCCCCGAGCGGCAGCGGCTGGCCGTGGCCGCCTTCCGGCACACCGCCACCTACGACATCGCCGTCGCCTCCTGGATGGGCAACGTGCTGGCGCCGGACGACGGGTCGGGCTTCCCGTCCTGGGTCGGCGCGACCTGGGAGCGCGCCGACGTGCTGCGCTACGGCGAGAACCCGCACCAGCGGGCGGCGCTCTACCGCGCCGGCGAGCGGGGGCTGGCGCACGCCGAGCAGCTGCACGGCAAGCAGATGTCCTACAACAACTACGTCGACACCGACGCCGCGTGGCGGGCCGCGCACGACCACGACGACCCGTGCGTGGCGATCATCAAGCACGCCAACCCGTGCGGGATCGCCGTCGGCCCGGACGTCGCCGCCGCCCACCGCAAGGCGCACGCCTGCGACCCGGTCTCGGCCTTCGGCGGCGTCATCGCGGCCAACCGCGAGGTCGACCTGGCGATGGCCGAGCAGGTGGCCGGCGTGTTCACCGAGGTCGTCGTCGCGCCGTCGTTCACCGCCGACGCCGTCGAGGTGCTGACGGCGAAGAAGAACATCCGGCTGCTGCGGCTGCCCGAGGCCGGCCGGCCCCCGGTCGAGCTGCGGCCGGTCGGCGGTGGGCTGCTGCTGCAGAGCGCCGACCGCGTCGACGCCGCCGGCGACGACCCGACCACGTGGACGCTGGCCTGCGGGGAGCCGCTGGACGCCGCCGGCCTCGACGACCTCGTGTTCGCGTGGCGCTCGGTCCGCGCGGTGAAGAGCAACGCGATCCTGCTCGCCCACGACAAGGCGACCGTCGGCGTCGGCATGGGCCAGGTGAACCGGGTGGACTCCGCGCGGCTGGCGGTCACGCGGGCAGGGGAGCGGGCCGCCGGGTCGGTGGCCGCCTCGGACGCGTTCTTCCCCTTCGCCGACGGCCTGCAGGTGCTGCTCGACGCCGGGGTGCGCGCGGTGGTGCAGCCGGGCGGGTCGGTGCGCGACGAGGAGGTCGTCGCCGCGGCGCGCGCGGCCGGCGTCCCGCTCTACCTGACCGGCACCCGCCACTTCGCGCATTGAGGCCGGGCGCATCGAGGGGCCGGCCCCACGTCGGCCCGCCCGGGCCGGGGGAGGAGCTGCAGGACGCCGACCTCGCCCGCGTCGACTGGTGGGGCGCCGAGCTCGACGGCGTCACCTTCACCCGCTGCCGGTTCGACGACGCCGACCTCACCGAGCTGGTCACCCGCCGCTGCGTGTTCGACTCCTGCGTCCTCACCGGCGTGCGGATGAGCGGCTCGCGGCACCGCGGCAGCGCGTTCCTGTCCTGCCGGTTCGACCGCGCCCGGCTGATCGACGCCGTGTGGGAGGGCTGCAAGCTCACCGGCTCGCAGTTCCCCGGCGCCGTCGTCCGGCCGCTGACCAGCACCGACTCGGACTGGAGCTGGACGTCGCTGCGCGGCGTCGACCTGTCCGGCAGCGACCTGTCCGGTCAGCGGTTCCGCGAGGCCGATCTCACCGACGCCGACCTGCGCGAGTGCGACCTCACCGGCGCCGATCTCGACCGCGCCCGCCTGCAGGGCGCGAAGCTGCGCGGCACCGACCTGCGCGGCGCGGCCACCGAGGCCTGGCCGTGGCGGGGTGTGGACCTCACCGGCGTCCGGATCGACCTGGTGCAGGCGGTGCAGGTCGCCCGCGCCCACGGTGCCCTCGTCGAGGGGTGAGCGAGGCGGCGGGAGGAGTGGGCGCCGGAGGCTCCCGCGATCCAGCGCCGGCAGCGGCTCAGCGCGGGCCGGGGACCGCTCCTGGCCGCGGTGTCGGCCGGTAGGCCGACGACGTCATCGGTACCGCGGGCCGGTGAGCATCGCCTTGAGCGCGCCGAGCAGGCCGAGGACGCCGACGGCGCAGGCGAACCAGAAGCCGAGGCCGAACGCCGACGGGTCCCAGTCCTCCGCGGCGAACGGCACGAGCACCGCGGCGATCGCCAGCGCGCTGACGAGCAGCGCGAGGACGCCGAGGAGGCGGTGCGTCCGCGCGGGCAGCCACAGCAGGATCCCGAGCAGGAACAGCACGCCCCCGCCCAGGACGACGGCGAGCGGCTGCCAGAAGCCGGAGTTCACCAGCGAGCCGAAGCCGGCGCCCGCCTCGTCGAAGCCGCGCCGGACGAGCCCCCAGCCGGTGTCGCCCCCCGCCAGCCAGCGCAGCGGCAGGCTCACCGCGGCGGCGATGCCGGCCAGGATGAGCAGCAGCCCGCCGAGCGAGTCCGGCCCGCGCACCGGCACCGGCCGGTCGGAGTAGCTGGGCGTCGTGTACGGGTTCGGGGCCGCCTGGCCGTACGCGCCGGGGCCCACTGCGGACGAGCCGGCCACGGGCGCCAGACCGGGCGTGGTCTGCTCCCGCCGGTCGGCGCCGAGCTGCCGGGTGGACGGGTCGCGCTCGGTCATCAGCTCTCCTCGAGGGATCCGGCCGTGCGGGGGCTCGCCCCGAAGCGTAGGGCCGCGGCGGTCGGCCGGGAGGCGCCTCCGGCACACTGTCGGGGTGCCCGCGACGATCCTCGACGGCAAGGCGACCGCAGCCACCATCCGGCAGGAGCTCACCGCGCGGGTCGCGGCCCTGACGGCGGCCGGCCACCGGCCGGGCCTCGGCACGCTGCTGGTCGGCGACGACCCGGGCAGCCGCTGGTACGTCAACGCCAAGCACTCCGACTGCGCGCAGGTCGGCATCGCCAGCATCCAGCGCGAGCTGCCCGCCACCGCCACGCTCGCCGACGTCCTCGCCGTCGTCGAGGAGCTCAACGCCGACCCGGCGTGCACCGGCTACATCGTCCAGCTGCCGCTGCCCCGCCAGGTCGACGAGTACGCCGTCCTCGAGGCGATGGACCCGGCCAAGGACGCCGACGGCCTGCACCCGGTCAACCTGGGCCGGCTGGTGCTCGGTGTCGACGGGCCGCTGCCGTGCACGCCGGTCGGCATCGTCGAGCTGCTGCGCCGCTACGACGTCCCGGTGGCCGGCGCGGAGGTGGTCGTCGTCGGGCGCGGGATCACCGTCGGGCGCCCGCTCGGGCTGCTGCTCACCCGGCGCACCGAGAACGCCACGGTGACCCTCTGCCACACCGGCACCCGGGACCTGGCCGCGCACCTGCGCACCGCCGACGTGATCGTCGCCGCCGCGGGCGTGCCGGGACTCGTCACGGCCGACGTCGTCAAGCCGGGCGCCGCGGTGCTCGACGTCGGCGTCAGCCGGGTCGACGGGAAGATCGCCGGCGACGTCGCCAAGGACGTCGTCGAGGTGGCCGGGCACGTGGCGCCCAACCCCGGCGGGGTCGGGCCGATGACCCGGGCGATGCTCCTGCAGAACGTGGTGCTGGCCGCCGAGCGGGCCGCCGCGGACGAGGTGCTCACCGCATCGTGACCGAGCTCGCGAGGTCACGCGGGAGCAGAGCACCCCTGGGCACGTGGTCGACGAGCGCCCGCGAGGAGGACGCGTGACCCGCCCGCCGCTGTACCTGCGCCGGCCGTTCCTGGCCGGGCTGCTGCGCCAGCTGCCGCTGTTCGCGGTGCTGGTCGTGGTCGCGGTGGGGCTCGGGATGGTGGCGCTGGAGCACTGGCGGCGCGGCCTGCTGGTGGTCGGGCTGGCGCTCGTCGGCGCGGCCGTGCTGCGGCTGGTGCTCCCCGTCCGCCGGGTCGGCTTCCTCGCCGTCCGCAGCCGGGCGGTCGACGTCGTCCTCATGGCCGGGACGGGGGTCGCGCTGTCGGCACTGACCCTCGTCGTCCCGGGCAGTTGAGCGCGTCGGCCCGCGGGCGCGGCGACCGGGGTCCCGGGTCTAGGTTGACGGCCATGGCAGAGCAGCCCAGGAACGGCAAGGTCACCGTCGTCGGTGCCGGCTTCTACGGCTCCACCACCGCCCTCCGGCTCGCGGAGTACGACGTCTTCGAGACCGTCGTCCTCACCGACATCGTCGAGGGCAAGCCCGAGGGCCTGGCCCTCGACATCAACCAGTCCCGCCCGATCGAGGGCTTCGAGACGAGGGTCGTCGGTGTCGGCGGCGGCTCGTACGAGGGCACCGAGGGATCCGACGTCGTCGTGATCACCGCCGGCCTGCCGCGCAAGCCCGGCATGAGCCGCATGGACCTCATCGAGACCAACGCGAAGATCGTCCGGGACGTGTCCGAGAACGTCGCGCGGACCTCGCCGGACGCCGTCGTCATCGTGGTGTCCAACCCGCTGGACGAGATGACTGCCCTGGCGCAGCTGGCCACCGGCTTCCCGAAGGAGCGGGTGATGGGCCAGGCCGGGATGCTCGACACCGCCCGGTTCACCAACAACGTCGCCGAGGAGCTCGGCGTCCCGGTGTCCTCGGTGCGCACCCTGACCCTCGGCTCGCACGGCGACACGATGGTGCCGGTGCCCTCGCGCTGCACCGTCGACGGCAAGCCGCTGGCCGACGTCCTGGCCCCCGACCGCGTCGAGCACCTCGTGCAGCGCACCCGCAACGGCGGCGCCGAGGTGGTCGCGCTGCTCAAGACCGGGTCGGCGTACTACGCGCCGTCGGCGGCCGCGGCCCGGATGGCCCGCGCCGTCATGGAGGACTCCGGCGCCGTCATGCCGGTGTGCGCCTGGGTCGACGGCGAGTACGGCATCTCCGGCGTCTACCTCGGCGTCGAGGCAGAGATCGGGCGTGCGGGTGTGCGCCGGGTGGTCGAGGGGGACCTCACCGAGAGCGAGCTGGCCGGGCTGCGCGAGGCGGCCGAGGCCGTGCGCGCCAAGCAGGCCGACGTCGCGGAGCTGTAGAGCGACTGCACCGCGACCTGACCGACTCCCGGCCCGACGGGCCGGGGCTGCAGAGAGGGAATGTCTGACGTGAGCAAGATCAAGGTCGAGGGCACCGTCGTCGAACTCGACGGCGACGAGATGACCCGGATCATCTGGCAGTTCATCAAGGACCAGCTGATCCTGCCGTACCTCGACGTGAACCTGGAGTACTACGACCTGGGCATCGAGCACCGCGACGCCACCGACGACCAGGTCACCGTCGACTCCGCCAACGCGATCAAGAAGCACGGCGTGGGCGTCAAGTGCGCCACCATCACCCCGGACGAGGCGCGGGTCGAGGAGTTCGGCCTCAAGAAGATGTGGCGCTCCCCGAACGGGACGATCCGCAACATCCTCGGCGGCGTCATCTTCCGCGAGCCGATCATCATGCAGAACGTGCCGCGGCTGGTGCCGGGCTGGACCAAGCCGATCATCGTCGGCCGTCACGCCTTCGGTGACCAGTACCGCGCCACCGACTTCCGCTTCCCCGGCGAGGGCACCCTGACGGTGACCTTCACGCCGAAGGACGGCTCCGCGCCCATCGAGCACGAGGTCTTCCAGGCGCCCGGCGCCGGCGTCGCGCTCGCGATGTACAACCTCGACGAGTCCATCCGCGACTTCGCCCGGGCCTCGATGAACTACGGCCTGCAGCGCGGCTACCCGGTGTACCTGTCGACGAAGAACACGATCCTCAAGGCCTACGACGGCCGGTTCAAGGACATCTTCGCCGAGGTCTTCGAGACCGAGTTCAAGGACCAGTTCGAGCAGGCCGGCATCACCTACGAGCACCGGCTGATCGACGACATGGTCGCCGCGTCCCTCAAGTGGGAGGGCGGCTACGTCTGGGCGTGCAAGAACTACGACGGCGACGTCCAGTCCGACACCGTCGCGCAGGGCTTCGGCTCGCTGGGTCTCATGACCTCGGTGCTCATGACCCCCGACGGCCGCACCGTCGAGGCCGAGGCCGCCCACGGCACGGTGACCCGGCACTACCGCCAGCACCAGCAGGGCAAGGAGACCTCGACCAACCCGATCGCGTCGATCTTCGCCTGGACGCGGGGCCTGGCCCACCGCGGCAAGCTGGACGGCACCCCCGAGGTCACCCGGTTCGCCGAGACCCTCGAGAAGGTCTGCATCGACACCGTCGAGGGCGGTCAGATGACCAAGGACCTCGCCCTGCTGATCAGCAAGGAGCAGCCGTGGCTGACCACCCAGGACTTCCTGGCGGCCATCGACACCAACCTGCAGAAGGCCATGGCCTGACGTAGTCGCTGACGTCGCCCTGCTCGGGCGACGAGCACACACCAGTGGCCCTCTCGGCACGTCCGAGGGGGCCACTGGCGTGTCCTCGGCCTGTGGACAGCCGTTCCGCGGGTCCCGGGCCCGGCAGGGTCGGCTCGTGCCGACCCCGCCCTCGCGTCCCCCCGAGCTGCGAGGGCGCGTATTCCGTGGCAGCGCCGTCGTGCGGCGGGGGCTCCTGACGCCGAAGCAGTTGCGGAGCTCCGCCTGGGTCCGGCTCAGGCGGGACGTGTACGCAGACGCCTCGGTCCCCGTCACCCACCGACTGCTGGTCAGCGCGGTCGGGCTGACGCTGCCCCCGGGCGCGGGCTTCTGCGGCCGCAGTGCCGCCGTCCTGTGGGGCGTGCCCGACGTCGCCGGTCCCGACGACCCGGTCGAGGTCGTGCTGACCGGTGACCGACGGTGGAACGCCGGGGACGGGGTCCGGGTCCGGAGCCTGCTCCCCGGGCAGCGACTGGTGCGGCGGGGTGCGTGGCGCTGTCTCCCGCGCGTGGACACCGCGGTCGACCTCACCCGCTTCGGCGACCGCGACGAGGCGGTCGTCCTGCTCGACCGGCTGGTGCGGGCGGGCCTGGCGGCCCTGGACGACGTCCGCGAGGCCGCGGCGACGCTCCCCGTCTGCCGGGGGAGCGCGCAGGCCCGGCTGGTCGCGGGGCTGGCGGACGGGCTGGCCGAGTCACCGCAGGAGACCCGCCTGCGCCTCCTCCTGCACCGGGCCGGCATGCCGCCGGTGGCCCAGCACCGCGTCTTCGACGACGCCGGGTTCGTCGCGCGGGTCGACTTCGCGTACCCCGAGCTGCGGCTGGCCGTCGAGTACGACGGGCTGTGGCACGCGGAGCGCCGGACGTTCCTGGACGACCGCCGCCGGCTCAACCGCCTCAACGCCGCGGGATGGATCGTCCTGCACGTGACGGTCGACGACCTCCGGCGACCGGACCTGCTGGTGGCGCGGGTGCGTGCGCTCCGCGCCCGGCGGCAGGCAGCGACGAACACACGCTGAGCGCCCCCTTCGCTCCGGCGAGAGGGCGCTCAGCGTGTGTTCGTGCCCGCGCGGTGAGGGCTCAGGCGCCGAAGAGCTGGGTCCACCAGGGCCCGCCGGAGCCCTCGGCCACACCCACGCCCAGCGTCGTCAGCGAACAGTCCAGGATGTTCGCCCGGTGGCCGGGGCTGCCCATCCACGCCGCCATCACCGCGGCCGGGTCGCGCTGGCCCTGGGCGATGTTCTCCGCCCGCGCGTTGCCGACGCCTGCGGCCCGGGCCCGGTCGAACGGGTCGAGCCCCTCGGGGGTGTCGTGCGAGAAGTAGCGGCGGTCGCGCATGTCCGCGCTGTGCGCCCGGGCGACGGCGGCCAGCGCCGCGTCCGCGACCACCGGCGCGCACCCGGCGGCGGCGCGCTCCTGGTTGACCAGGGTCAGCACCGCGGCCTCCGCCGACGGGTCGGCCGGGGCGGCGGTGCGGGCCACCGGCGCGGGCGCCGGCTCCGACGACGGAGTGGGCGTCTGCGTCTCCGGCCCCGCCGCCGATGCGGACGAGGCCCCGGCGGACGACGACCCGGCCGACGAGGACCCGGCCGACGAGGGGGCCGCGGAGCCGGGCAGAGCCGACGACGTGCCCGCCGGGGACGAGGACGAGGAGGACGACGATGACCCGGCCGAGGAGGACCCGGACGACGAGGACCCGGCCGACGACGACGAGGACGCCGACGACGGGTCCCCGCCGGCGGCGGTGGGGCCGCCGGCCGACGACGAGGTCCCCGGCGCGGAGGTGCCCGCCGCCGACGAGCCCGGCGCGGGGGAGCCCACAGCCGACGAGCCCGCAGCCGACGAGCCCGGTGCCGACGAGCCGGGCGCGCCGGGCGTCGTCCCCGGTGCGGTGGTCGGGGCGCCGTCGACGCCCATCGTGACCACGCCGGTGCGCTCGGCGCCGTCGTCGGCACCGTCCTCCACCGCGTCCGCCGCGGAGGTCGCCGCGGACTCCGCCGTCGACAGCGCGCCCCGGCCGGCGGCCATCAGCGGCACGAGCAGCGCGATGCCGCCCACGACGAGGACGACCAGCAGGACCGGCAGCAGGCGACGCGCGCGGGCCCGGCGCCGCGACGGGCGCGAGGGAGCCACCGGAGCGGCGTGGCGGGCGGACGGCGGGGAAGACCGGTGGCGCACGGGGCGATTACCTCACGAAGTCGACAAGTCGCTTTCTGTGACTTCGTGGAGAGTAGCCGTAGCCGGAGGTCGCCCGGGAGGGTGACGTGACCGAGGTCACAGGAAGGGCCGTGGGGGACGTCTCCCGGACGCGCGGTGGGTTTCGGGTCCCCCTCCGGGCAGCATGGACGGACCACCACCCCGAGACGCGAGGAGCACGCCGCCGGTGAGCGACGTCTGGCTCGACATCGTCATGGTCGTCGTCTTCGTGCTGATCGGCGGCGTGTTCGCCGGCGCGGAGATCGCGCTCGTGTCCCTGCGCGAGGCCCAGGTCCGGGTGCTGTCGGAGCGGGGCCGCCGCGGCCGCGCGCTGGCCCGGCTGCTCGGCGACCCCAACCGGTTCCTCGCCGCCGTCCAGGTCGGCGTCACCCTCGCCGGCTTCCTGTCCGCCGCCTTCGGCGCCAGCACCCTGGCCGAGCCCTTCAGCGGCTGGCTGGTCCGCCGCGGCCTCCGCGAGGGCGTCGCCGACCCGCTGGCCCTCGTGCTGGTCACCGTCGCGATCAGCTACGTGTCCCTGGTCGTGGGGGAGCTGACCCCCAAGCGGCTCGCGCTGCAGCGCGCCGAGGGCTTCTCGCTGCTCGTCGCCCGGCCGCTCAACACCATCGCCCGGCTGTCCCGCCCGGTCATCTGGCTGCTGTCGGCGTCGACGAACGTGCTGGTCCGGCTGCTCGGCGGCGATCCCAGGGCCAGCGGCGAGGCGATCAGCCAGGAGGAGCTGCGCGACCTCGTCGCCGCGCACGAGTCGCTGTCCAGCGACGAGCGGCGGCTCATCGACGAGGTGTTCCGCGCCGGCGACCGCGAGGTGCGCGAGGTGATGACCCCGCGCACCGAGGTCGAGTTCCTCGACGCGACGACGACGGTCAGCCGCGCCGCCCGGCAGGTCGCCGAGTCCGGCTGGTCGCGCTACCCGGTCACCGGCCGCGACCAGGACGACGTCGTCGGGTTCGTGCACGTCCGGGACCTGCTGCTGCCCACCCACCCGGCCGGGCGCGCGGCGACCGTGGGCGACATGGCCCGCGAGGTGAAGCGGCTGCCCGGCACCGCGGGCGTGCTGACGGCGCTGTCGGAGATGCGCCGGGAGAACCAGCACCTGGCGATCGTCGTCGACGAGTACGGCGGCACCGACGGGATCGTCACCCTCGAGGACCTCATCGAGGAGGTCATCGGGGAGATCTACGACGAGTACGACGAGGAGGTCGCCGCCGAGGACGGCGAGGAGCCCGGCGGGCCGCACGACGTCGACGGGCTGCTCAACCTCGACGACTTCGCGCAGGTCACCGGCCTGCGGCTGCCCGAGGGCCCGTACGAGACGGTCGCCGGCTACGTGCTCGCCGAGCTCGGCCGGCTGCCGGACGTCGGCGACGCCGTGGAGGTGGAGGGCCGCACGCTCACCGTCCTCGAGCTCGACGGACGCCGGATCGCCCGGCTCTCGGTCACCCGGGCGCCCGACGTCGAGCCGGCCGGGGAGGACACCCCGGCCGGCTGAGGCCGCTTAGCCGCGCTTCTGCGCGACCTCCCACGCGTCGCGCACGATGCCGGCCAGGTCGGGGTGCCGGGGCGTCCAGCCCAGGTCCGCGCGGATGCGGTCGCTGGAGGCGACGAGCTGCGCCGGGTCGCCGGCCCGCCGGTCGCCGACCTGCACCGGCACCGGGTGCCCGGTGACCTCGCGGACGGCGTCGACCACCTGCTGCACGGAGAACCCGGTGCCGTTGCCCAGGTTGTAGATCCGGTGCTCGCCCGGCTCCGGGGCGGTCAGCGCGAGCAGGTGCGCGTCGGCGAGGTCGGAGACGTGGATGTAGTCGCGGATGCAGGTGCCGTCCGGCGTCGGGTAGTCCTCGCCGTAGATGGTCATCGCCTCGCGCTTCCCGGCGGCCACCTGCAGCGCGATCGGGATGAGGTGGGTCTCGGTGGTGTGCCGCTCGCCCAGGCCGTAGGCGGCGCCGGCCACGTTGAAGTACCGCAGGCTCACCGCGGCGAAGTCGTACGCGGTCGCGTACGAGGTCAGCATCGCGTCGACGGCGAGCTTCGTGGCGCCGTAGGTGTTGGTCGGCCGGGTCTGCGCATCCTCGCGGATCGGCACCTGCTCGGGCTCGCCGTAGGTGGCGGCGGTGGAGGAGAACACGATCCGCCGGCAGTCGACCGCGCGCATCGCCTCGAGCAGCGCCAGCGACCCGCCGACGTTGTGCTCCCAGTAGATCTCCGGCCTCACCTGCGACTCGCCGACCAGGCTCTTCGCCGCGAAGTGCAGCACCGCCTCCGGCCGCACCTCGGCCAGCACCGGCGCCGAGTCCTGCAGCGTGGCCTGCACGAACCGGGCGCCCTCGGGCACGGCGTCGGCGTGCCCGGTGGACAGGTCGTCGAGCACGGTGACCTCGTGGCCGCCCTCGAGGAGGGCGGCGGTGACTACGCTGCCGATGTAGCCGGCCCCACCGGCGACGAGAACGCGCATGGGGCCACCCTAGGAGTCGGCGCCCGGGAGCACCGGGCGCGCGGAGGTCGAGCCCCGTGGTCACTGCCCGTCCGGCCGTCCAGGCGCTGCCCGCCTACAAGCCCGGGCGCAACCCGGCCGACCTGGCGCGCGAGCTCGGCGTCGACCGCGCGGTCAAGCTGGCCAGCAACGAGGTGCCCTTCCCGCCGCTGCCGGCCGTCGTGCGGGCGCTGGCGGAGACGGCGGGGGAGACCTACCGCTACCCCGACAACGGGGCCGCCGTCCTCACCGCCGCGCTCGCCGAGCACTACGGCGTCGACCCGGCGCAGGTGGTCCCCGGCTGCGGCGCGGTCATGCTCTGCCAGCAGCTCGCCCAGGCCTTCAACGACCCCGGGACGGCGATCGCCTTCGCCTGGCGCTCGTTCGAGATGTACCCGCTGCTGGCGCAGGTCGCCGGCGCGCGCAGCGTCCAGGTGCCGCTGGTGCCCTCGCTCCCCGGCGGCGCCCCCGACACCCACGACCTCGACGCGCTGGCCGCCGCGGTCGACGACGACACCCGGCTGCTGTTCGTGTGCAACCCCAACAACCCGACCGGCACCGCGGTCCGGCGGGCGGAGCTCGAGCGCTTCCTCGACCGGGTGCCCGCGACGGTGCTGGTCGTGCTGGACGAGGCCTACCGCGAGTTCGTCACCGACCCCGACGTCCCCGACGGCCTGGAGCTGATGCGCGGGCGCCCGAACGTCGCGGTGCTGCGCACGTTCTCCAAGGCCTGGGGCCTGGCCGGCCTGCGGGTCGGCTACCTGGTCGCGGAGGACCCCGCCGTCGCCGACGCCGTCCGCCGCACGCACGTGCCGTTCAGCGTGTCGATGCTCGCCCAGGCGGCCGCCGTCGCCGCGCTCGGCAGCCAGGACGAGGTCCGCCGCCGCGTCGCGGCCGTCGTCGCCGAGCGCGACCGGCTCACCGCCGCCCTGCGCGGGCGCGGCCTGGAGGTGCCCGACAGCCAGGCGAACTTCGTGTGGCTGCCGCTGGGGGAGCCGTCCGCCGCGACCGCCGCGGCGCTGGAGGCCCGCGGCGTCATCACCCGGCCGTTCGCCGGCGAGGGCATCCGGGTGACCGTCGGCACGCCCGAGGAGGACGACCTGTTCCTCGCCGCGCTCGACGACGTGCTCGCCGCCACGACCCCCGACACGGTGCGCCCCGGCGCGCCGGTCGCCTAGCGCGCGGCTGGTTTGATGGCCGTCGTGCCTCTTCCCCGTGTCCTGTCCGGCATCCAGCCGACGGCGGGCTCCTTCCACCTCGGCAACCACCTCGGTGCGCTCCGCCAGTGGGTCGCGCTGCAGGAGACGACCGAGGCCTTCTACTGCGTCGTCGACCTGCACGCGATCACGCTGCCGCAGGACCCCGCGGAGCTGCGCCGGAACACCCTGGTCTCGGCCGCCCAGCTGCTGGCCCTCGGCGTCGACCCGCAGCGCAGCACGCTGTTCGTGCAGAGCCACGTGCCCGAGCACCTGCAGCTGTCGTGGGTGCTCGAGTGCCTCACCGGCTTCGGCGAGGCCGGCCGGATGACCCAGTTCAAGGACAAGAGCCAGCGGGAGGGCACCGCCTCGGCCTCGGTGGGACTGTTCACCTACCCGGTCCTCCAGGCCGCCGACATCCTCGTCTACCAGGCCGACCAGGTGCCGGTCGGTGAGGACCAGCGCCAGCACCTGGAGCTGACCCGGGACCTCGCCACCCGCTTCAACGGGCGCTTCGGCGAGACCTTCACGCTGCCGGAGACCCTCGTCCCGGCCGGCGGCGCGCGGATCATGGACCTGCAGTCACCGGACAAGAAGATGAGCAAGAGCCTGCCGCCGGCCGGCTGCGTGTTCCTGCTCGACGACCCCAAGGTGACGGCGAAGAAGATCCGCTCGGCGGTCACCGACACCGGCCGCGAGGTCGTGGCCGACCCGGTGGCCAAGCCCGGCGTCACCAACCTGCTGACCATCCACAGCGCGCTGTCGGGCACCCCGGTCGCGGAGCTGGAGGAGCGCTTCGCCGGCCGCGGCTACGGCGACCTCAAGAAGGAGCTCGCCGAGGTCGTCGCCGAGTTCGTGACGCCGGTCCGCGAGCGCACCCACGAGTTGCTCGACGACCGCGCCGAGCTCGAGCGGCTGCTGGCCGCCGGCGCGGCCCGGGCGCGCGAGGTGGCCGGGGAGACCGTCCGCACGGCCTACGAGCGGGTCGGCTTCCTCGCGCCGGTGGCGGGGTCGTGAACGACGACACGTTCGTCCCGCGCGCCCGGCTGGCGCCGCCGGAGACCGCCGTCGTCGGTGTCCTGGTGCCGATCCCCGAGCCGTGGGCGCAGCTGCTCACCGACTGGCGCGCCAAGGTGGGCGACCCGCAGGCGGGCTTCGTGCCGCCGCACGTCACGCTCCTGCCGCCCACCGAGGTGGCCTGCGCCGACCGGGCGGCCATCACCGAGCACCTGGTGCGCGTCGCCGCGGCGCACCCGCCCTTCGACATGCACCTGTCGGGCACCGGCACGTTCACGCCGGTCTCGGAGGTCGTGTTCGTCGCCGTCGCGCGCGGCATCGGCAACTGCGAGCTGCTCGCCACCGACGTCCGGTCCGGCCCGCTGGCCCGCTCGCTGAGCTACCCGTACCACCCGCACGTGACCGTGGCGCACGACGTCCCGCGCGACATGCTCGAGCTGGCCTACACCGGCCTCGGCGACCTCTCCGCGGAGTTCCGCGTCACCTCGTTCACCGAGTTCGAGCAGACGCCGGAGGGCACCTGGGCGGTCGCCCGCGAGTACCCCCTCACCGGCCCGCCGCACTAGGCCCCCGCGCGGCACCCCCGTCCAGGGGCCAGACTCGGACCGGTGGGTGCACCCCGGGACGGACGGTCGCGCGCCGCCGACGTCGTCCGCGCGCCCTGGTCCCGCGTCGCCGGGGTCGGCTCCCGGATCACCGCCGTCGTCGACGGCCAGCGCCGCCGTCGGCCCTGGTTCGACCACCTGGCGCGGGCCGGGGGCCGCTACACCCGCACCCAGGGCGACCTCATGGCCGCCGGCGTCACCTACTTCGTGTTCCTCGGGCTGTTCCCGGTGCTGCTGCTGGTCGCGTCGGTCATCGCGCTGGTCCTCTCCGGCGACGCGCTGCTCCAGCAGGAGCTCTACGACGCCATCCGCGAGGCGTTCCCCGGCTCGACCGGGGAGCAGATCGTCCGGGAGCTGCGCTCGGCCGTCAGCGCGGCCGGCATCACCGGGCTGATCGGCGTCGCGGGCTTCCTCTACGCGGGCCTGCGCGCGATGGACAAGCTGCGGATCGGCATGGAGCGCATCTGGAAGGGCCACGTCGACGAGCCCGAGTTCTGGCGGGACAACCTCGCCGACCTCGTCGCGCTCGTCGCCCTCGGCGGAGCCGGCCTGGCCTCCATCGGCCTGACCGGGTTCGCCACCCAGGCCACCAACGGCGTCCTGACGGCCTTCGGCGTGGAGGACGCGCCGGGCTGGGGCGCCGTCAGCAGCGTGCTCGGCATCGTGCTCGCCTTCGGCGGCGACGTCCTGGTCTTCCTGTGGCTGCTGCGGGTGGTGCCCTCGACGTCGCACCCGCTGCGGCTGCTCCTGCCCGGCGCGGTCTTCGGCGCGGCCGGGTTCGAGCTGATGAAGCTGGCCGGCAGCCTCTACCTGTCGCTGATCTCCGGCAGCGTCACCTCGTCGGCGTTCGGCGGCGCCGTCGGCATCCTGGTCTGGATCAACCTCGTGGCCCGGTTCGCGTTCTTCACCGCGGCGTGGACGGCGACCCTCCCGGCCCTGGAGCGGACGGTCCCGACCGCCCCGGAGGACCCTGCCGGTCCCGGGCGCCCCGGCCCGGAGGACCCGCCGGTGCCGGCGGAGCCCGGCGCACCGCCCGCCGCCGGCCGATGAGCGTCGCGGCCACCACCGCGACCGCCGCCGCGCCGAGCGCCACCGCGCTCAGGGCCGGCGGGCCGTCGTCCACGGGGGGAGCGGACTCGGCCGGGCCGGCGGCGACCTCGGCCGGCCCCGCGGGGGAGGGGGCGGCGGTGGTCGTCGGCTCGGGAGGGACGACGTCGGCGGCGGAGTCGACCAGCGTGCCGACCCCGCCCAGCGACGGCGGCACCGTGAACCCCCAGTCGAGGAGCAGCGCGGCCTGGTCGGCGGCGCGGCGCGGCACGTTCTCGGTGCCCATGACGCTGACCACCAGCCGCCGCCCGTCGCGCTCGGCGGCGGTGACGAAGGTGTGCCGGGCGGCGTCGGTGAAGCCGGTCTTGCCGCCCAGCGTCCCCGGGTAGCCGGCCAGCGGGTTCTGGTTCTGGATCTGGAAGCCGGGCGAGCGGCCCTCGACGCCGGGCATCTGCGCCGTCGGCGTCATCAGGATCCCGGCGGTGAGCGGGTCGGCGACCAGTGCCCGGAAGACCAGCGCCAGGTCGTAGGGCGAGGAGGACTGCCCGGCGACGTCGAGGCCCGACGCCGAGCCCGCCACCGTGTCGAAGGCGCCGAGCTCCAGGGCGGTGGCGTTCATCGCGGCCACGGTCGCCTCCGTCCCGCCGAACGCCCGGGCCAGCGCGTTGGCCGCGTCGTTGCCCGACTGCATGACCAGCGCCTGGAACAGCAGCCCGACCGGGTAGTGGCCGCCGGCCACGATCCCGACCTTGCTGCCCTCCATCGCCTCGTCCTCGACGGTGCCGGCGACCACCGCCGCCGGGTCCAGCCGGTGCGCCAGGGTGAGCAGCGTCAGCGTCTTGAGCGTGCTCGCCGGGTAGTAGCGGCCGTGCGGGTCGCGGGCGGCCAGGACGTCCCCGGTGCCGGCGTCGGCCACCAGCCACCCGGCCGCGACGACGTCGGCCGGCAGCGGCGGCGCGCCGACGACGACGACCGTGCCGCGGGTGTCCAGTCCCTCCCCGCCCACGGTGACCCCGCCCGGGCCCTCGCCCTGCGGCGGGCCGCCGGGCAGCGGCGCGGTCGGGGTCGGGGCGGCGAGGTCGGCGGTGGGCCGCGCGGGGTCCGGGGCGGCCACCGCCGGGCCGCCCCCGAGGAGGACGGCCAGCGCGGCCAGGACGGCCGCGAGCGCACCCCGTCGTCGATGCACGGGGGGACGCTAGCCCCGGCGGCGCCACCTGCGGGGACCGGGCGCAGTGGCGGGGGCCACGGATCCCGGCCGCTTCACAACGATCCCGTCTCGGTCCGCCGCAGGCATGGCGACCTGCCCGGAGAGCGCGGTTAGCGTGCCGACGTCGTCCACGTCCGGGCGGCCGCCCGCGGGCGGCCGCGACCAGGACCCACGGGAGCGCCCTCCGCGTCCTTCGCGGGCAGCTCCCTCCAGAGAGGAGATCGTCTTGCGCCGAGCGCGGAAGATGAAGGCCGCAGCCCTGCTGCTGGCCGGCAGCATGGCCCTGGCGGCCTGCGCCAGCGACGAGCCCGCCGCCGGCGGCGGGGGCGGCGAGGGCGGCAGCGCCGAGGAGCTGCGCATCGGCCTGGCCTTCGACACCGGCGGCCGTGGTGACCGCTCGTTCAACGACGCGGCGGTCGCCGGCCTCGAGGCCGCCGTCGAGGAGCACGGCGGCGAGTTCCAGGACCTCAGCCCCAACGCCGACGCCTCCAACCGCGCCGACCTGCTGACCCAGCTGGCCGACGAGGGCTACAACCCGATCATCGCGGTCGGCTTCGCCTACGGCGAGGTCATCGGCGACGTCGTGGAGCAGTACCCCGACACGACCTTCGCGATCATCGACTCGTCGGCGGCCGACGTCGGCGCGGACAACCTCACCGGCCTGCTGTTCAGCGAGGAGCAGGGCTCCTTCCTCGCCGGTGTCGCCGCGGCGACCAAGTCCGAGACCGGCCACATCGGCTTCGTCGGCGGCGTGGAGACCCCGCTGATCCAGAAGTTCGAGGCCGGCTACGTGGCCGGCGCCCAGGCGGTCAACCCGCAGATCACCATCGACCGGCAGTACATCTCGCCGGCCGGTGACTTCACCGGCTTCAACGCCCCCGACCGCGGCCTGCTGGTCGCCCAGGGCATGTACGAGGCCGGCGCGGACATCGTCTACCACGCGGCGGGCGGCTCGGGCCTCGGCGTCTTCCAGGCGGCCGCGGCGGCCGGCAAGCGCGCCATCGGCGTCGACTCCGACCAGTACCAGACCGTCGACGACCCGGCGCTGCAGGCGGTCATCCTGACCTCGATGCTCAAGCGGGTCGACACCGCGGTGTCGTCGTTCATCGACTCCTACGTCGACGGCAGCGTCGAGGGCGGCGCCGACATCGTCTACGACCTGGAGCAGGACGGCGTGGGCCTGGCCACCTCCGGCGGGTTCATCGACGACATCCAGTCGACGATCGACGACTACCGCCAGCAGATCGTCGACGGCGAGATCGAGGTCCCGACGACCCCGTGACGCCGGCCGGCGACCGCGCCGGCTGATCTGCGCACACGCACGCGGCGGGTCCGGGGAGCACGTCCCCCGGGCCCGCCGTCGTCGTGAGGGGGTGCTCCTCCCGGCCGTCACACTCGTCGGGGAGGATGCGCAGCCGGTGCCGGACGGGGAGGTCCGGCGCCCGTGCACCGGCCGGGACGCGGTCGATCCCGCGGTCCCGGTGCAGCAGAGTGGACGCGAGCCCGCGCACCCGCGGGCCGCAGCGACAGGGAAGGGCCCACCATGGCCACAGCAGGCACCCCGGCGGGGACGCCGGCACGCCTCAGCAAGGGCGGGAGCGGGGCAGGTGGCGGCGACGGCGAGGCCGCGCCCCTGGCCGTCGAGCTGCGCGGCATCACCAAGCGGTTCCCCGGGGTGGTCGCGAACAAGGACATCGAGCTGCGGGTCCGCCGCGGCGAGGTGCACGCGATCGTCGGGGAGAACGGCGCCGGCAAGTCGACGCTGATGAAGACCCTCTACGGCGAGCACCGCCCCGACGAGGGCCAGATCCTGCTCGACGGGCGCGAGGTGCACTTCCGCAGCCCGGCCGACGCGATCGCCGCCGGCATCGGCATGGTGCACCAGCACTTCATGCTCGCCGACAACTTCACCGTCCTCGAGAACGTGGTCCTCGGCAGCGAGCCCACCCGCGGCGGCCGGCTCGACCGCGCCACCGCGCGCCGCCGCATCCTCGAGATCTCCGACCGCTACGGCCTCGGCCTGCGCCCCGACACCCTCGTGGAGGACCTCGGCGTCGGCGACCGGCAGCGGGTCGAGATCGCCAAGGTCCTCTACCGCAACGCGCGGACCCTGATCCTCGACGAGCCGACCGCCGTCCTCGTGCCGCAGGAGGTCGACGAGCTGTTCGGCAACCTCGCCGAGCTCAAGCGCGAGGGCCTGACGGTCATCTTCATCTCGCACAAGCTCGACGAGGTGCGGAAGGTGGCCGACTCGATCACCGTCATCCGCCGCGGCACCACCGTGGGCACCGCCGACCCGAGGACGACGACGGCCCGCCAGCTCGCCGAGATGATGGTCGGCACCGAGCTGCCCTCGCCGGAGACCCGCACCTCCACGGTCCGCGAGACGCCGGTGCTGCAGCTGCGCGAGGTCACCGTCTCCTCGCCCACCGGCCGCCCGCCCGTCGACGACGTCACGCTGACCGTCCGCGAGGGCGAGGTCGTCGGCATCGCCGGCGTCGAGGGCAACGGCCAGGCCGAGCTCGTCGACGCCGTCATGGGCCTGCGCCCGCTGGCGTCGGGCACCGTGCTGCTCGGCGGGGACGACATCACCACCTGGTCCACCCGCGCCCGCCGCGAGGCCGGCCTGGGCTTCATCCCCGAGGACCGGCACCGGCAGGGGATGCTGCTGGACGCCCCGCTCTGGGAGAACCGGATCCTCGGCCACCAGACCCGCCCGCCGGCGGTGAAGGGCCCCTTCATCGACCGCCGCAGCGCCCGCACCGACACCGCGCGGATCATGCGCGAGTACGACGTCCGCGCCCCCGGCCCGGACACGCTGGCCGTCGCCCTGTCCGGCGGCAACCAGCAGAAGCTGATCGTCGGCCGGGAGATGAGCGCCGCGCCCCGGCTGCTCCTGGCCGCGCACCCGACCCGCGGCGTCGACGTCGGCGCCCAGGGGGCCATCTGGCGGCTGCTCGAGGACGCCCGCGCGGAGGGGATGGGGATCCTGCTGATCTCGGCCGACCTCGACGAGCTCATCGGCCTGTCGGACACGCTGCACGTCATGCTGCGCGGCCGGATGGTGGCCACCCTCGACCCGTCCGCGGTCACCCCCGAGGAGCTCGGCGGGTACATGACCGGGGCCCGGACGACGGCGGGTGCCGCGTGACCGTCCTCCGCCGGATCGGCCTGGCGCTGTTCGCGCCGGTCCTCGCCGTCGTCGTCGCGCTCGTCATCTCCTCGGCGGTCATGGCCGCCCTGCAGGTCAACCCGCTGCGGGTGTTCGAGGTCATGGTCGACTTCGGCGACACCCCGTCGCAGCAGGTCACCGCGCTGGTCGTGATCCTCAACCGGGCGGTGCCGCTGTTCCTCGCCGGGCTCGCGGTGGCCATCGCCTTCCGCATGGGCCTGTTCAACATCGGCGTCGAGGGCCAGTACCGGCTGGCGACCATCATCGCCGCCGGCGTCGGCGCCGCGGTGGCGCTGCCCGGCCCGCTGCACGTGCTGCTCATCGTGGTGGTGGCGATGTTCGTCGCCGCGATCTGGGCCGGCATCGCCGCGGTGCTCAAGGTGACCCGCGGCGTCAGCGAGGTCATCAGCTCGATCATGCTCAACGTCATCGCGCTGGGCATCGCGTCCTACCTGCTCACCGGCCCGCTGCGGGGGAGCCCGGAGGGCGCCTCGATCATCAGCACCGCCGACATCCCCGAGTCGGGCTGGATGCCGAGCCTCAACGGCGTCTTCGGGGTGCTGGGGCTGGCGAACCCGCCGCGGCAGCTCTACGGGTTCCTGCTCGTGGCGGTCGTGGTCGGTGTGCTCATCGCGGTGCTGCTCAACCGCACCCGCTTCGGCTTCGACCTGCGCGCCGCCGGCCTCTCGCCCTCGGCGGCCACCGCCAGCGGCGTCGACGCCCGCGGCATGGTCGTCAAGACGATGCTGCTGTCGGGCGCGGTCGCCGGGCTGATCGGCATGCCCGACCTGCTCGGCTCGACGCACGCCTACACCACCGACTTCACCTCCGGGCTGGGCTTCCTCGGCATCGCGGTGGCGCTGCTGGGCCGCAACCGGCCGGGCGGCATCGCGCTCGCCGCGCTGCTGTTCGCCTTCCTCGACCGGGCGCTCGTGCCGCTGCAGATCGCCGACTACCCGGCGTCGGTGGTGACGATCTTCCAGGGCACGATCGTGCTCTCCGTCGTCGTCGCCAACGAGATCGCCCGCCGGGTGGCCCGCCGCTCGGCCGAGCGCGGCGCGGCACCGGCGGCCGCGGTCGCCGGCGACGGCGGCACCGGACCCGGGCAGGCCGCCTCCGGCGCGGCCTCGACCGGGGGCGCCGCCGACGGCGGCGAGGGCACCGGCACCGGCGTGAGCCGGACGACCGGCGCCGGGCAGCGTTCCGACGAGCGGCAGGAGACCGGCGCGTGAGCACCGTGGCGTCACCCTCGAACAGGGGGACCCGGACGGGCCGCGGCCCGGTGACCGACCTGTTCACCGGCGGCGGCCGGGCCCGCCGGATCACCTGGATCCTCGTGGGCATCGTGCTGCTGTTCTCGCTGGTGCGCGTCATCAGCGGCCAGCAGGCGCTCACCAGCTCCTCCACGATCGCCGCGGCGCTGCTGCTGGCGGTGCCGATCGGCCTGGCCGCGCTGGGCGGCCTGTACTCCGAGCGCGCGGGCGTGGTCAACATCGGCCTCGACGGGATGATGACCCTCGGCACCTGGGGCGCCGGGTTCGCCGGCTACCAGTGGGGCTGGGGCGCCGCCGTCGTCGGCGGCCTGCTGTTCGGCGCCCTCGGCGGGCTGCTGCACGCGGTGGCCACGGTGACCTTCGGCGTCGACCACGTCGTCTCCGGTGTGGCGATCAACATCCTCGCCGCCGGTGTCGTGCGGTTCCTCTCCGAGCTGCTGTACACCGACAACCCGGCCGGTGGCGGCGTCACCCAGTCCCCGCCGGTCAAGGGGAACCCGCCGGACTTCTCCGTCCCGGTGCTGTCCTCGGGCCCGGACCTGCTCGGCTCGCTGGAGGCGCGGCACTGGTTCCTGGTCAGCGACCTGGCCGGCATCCTGCGCGGGCTCACCAGCGGCCTGGGCCTGCTGACGCTCATCGCGATCCTGCTCGTCCCGGCGTCCTACCTGCTGCTGTGGCGGACGGCGTTCGGCCTGCGGCTGCGCTCCTGCGGCGAGAACCCGGCCGCCGCCGACTCGCTCGGCGTGCCGGTCTACCGGCTCAAGTACGTCGCCGTGGTCATCTCCGGCGGGCTCGCCGGACTCGGCGGCGTGTTCCTCGTGTTCATCGCCGGCATCTACCGCGAGGGCCAGGTCAACGGCCGCGGGTTCATCGGCCTCGCGGCGCTGATCTTCGGCAACTGGCGCCCGGGCGGGCTGGCCGCCGGCGCCGGGCTGTTCGGCTTCACCGACGCCCTGCAGCTGCGCAGCCGCGCCGCCGTCGTCGCGCTGTTCCTGCTGGTCGCGATCCTGCTCGCGGTGATCGCGGTCGTGCAGGCCCGGCGCGGCAAGCTGCTGGTGGCGGGCATCGCGGGCATCGTCGCCGCGGCCTCGCTGATCGGCTTCGTGACCGTCGACCAGCTGCCGCCGGGCATCGTCTCGTTCACGCCGCACCTGACCACGCTGCTGGTCCTGTCGCTGGCCTCGCAGAGGTTGCGCATGCCGAAGGCCGACGGGCTCGTCTACCGAAGAGGAGAGAACTAGATGGGGGACGTCGACTGGGACGCCCTGCGCACGGCGGCCCGGGAGGCCATGACGCACGCCTACGCGCCGTACTCGCGGTTCCCGGTGGGCGTGGCCGGGCTGGTCGACGACGGCCGGGTGGTCACCGGCTGCAACGTCGAGAACGCCAGTTACGGCCTGGGCCTGTGTGCCGAGTGCGGGATGGTCAGCGACCTCGCCCGCACCGGCGGCGGCCGGCTCGTCGCGGTGGCCTGCGTCGGCGGGGACGGGCAGCCGCTCATGCCGTGCGGCCGGTGCCGGCAGCTGCTGTGGGAGCACGGCGGCGCCGACATGCTCATCGAGACGGTCTCGCTGGGCATCGTGCCCATGCGCGAGGTGCTGCCCGACGCCTTCGGCCCCGACGACCTGGTCGCCGCGGCGGAGCGGGGGCAGGGCTGATGGCCGCGTTCGACGCCATCGACGTGCTGCGCGCCAAGCGCGACGGCGGCCGGCTCACCGACGAGCAGATCCGCTGGGTGATCGGCGCCTACACCGACGGCGCGATCCCCGACGAGCAGATGAGCGCGCTGCTCATGGCGGTGTTCTTCCGGGGCATGTCCGCCGGCGAGCTGTCGGTGTGGACGCAGGCGATGATCGACTCCGGCGAGCGCAAGGACCTGTCCTCGCTGGGCCGGCCGACCGCCGACAAGCACTCCACCGGCGGGGTCGGCGACAAGACCACCCTGCCGCTCGCGCCGCTGGTCGCCGCCTGCGGCGTGGCGGTGCCGCAGCTGTCGGGCCGGGGCCTGGGGCACACCGGCGGCACGCTGGACAAGCTGGAGTCGATCCCCGGCTGGCGGGCCGACGTCCACGAGGACGCCTACCTCCGGCAGCTCGCCGAGGTCGGCGCGGTCATCTGCGCCGCCGGGCACGACCTCGCGCCGGCGGACAAGAAGCTCTACGCGCTGCGCGACGTCACCGCGACCGTCGAGTCCATCCCGCTGATCGCCAGCTCGATCATGAGCAAGAAGATCGCCGAGGGCGCCGACGCGCTGGTGCTCGACGTCAAGACCGGCTCCGGGGCGTTCATGAAGGACCCCGAGTCCTCCCGCGAGCTGGCCCGCACGATGGTCGGCCTCGGCGAGGCGGCCGGGGTGAACACCGTGGCGCTGGTGACCGCCATGGACCGGCCGCTGGGCCGCGCCGCCGGCAACGCCGTCGAGGTCGCCGAGTCGGTGGAGGTCCTCGCCGGCGGGGGCCCGGCCGACGTCGTCGAGCTGACCCTGGCCCTGGCGCGGGAGATGCTCACCGGCGCCGGCCGGCCCGACGTCGACCCCGCCGACGCGCTGCGCGACGGCCGGGCGATGGACGTGTGGCGGCGGATGATCGCCGCGCAGGGCGGCGACCCCGACGCGCCGCTGCCGCAGCCGGCGGAGAGGCACGTGGTGACCGCGCCGGCCACCGGCACGCTCACCCGCCTGGACGCGTACGCCCTGGGCGTCGCCGCCTGGCGGCTGGGTGCCGGCCGCGCCCGCAAGGAGGACCCGGTCTCGGCCGCCGCCGGCGTCACCTGGACGGCGACGGTGGGGGAGCGGGTGACCGAGGGCCAGCCGCTGCTCGAGCTGCACACCGACGACGCCGCGCGCATCCCGCGGGCGCTGGAGGCGCTGGAGGGCGCGGTCGGCGTCGACACCGGCGACGAGCCGCTGCCCCTGCTGATCGACCGCATCTCCGCGTAGTCCCGACGCCCTCCGCGTGCACGTCCGCGGACGTGCACACGGAGGGCGGTCGGCGCGGAGCCGCGATCGGAGAGCACACTGGGTCCTCGTGACCAGCACGTCCGCGGTACCGACCTCCACCGCCGCCCCGCGCGCCGGGGAGCCCCTCGATCCGGACGCGGCGATCTCCGTCCGCGGGCTGGTGAAGCGCTACGGCGCCGCCACCGCCGTCGACGGCCTGGACCTCGACATCCGGCGCGGCGAGATCTTCGCCCTGCTCGGCCCCAACGGCGCCGGCAAGACGACGACGGTCGAGATCTGCGAGGGCTTCCGCGACCGCGACGGCGGCGAGGTGCGGGTGCTCGGCACCGACCCGGCCGCGGGCGGGCGCCGGTGGAAGGCGCAGCTGGGCATCGTGCTGCAGTCCGGCGCCGGGGACAGCCAGCTGACCTGCCGCGAGCTGCTGCGCGCGCAGGCGTCCTACTACCCCGACCCGCGCGACCCCGACGAGGTGCTCGAGCTGGTCGGGCTGACCGAGAAGGCCCGGGCCCGCGGGCGCTCGCTGTCGGGCGGGCAGCGCCGCCGGCTCGACGTCGCGCTCGGCATCGTCGGCCGCCCCGCCCTCCTGTTCCTCGACGAGCCGACCACCGGCTTCGACCCCGAGGCACGGCGGCAGTTCTGGTCGCTGATCCGCTCGCTGCGCGACCTCGGCACCACGATGCTGCTCACCACCCACTACCTGGACGAGGCCGAGGCGCTGGCCGACCGGGTCGGCGTCATCGCGCGCGGCCGGCTGGCCGAGGTCGCCGTCCCGTCGGAGCTGGGCGGCCGCGGGCGCGCGCCGGCGGTGGTCAGCTGGACCGAGGACGGCGTCCGGCGCAGCGAGGCCACCGCGACCCCGACGGCGTTCGTCTCCGCGCTGTCCGCGCGCTTCCCCGGCGAGGTGCCCGACCTGGCGGTGGCCCGCCCGACCCTCGAGGACGTGTACCTGCAGATGATCGGGGAGGCCCGCGCGTGAGCGCCGGAACCGTCACCCGGGAGCGCGCCGCGCTGCCGTCGCTGCCCGCCGTCTACCGCTCCCGCGCCGGGGTGGAGCTCAAGGAGTTCTTCCGGCAGCGCGAGTCGGTGGTGTTCACCCTCGTCTTCCCCGTGCTGCTGCTCGTGGTGTTCGGCGCGGTGCTCGACTACGACCTCGGCAGCGGGGTCAGCTTCGTCCAGTACTTCCTGGCCGGGGTGATCGCCGCGGGCATCCTCGGGGCGAGCCTGCAGAACATGGCGATTTCGATCGCCACCGAGCGCGCCGACGGCACGCTCAAGCACCTCTACGGCACCCCGATGCCGCGCAGCGCCTACTTCGTCGGCAAGGTCGTGCAGGTCCTCGCCGTCACGGTGCTGATCATCGTGGTCCTGCTGGCGGTCGGGGCGGTGTTCTACGACGTCGACCTGCCCTCGGGCCGCGACTGGCTGACCTTCGCCTGGGTGACCGCGCTCGGCGCCGCGGCGTGCACGCTGCTGGGCATCGCCGTGTCGAGCCTCGCGCGCAACGGCCGGTCGGCGTCGGCCACGGTCACGCCGATCGCCCTGGTGCTGCAGTTCATCTCCGGCGTGTTCTTCCAGTTCAGCCAGGTGCCGGGCTGGATGCAGACGATCGCGTCGCTGTTCCCGCTCAAGTGGATGGCGCAGGGCCTGCGCTCGGTGTTCCTCCCCGACGCGCTCGCCGCGCAGGAGCCGGCCGGGTCCTGGGAGCTCGGGCGGGTGGCGCTGGTGCTGGCCGTGTGGTGCGCCGCCGGTCTGGTGCTGTGCGTCCTGACCTTCCGCTGGCAGGAGCGCGGCACGAGATAGCGTCGGGTGGTGCCCGCACCACTCGACGCCGACTCGGTCCGCCGCGCGCCCAAGGTCCTCCTGCACGACCACCTCGACGGCGGGCTGCGTCCGCAGACGGTGCTCGAGCTCGCCGACGAGGCGGGCTACCGCGCCCTCCCCGCCTCCGACGCGGAGTCGCTGGGGACCTGGTTCCGCGAGGCCGCCGACTCCGGCTCGCTGGTGCGGTACCTGGAGACGTTCGCGCACACCGTCGGGGTGATGCAGCGGCCCGAGGCGGTGCGCCGGGTGGCCCGCGAGTGCGCCCTCGACCTCGCCGCCGACGGCGTCGTGTACGCCGAGGTCCGCATGGCGCCGGAGCTGGTGACCGCGGGCGGCACCCCCATCGAGGAGGCCGTCGAGGCGATCCTCGACGGGTTCGCCGCGGGCAGCGCCGAGGCGGCCGCGGCGGGGACGCCGATCACGGTCGGCGCGCTGCTGTGCGCGATGCGGCAGGAGGACCACTGGGAGGAGGTCGCCGGCCTCGTCGTCCGCTACCGGGACGCCGGCGTCGTCGGCTTCGACCTGGCCGGGCCGGAGATCGGCTTCCCGCCGGACCGGATCCCCGGGGCGATCGCGCTGCTCGACCGCGCCGGCGCGCACCGCACCATCCACGCCGGCGAGGCGGCCGGCGTCGACAGCATCCGGGCCGCGCTGGACGGCGCCCGCGCCGAGCGGCTGGGGCACGGCGTGCGGATCGCCGACGAGGTGCCGATGGAGGGCCCGCTCGGCCCGCTCGCGCGGCGGGTGCTCGACGAGCAGGTGCCGCTGGAGGTCGCGCCGTCGTCGAACGTGCAGACCGGCGCCTACCCCTCGATCGCGCGGCACCCGGTGGGCCGGCTGCACCGGCTGGGCTTCGCGGTCACGGTGAACACCGACAACCGGCTGATGAGCGGCGTCTCGGTGACCAGCGAGCTGACCGACGTCGCCGCCGCCCACGGCTGGGGCTGGGACGACCTCCAGACGGTCACCGAGCGGGCGCTGGCCGCGGCGTTCACCGACGACGCCGAGCGGGCCCGGCTGCTCGACGACGTCGTCCGCCCGGGGTACGCCGCCCTCCGCGGGTGATCACGGCCACCGCCCGCCGCGGAAGGGCGGACCGGGCGGCGCTGTTACCGTGGGTGTGCCGGCACTCGCCGGACATCCTCCCGGACGGTCCGTCCGGGCATGAGCGCATCCGTGCAGACCGCCGCGTCGTCGACGCCCGCGGTCGCCAGTGAGGACGCCCGGCCCCGTCGCAGGGGTGGCGCCCGCGCACCACCACGGGACGCGCCCGAGCTGTATCGGAGTCCCCACCCCCGCATGACCACGTCCGACACCGTCGACGTCCAGAGCACCCCCGACACCCCCGCCCCGGCGGGCCCCACGTTCGCCCAGCTGGGCCTGCCCCAGCAGCTGGTGACCGCTCTCGAGCGGCGCGACATCCGCGCTCCGTTCGCCATCCAGGCGTCCGTCCTGCCCGACGCCCTCGCCGGGCGCGACGTGCTGGGCAAGGCGGCCACCGGGTCCGGCAAGACCCTGGCCTTCGGCCTGCCGATGCTCGCCCGCATGGGCCTCACCGCCCGCCGCGGCCCGCGCGCCCCGCGGGCGCTGGTGCTCGTGCCCACGCGCGAGCTCGCCCAGCAGGTCTCCGACAACCTGGCCCCGCTCGGTCAGGCCATCGGCGCCCAGTTCGCCACCGTCTACGGCGGCGCCTCGATGGGCCGCCAGATCTCGCAGCTGCGCCGTGGCGTCGACGTCGTCGTCGCCACCCCCGGCCGGCTGCAGGACCTGATCAGCCAGCGCGAGGTCACCCTCGCCGAGGTCGAGGTCAGCGTCGTCGACGAGGCCGACTTCATGTCCGACCTCGGCTTCCTGCCCGTCGTGCAGGAGCTGCTCGACCAGACCCGCCCCGACGCCCAGCGGCTGCTGTTCTCGGCCACGCTGGACGGCGAGGTGGACACGCTGGTCCGCCGCTACCTGACCGACCCCGCGCGGCACGAGGTCAAGCGCCCCGGCGACGACGCCCCGCCGGCCGAGCACCTGGCCTACAGCGTCGCCTTCCGCGACAAGGTGCCGGTGACCCAGGAGCTGGCCGCGCGGCCGGGCCGGACGATCGTGTTCGCCCGCACCCAGCTCGGCGTCGACCGGCTCACCGAGAACCTGCAGGCCGTCGGCATCAAGGCCGAGGCGATCCACGGCGGGCTGCCGCAGTCGGCCCGCCGCCGGGCGCTGGAGGCGTTCACCGACGCCCGCAGCCCCGTGCTGGTGGCCACCGACGTCGCCGCCCGCGGCATCCACGTCGACGACGTCTCGCTGGTCCTGCACTACGACCCGCCGGCCGACCACAAGACCTACCTGCACCGCTCGGGCCGCACCGCCCGCGCCGGTGCTGGCGGCGTCGTGGTCTCCCTGCTGCTGCCCGACCAGGTCGGCCAGGCCAAGCGGCGGTTCCGGCAGGCGAAGGTGGACCCGCAGGTCAGCCGCATCCGGCCGGGCGACGCCCCGATCGCCGAGCTCGTCGCCAGCGGCGTGCCGGTGGAGCCGGTCGAGCGGCCGGCCCGCGAGGCGCGCCGTCCGCACGGCGGCCCCGGCGGCCGGCGTCCGCGCCGCGACGGCGACCGTCCGCGCCGCTCCTACGGCGACGGCGGCCGTCGCGACGACCGTCCGCGCCGGCCCTCCGGCGACCGCGACCGGTACCGCGGCCCCGGCGAGGGCCACCGCGGCGGGCGCTCCGACCGCCCCGCGCCCGCGCGCGACTGACGACGGACCCCGCGTCCCCCCACCGCTCGCGGCGGGGGGACGGGGGCCCGTTCCAGCACCTCACCACGGCCGGCCCCGGGACCCCGGGGCCGGCCGTGGTGCTGTTCCGCGCTCGCTCGTGCTCTGCCCACACCTGTGGGCAGAGCACGAGCTCGCGGCAGAGAGGTCCCGGCCGCCGGGCCGTGCCCCGGATCCGGCCCCGGAGGACGCCCGTCAGTGGCGGAAGACCAGCGCCCCGCCGACCTGGGCGACGACCTCGTCCCAGGCCTCCCGCAGCGGGGCGGCGTCCTCGGCGCGCAGGGTGGCGCCGGGCTCCCGCTCGCCGCGCGCGACCGCGCGACCCAGCGGCGCGGTGGGGGCGAGCAGCTCGTCGACCCGCGTGAGACCCGCGTACTCGGCGACGTCGCGCACGCCCTCGACCGGCTGGGCGAACACCCGGTGGTCGACCAGCCCCGCCGCGCCCCCGGCCACCTCGGCGAGCACCTCGGACAGCTCGGT
This sequence comes from Geodermatophilus sp. SYSU D00684, assembly GCF_054050455.1. Taxonomy (NCBI): domain Bacteria; kingdom Bacillati; phylum Actinomycetota; class Actinomycetes; order Geodermatophilales; family Geodermatophilaceae; genus Geodermatophilus; species Geodermatophilus sp. SYSU D00684. Next base: position 187,507 of record NZ_JBJGZI010000004.1, on the reverse strand, counting down.
GAGGTCGTAGCGGTCCTGCTCGGCCGGCAGCGGCATGACGTCGGTGTCGGCCACCTCCGGCCAGGACGCGATCTCGGTGAGGTCGTGCTGCTCGTCGCCGGCGCAGAACCGGGCGAGGTCGGCGGGGGTGTCGAACAGGTAGACCTCGCCGTCGCGGCCGAGGAACCGGGCGACGTCCTCCACGTAGCAGCGCAGCGTCACGCCGGCGCCCCCGGGGACGACGAGCTCCACCGGGAGGATGCCGACGGCCTCCCAGAACTCCGCCGCCGCGGCGACCGCGGCCGGGGTCGCGGTGATCCGGCTGCCGCCGCGGATCGTGCTCACCCCGGCGGTGACCGTCTCCTCCGGCGCGGCCGCGGTCGAGCCCGCGGCCGGGCGGTCGGCCGAGCCGTCCCGGCCCCGGGCGACGGTGGCCTCCGCGCCGCGGCCGGCGCGGGCACCGGTGGGCGCCTCGTCGGCCAGGTCCTCGTCGGCCAGGTCGTCGTCGGCCAGGTCGTCGTCGGTCTCGTCCTCGTCGGCGGCCGAGGGGTAGGCCTCGAGGGTGGTCGTGCCGGCGCCGGTCCAGTCCAGGTGCGCCGACAGCTCCTCGATGACGTCCTCCCACAGCTCGTCGAGCGCGCCGCCGACGCCGATCCAGGCGTCCTCGCCCGAGCGGCCGACGAACGCGTCGACCCCGAGGCCCAGCGACCCGATCTCCGGCCGGGCCACCAGCTCGGCGAGGGAGGGGAACTCGGTCTCCTCGTCGCCGTCGAGGTCCTCGTCGGCGTCCTCGTCGTCGGTGTCCGCGCCGGCCCGCGCGGCGGTCGTGCCCTCCTCGTCGTCGTCCCCGGCGGTGTCCAGGCACTCGGCCAGCCGGCTGACGATGTCGATGGTGGCCGCGAGCTCCTCGACCGCCCACCGGTCCGGGTTCTCGGCGGCGATGTCGTAGACGCCGTCGAGGTCGTAGCGGTGGTCGTCGTCGGGCGTCAGGTCCGCGGCGCCCAGCCCGACGACGACCGGCCAGACCGGGTGGTCGGCGAGGTCGTGGTCGGTGGCGGTGCGGCAGAACGCGGCGAGCGCGGCCGGGGTGGGGAAGAGGTGGACCGTGGCGGTCTCCCCCTCGGAGGTGCCGAGGAAGGCCTGCCACTCCTCGCCGTCCTCCTCCCACGGCGGCGCCCACAGGGTGTAACCCGTGCGGTCGTCGACGGTGAGGGCGATGGGGACGATGCTGGGCCTGGCCACGGAGCCCATCCTGCCCGGTGCGCCTGGGAGCGCACCCCCGGGTTCAGGCCCGCACCGGCTCGTCCCAGTCGACGTGGTGACCGGTGAGCCGGTCGTCGGGCGGAGCGCCGCGCGGTGCGGGCGAGGCGGTGGGCGACCTGCGCGCCGCGACCGCCGCCCAGCTCGAGGCCACCCGGCGGCTCACCGGCGACCGGGCCGGTGAGCCGCCCGCGGCGGGCTGAGGGCGGTCAGACGCCCTTCGGGTGCCACACCGTCTTGGTCTCCAGGAACCGCGTCATCCGGCCGGTGCCGGGGTCGGCGGTCCAGTCCGGCTCCTCCGCCGGCGGGCGCAGCACCCGCTTGATGCTGCCGGCCGCCAGCCGCTCGAGTTCCATGGCCCGGCCGGCGGGCGCGCCGGTCAGGTCGACGGCGTCGACGTCGTCGTGCTCGGCCAGCCAGGGGCCGATCTCGCCGGCGTCGCCGGTGAGCAGGTTGACCACGCCGCCGGGGACGTCGCTGGTGGCCAGCACCTCGCCGAGGGTGACCGCCGGCAGCGGCCGCTCGTGCGAGCTGACGACGACGGCGGTGTTGCCGCCCGCGAGCACCGGCGCCAGCACGCTGACCAGGCCGAGCAGCGACGAGCGCTGCGGGGCGAGGACCGCGACGACGCCGGTCGGCTCGGGCAGGGAGAAGTCGAAGAACGGCCCCGCGACCGGGTTGGCGCTGCCCAGGACGGCGGCCAGCTTGTCGGTCCACCCCGCGTACCAGACCCAGCGGTCGATGGCGGCGTCGACGACGGCGCGGGCGCGGCCGGCCGACAGCCCCTCGCCGGCGGCGACCTCCTCGCAGAACTGCGCGTGCCGGCCCTCCATCACCTCCGCGACCCGGTAGAGCACCTGGCCGCGGTTGTAGGCGGTGGCGCGCGACCACTTCCCGAACGCGGCCCGCGCGGCGACCACGGCGTCGCGGGCGTCCTTGCGGGAGGCCAGCGCGGCGTTGGCGAGGAACGTCCCCTTGTGGTCGGTGACCTCGTAGGTGCGGCCGGACTCCGAGCGCGGGAAGGCCCCGTTCACGTACAGCTTGTAGGTCTTGCGGACGGCGAGCCGCTCGCTGCCGATCACCGGGAGCTCTCCTTCAGGTACGCGGCGAGCCCGTGCCGGCCGCCCTCGCGGCCGTAGCCGGACTGCTTGTAGCCGCCGAACGGCGACGTCGGGTCGAACTGGTTGAACGTGTTGGCCCACACCACGCCGGCGCGCAGCCGGTCGGCGATCGCCAGGATCCGCGAGCCCTTCTCGGTCCAGATGCCGGCCGACAGCCCGTAGGTGGTGTTGTTGGCCTTGGCCACCGCCTCGTCGGGCGTGCGGAAGGTCAGCACCGACAGCACCGGGCCGAACACCTCGTCGCGGGCGATCCGGTGGGCGGGGGAGACGTCGGTGAACACCGTCGGCGGGAACCAGAAGCCGCGGTCGGGCAGGTCGCAGTCCGGCTGCCAGCGCTGCGCGCCCTCGGCCTCCCCGATCTCCGACAGCTCCCGGATGCGGGCCAGCTGCTCGGCGGAGTTGATCGCGCCGATGTCGGTGTTCTTGTCCAGCGGGTCGCCCACCCGCAGCGTGCCGATCCGCCGCTGCAGCGAGGCGATCACCTCGTCGTGGACCGACTCCTGCACCAGCAGCCGGGAGCCCGCGCAGCAGACGTGGCCCTGGTTGAAGAAGATGCCGCGCACGATGCCCTCGACGGCCTGGTCGATGGGGGCGTCGTCGAAGACGATGTTCGCGGCCTTGCCGCCGAGCTCCAGGGTCAGCGCCTTGCGGGTGCCGGCGACGGCGCGGGCGATCGAGCGGCCCACCTCGGTGGAGCCGGTGAACGCGACCTTGTCGACGTCCTCGTGCTCGACGACGGCCCGGCCGGTGTCGCCGGCGCCGGTGACGATGTTCACCACGCCCGGCGGCAGGTCGGCCTGCCGGCACACCTCGGCGAACAGCAGCGCGGTCAGCGGGGTGGTCTCGGCCGGCTTGAGGACGACGGTGTTGCCGGTGGCCAGCGCCGGGGCGACCTTCCACGCCAGCATCAGCAGCGGGAAGTTCCACGGGATGACCTGGCCGGCCACGCCGTGCGGCCGCGGGTCGGGCCCGAGGCCCGCGTGGGCGAGCTTGTCGGCCCAGCCCGCGTGGTAGAAGAAGTGCGCCGCGGCCAGGGGGACGTCGACGTCGCGGGACTCCCGGATCGGCTTGCCGTTGTCCAGGGACTCCAGGACGGCGAACTCGCGGGCCCGCTCCTGCAGGATCCGCGCGATCCGGAACAGGTACTTGCCGCGGTCCGCGGGGCGCATCGGGCCCCACACCCGGGTGTACGCGCGGCGGGCGGCCTTCACGGCGCGGTCGACGTCGGCCTCGGTGCCCACCGCGATCTCGCTGAGCACCTCCTCGGTGGCCGGGTTGACCGTCTTCATGGTCTCGCCGGAGCCGTCGACGAACTCGCCGTCGACGAACAGGCCGTAGGACGGCGCGACGTCGACGATCGAGCGGGACTCGGGGGCGGGGGCGTACTCGAACAGGGGGCTGGTGGTCATCAGTCGACGCTCACGTGGTCGGGGCCGGAGTAGTGGCCGGTGCGCAGCTTCTGCCGCTGCAGGAGCAGGTCGTTGAGGAGGCTGGAGGCGCCGAGGCGGAACCAGTCGGGGGACAGCCAGTCGGCGCCGGCGGTCTCGTTGACGAGCACCAGGTGCTTGACCGCGTCCTTGGTGGTGCGGATGCCGCCGGCGGGCTTCACGCCGACCTGGGTGCCGGTGGCGGCGCGGAAGTCGCGGACCGCCTCGAGCATCACCAGGCACACCGGCAGCGTCGCGGCGGGGGAGATCTTGCCGGTGGAGGTCTTGATGAAGTCGGCGCCGGCGAGCATCGCCAGCCACGAGGCGCGGCGGGCGTTGTCGTAGGTGACCAGCTCGCCGGTCTCGAGGATGACCTTGAGGTGGGCGTCCCCGCAGGCCTCCTTCACGGCGACGATCTCCTCGAACACCTCGAGGTAGCGGCCGGCGAGGAACGCGCCGCGGTCGATGACCATGTCGATCTCGTCGGCGCCGTTGCCCACGGCGTCGCGGACGTCGGCGAGCTTGACCTCCCGGCTGGCGCGGCCGCTGGGGAACGCGGTGGCGACGGCGGCGACGTGGATGCCGGTGCCCTGCAGGACCTCCCGCGCGACGCCCGCCAGGTCGCCGTAGACGCAGACGGCGGCGACCGACGGGGCGGTCGGGTCCCCGGGGTCGGGCCGGCGGGCCTTGGCCGCCAGCGAGCGGACCTTGCCGGGGGTGTCGGCGCCCTCCAGGGTGGTCAGGTCGACCATCGAGATCGCGGTGTCGATCGCCCAGGCCTTGGCCGTGGTCTTGATCGAGCGGGTGCCGAGGGTGGCGGCCCGCTGCTCGGCTCCCACCTGGTCGACACCGGGCAGGCCGTGCAGGAAGGCGCGGAGGGCGGCGTCCGAGCGGGTCACGTCGTCGAACGGCGCCGCGGGCCCCGGGCCGGGCCGGGTCCCGGCCGCCAGCGTCCCGGGGTCGAGCACGTGGGTCATGCGCCCATCCTCCCAGTGCGACCGGTCACTCCGGGACCGCGGTCACCCGGGGGAGCCGGCCGGGCATGGCAGCGTGGGGACGTGGCGACGACGACGACGAGACCGGCCCTGCTGTCCTGGACCACCGTCGCGCCCGTGGCCGCGGTGGTCCTCCTGGCGCTCACCTGGGGGCGTGACCCCGGGGCGCTCGTGGTGGTGGTCGACGCGGTCGCCCTCGTCGGCGCGGTGCTGGCCGCGGTCCACCACGCCGAGGTGGTCGCCCACCGGGTGGGGGAGCCGTTCGGGTCGCTGGTGCTCGCCGTCGCGGTCACCGTCATCGAGGTCGGGCTGATCGTCACGCTGATGGCGTCCGGCGGCCCGGAGGCGGCGTCGCTGCCGCGGGACACCGTGTTCGCCGCGGTGATGATCACCTGCAACGGCATCCTCGGGCTGTCGGTGCTGCTGGGGGCGCTGCGGCACGACGTCGTCGTCTTCAACCGGGAGGGGGCCGGGGCGGCGCTGGCGACCGTCCTCACCCTCGCGGTGATGTGCCTGGTGCTGCCCAGCTACACGACGACCGTCAGCGGGCCGGAGTTCTCGACGGCGCAGCTGACCTTCGCCGCGCTCGCCTCGCTCGTGCTCTACGGCGCGTTCGTGGTCACCCAGACCGTCCGGCACCGCGACTTCTTCCTCCCCGTCCCCGTCGGCGGCAGCCGCGACGACGAGGACGAGCACGCCGAGCCGCCGTCGGACCGCACCGCGCTGACCAGCCTCGGGCTGCTGCTGGTGGCGCTGGTCGCCGTCGTCGGGCTGGCGAAGGTGGAGTCCCCGGCGATCGAGGCCGGGGTGGCCGCGATCGGCTTCCCGCAGTCGTTCGTCGGCGTGGTGATCGCGCTGCTGGTACTCGCCCCCGAGACGCTCGCGGCCGCCAACGCCGCCCGCCGCAACCGGCTGCAGACCAGCCTGAACCTGGCGTTCGGGTCGGCGATGGCGAGCATCGGGCTGACCATCCCGGCGATCGCGGTCGCCTCGATCTGGCTGGACGGGCCGCTGCTGCTCGGCCTCGGCGCCACGCAGATGGTGCTGCTCGCGGTGACCGTCGTCGTCGCGGTGCTCACCGTGGTGCCCGGCCGGGCGACCCGGCTGCAGGGCGTCGTGCACCTGGTCCTGCTGGCCGGCTTCCTGTTCCTGGCCGTCGCGCCCTGACCGATACGGTGGCGCCCGTGCAGCTGACCGTCGTCGACCACCCGCTCGCCCGTGCCCGTCTGTCGCGGATGCGCGACGAGCGGACCGACAACGCCGCGTTCCGGGCCGCGCTGCGGGAGCTGACCCAGATGCTGGTGTACGAGGCCACCCGCGACCTCGCCGTCGCCGAGGAGCCGATCACCACCCCGGTGACGACGACGACCGGCTACCGGCTGGCCGCGCCGCCGCTGATCGTGCCGGTGCTGCGGGCCGGGCTGGGCATGGCCGACACCGCGCACGGGATGCTGCCGGAGTCGCAGATGGGCTTCGTCGGCCTGGCGCGCAACGAGGTGACCTTCCAGCCCGAGGCGTACATGGCGTCGCTGCCGGAGAGCCTGGTCGGCCGGCACGTGTTCGTGCTGGACCCGATGCTGGCCACCGGCGGCTCGCTGGTGCACTGCTGCACGCTGCTCACGGAGCGCGGCGCCACCGAGATCACGGTGCTGTGTGCGCTGGCCGCGCCGGTCGGCCTGGAGCGGCTGGAGCAGAGCGGCCTGCCGCTGCGGGTGTTCACCGCCAGCGTCGACGAGGGCCTCAACGAGAAGGCGTACATCGTCCCGGGCCTCGGCGACGCCGGGGACCGCCAGTTCGGTGCGGTCTGACCGTGCGGTTCGCCGTCCTGGGCACCGGTCACTGGGCCCGCACCGTGCACGCGGCGGCGATCGCCGCGCACCCCACCGCGGAGCTCGCCGGCATCTGGGGGCGGGACGCGGCCAAGGCCGCCGACGTGGGCGCGGAGTACGACGTCCCCGGCACGAGCGACCTCGCGGCGCTGCTCGAGCAGGTGGACGCGGTGTCGGTCGCCGTCCCGCCGGACGTCCAGGTGCCCCTGGCCGAGCAGGCGGCCGCCGCCGGCCGGCACCTGCTGCTGGAGAAGCCGATCGGGCTGACCGTCGACGAGGCCGACCGGGTGGTGACCGCGGTGCGGTCCGCGGGGGTCGCCTCGGTCGTGTTCTTCACCTTCCGGTTCCAGGCGCAGACGACGTCGTGGCTGGCCCAGGCCGGCCGCACCCGGTTGGCCGGTGGCGCCGCCTCGTGGCTGTCGGCGCTGGCCGGGAGCCCCTTCGACTCGGCCTGGCGCCGCCGCTACGGGGCGCTGTGGGACATCGGCCCGCACGCGCTGTCGCTGCTGGTGCCGGCGCTGGGCCCGGTGGTGTCGGTGCAGGCGGGGGCGGGTGCCGGTGACACCGTGCACCTGGTCCTGCAGCACGCCACCCCCGGCGTGGCCTCGACCGTCACGCTGTCGCACACCGTGGCGCCGCTGGCGACCGGCATCGAGTTCTCCGTCCACGGCGACGCCGGGCGGCTGGTGCTCCTGCCCGACACCGAGAGCCCGATCGCGTCGCTGACGGCGGCGGTCGAGGAGCTGACCGCGGCGGCGGTCACCGGTGGCGCGCACCCGTGCGACGTCGGCTTCGGCCGCGAGGTCGTCGTCGTGCTGGCCGCCGCCGAGCGGGCTCTGGCCTCGGGCTGCCGGGAGGACGTCCCCGCCTGAGGCCGACTTGCGGCGCGGCCTCCAGTCGCGCGCAAGGGCCGGACAAGCACCGGTCGACACCGTCTCCCCGACGACGGGGAGCCCCGGGGTCCGGGGCCGGACAGGGAGACGACATGAGCGACTACTCGTACCTCGGCCACGACCGCGCGGACGCGCGGGCGGTCTCGGACAGCAGCTGGTACGTCCGCCGCGGCCGGATCGACCGGCGCACCTACTGGCTGCACTACGCGCTGCCGCTGTGGGCGGCGAGCGTCGCGGCGATCTGGGCCGACATCGCGTTCGGCACCGCCTGGTACACGGCGAGCCACGAGTCCTACGGCTACTACTCCTCCAGCGCCGACGTCACCTTCTCGGGCGGGCCGATCACCCTGCTGGTCTCGCTGGCGCTGTTCGCGCCCTCGATCAGCGCGGCGGTGACCCGGCTGCACGACACCGGCCGCTCGGGCTGGTTCCTGCTGTGGGGCCTGGTCCCGATCGCCGGCGCGATCGTCCTGCTCGTGACGCTCGGCTTCTCGCCGAGCGAGCCCGGCCGCAACCAGTACGACGGCGCCCCGCACCCGGCCCGGCGGGAGCCGCGACTCGCGACCCGGTGAAACCGGTTGACCGGACCGGCCAGCCTGGAGGGGTGCGGATGACCTTCTCCCGGCTGGCCGACCGGCGTCCGGTGGAGACCCGCGTGGAGCGCGACGACGGCGTGGTGTTCGCCCTGCGCGGCGCCGGGGGCGGGGCCGACCTGCCGCACGACCTGGTGCACGCGCTGGTCGAGACCGAGCTCGGGATGCGCGAGGGCATCTGGGGCTGCATCGCCGACGGCGTCGTCTGGACGACGATGCGCCACGTCTCCGGGCGGCAGCCCCCGCACGCGGCCGAGCGGTCGGCCCGGCTCAAGCGGGAGCGCGCGGCCGCCGTCACGCGGGCCGAGGGCGTGGCCGACCTCGTGTCCCGCTCCGCGCGCGGCGCGGCGGTGCTGCCGGGCGAGGCCGCCGCGCTGGACCTGCCGCCGCAGCGGCTGGCCGCCGCCGCGGCCGCCCTGGCCGACGCCGGGCGGCGCTGGCGGGCGCTGCCGGTGGGGGAGAGCTGGACCCTCGCGTGGTCCCCGCCACGGGCCCGCCCGGGGCGGCGCCGCAGGTGAGGGACCCGTCCGGCACACTCCCGGCGTGATCATCGTGCTGGTCGGGGTGGTCGTCCTCGCACCCGTGGTCGTGATGGCCGACCTCCGCCGCTGGCGGCCGCTGCCGGTGCTGCTGTGGCTGCTCGGCACCGCCGCCGCCGTGCTGTGGGTGGAGACCCGCGACGCGGCCGGGGAGCAGCGGGACGTCCTCACCGGGATCGGCTGGCTGGTGATCGCGCTGCTCGCCGCGGGCGGCTCCGTGGCCGCGGGCCGGCGCGGCACCGGCACCCGGCCCCGCCACGGCGGCTGACCGGCCTCAGCAGCCCAGGGCGGCGGCCAGCTCCTCGAGCGAGGACACCGACAGGTCGGCGTCGGGGTCGCTCCCCGGCGGCACCCGCGTCCCGCCGAACTCGGCGGGCCGGTGCACGTACGCCGTCCGGAGCCCGCGGGCCCGCGCGGCGGCCAGGTCGTCGACGTGCGCGGCCACCATGAGCACCGCCGACGGCGGCAGCGCCAGCAGCCGGGCCGCGGAGTCGTAGACCTCCGGGTCGGGCTTGTAGCGGCCGACGACCTCGGCGCCGAGCACGAGGTCCCACGGCAGCCCGGCCCGCCGCGCCAGGTCCACCTGCAGCCGCACCCCGCCGTTGGACAGCGGCGCCAGCACGAACCGCCGCCGCAGCCGGGTCAGGCCCGGCACCGCGTCCGGCCACGGGTCGAGCCGGTGCCAGGCCAGCACGAGCTCCGCGGCGACGTCGTCCGGCACGTCGTCGACGCCGACCTCGGCCAGCGCCTCCGGCAGCGACTCGCGGTGCAGCACGTCGAGCGGGACGAACGGCCGCCCGCCGGAGCGCACCTCCTCCATGGACGGCTGGTACCGCGCCCGCCAGGCGTCGGCGAACGCGTGCGCGTCGACGTCCGGGCCGAGCAGCCGGGCCGCCTCCCGGGCCACGCCGGCGCGCCAGTCCACGACCGTGCCGAACACGTCGAGGACCAGCGCGCCGACGTCCACGGCTACAGCCCCAGCGCGTGCGCCATCTCGCCGCGCAGCTGGTCGAGCTCGTCCGCGCCGCGGCCCCGGGCGGCGATGATCCCGGCGTCGTCGTGCACCGGGACCACCGTCTCCAGGTACGCCTTGAGCTTGGGCTCGGTGCCGCTGGGCCGGACCACCACGCGGACGCCGTCGCCGAGCAGCCGGACGGCGTCGACCGGGGGGTCCTCGGCCAGCAGGTCGCCGGCGGTGACCGCCCGGCCGAGCAGCCGGGCCGGCGGGTCGGCGCGCAGCCGCTCCATGGCGCCGGAGATGAGCGAGAGGTCCTCCACCCGCACCGACAGCTGGCCGGTGGCGAACAGCCCGTGCTCGCGCGCCAGCTCGTCGAGCCGGTCGACCAGGGTGCGGCCGCTCTGCTTCAGCTCCGCGGCCAGCAGCGCGACGGCGAGGGCGGCGGAGATGCCGTCCTTGTCGCGGGCCACCTCCGGGGTGACCGCGTAGCCCAGCGCCTCCTCGTAGCCGAACACCAGCGGCTGCTCGTCGGTGCCGGCGCGGATGATCCACTTGAAGCCGGTCGGCGTCTCGGCGAACCGCACGCCGTGCGCCTCCGCGAGCGCGGACAGCAGCGAGCCGCTGACCAGCGAGGCCGCGTACGTGCCGCGCACGCCGCGGCGCAGCAGCCAGTCGGCGAGCAGCGCGCCCACCTCGTCGCCGGTGAGCTGCCGGCCCTCGCACACCACCGAGCAGCGGTCGGCGTCGGGGTCCTCGGCGATGGCGACGTCGGCGCCGCAGCGGTCGGCCAGCGCGAGCAGCAGGTCGACCGCGCCGGGCTCCTCCGGGTTGGGGAAGGTGACCGTCGGGAACGCCGGGTCGGGGGCGTCCTGCTCGGGCACGCTCACCGGCGGGGCGAGCCCGGCGGCGGCGAACACCGCCCGCGTGGTGGCCGCGCCGACGCCGTGCATCGCGGTGTAGGCCACGGTGAGGTCCGCCCGCGCGGCGGCGTCGACCCGCTCGGGCTGCAGCGCGCGCACGACGGCGGCCACGTACCCGGCCTCGACGTCGTCGCCGAGGGTGGTCCACGCGTCGGAGGTGGGCACCTCGCCCGCCGGGCCGACGGCGGCGATCGCGGCCTCGATCTCCCGGTCGGCCGGCGGCACGAGCTGGGCGCCGTCGGCGAGGTAGACCTTGTAGCCGTTGTCCTGCGGCGGGTTGTGGCTGGCGGTGACCATCACGCCGGCCACGCAGCCCAGCGACCGGACCGCCGACGCCAGCACCGGCGTGGGCAGCGGCCGCGGCAGCACCGAGACGGCGAACCCGGCGGCCGACAGCACCGCGGCGGTGACCCGGGCGAACTCGTCGGAGCGGCGCCGGGCGTCGAACCCGACGACGACGGCCCCGCCGCCGTGCCCGTGCGCGGCCAGCCAGGCGCCCAGCCCGGCGGCGGCCCGGGTGACGACGGCGGCGTTCATCCCGGCCGGCCCGGCGCGCAGCGGCCCGCGCAGCCCGGCGGTGCCGAAGGTCAGCGGCCCGGCGAAGCGGCGCGCGAGCTCGGCGGTGTCCCCGGCGGCGATCAGCGCCTCGATCTCGGCCCGGTCGCCGGGGTGCGGGTCGGCCGCGGCCCACGCGCGGGCGGTGTCCAGGATCGAACCGGTCACGGCAGGCGCCCGATGAACTCGACCAGGAACTCCCCGAGCCGCCCGGCGGCGGCCTTGCCCGCGGCGAGCACCTCCTCGTGGTCCAGCTTCTCGCCGGTGATGCCGGCCGCGGCGTTGGTGACCATCGACAGCCCCAGCACCTCCATCCCCGCGGCGCGGGCGGCGATCGCCTCGAGCGCCGTGGACATGCCCACGAGGTCCGCGCCGAGGGTCCGCAGCATGCGGATCTCGGCCGGCGTCTCGTAGTGCGGGCCGGGCAGCGCGGCGTAGACGCCCTCGGTGAGGTCCGGGTCGAGGGAGCGGGCCAGCTCGCGCAGCCGCGCGGAGTACAGGTCGGTGAGGTCGACGAACGTGGCGCCGACCAGCGGCGAGCGGGCGGTGAGGTTGAGGTGGTCGGCGATCAGGACCGCCTGGCCGACCCGGTGGTCGGGCGCGAGGCCGCCGGCGGCGTTGGTGAGGACGACGGTGCGCACCCCGGCCGCGGCGGCGGTGCGGATCCCGTGCACCACCGGCTCGACGCCGCGGCCCTCGTAGAGGTGGGTGCGGCCGAGGAAGAGCAGCACCCGCCGGTCCCCGACGCGCACCGACCGCACCTGCCCGCCGTGCCCGACCGCCGTGGGGGCGGCGAAGCCGGGCAGCTCGCCGATGGCGACGGAGGCCGCGGCCTCCCCGAAGGCGTCGGCCGCGGGGGCCCAGCCCGAGCCCATGACGACGGCGACGTCGTGGCCGTCCCCGAGGGCTGCGGTCAGGTCGGCGGCGGCGGTGACGGCCAGGGCCGCGGGATCGGGTGCGCTCACCGGGCGACGCTAACCCAGCGCCGTCGCGGCGACCCGGGCCGCCGGTCGGCACAGCAGCCCCAGCCGTCCCCGCGTGGGCGTGTCGCCGGGGACCGCCGGTACCGGTCCGCACCATGGCCCCGTGCAGACCCTGCAGATCGACGGCGTGCCGGTGTTCTCCGCCCCGGGGCCGCGCCGGACGACGCTCGCGCTGGTGTTCGGCGTCGGCGTCCGGGACGAGACCTACGCGACGCGCGAGCTCACCCACCTCGTCGAGCACCTGGTGATGGGCTCGCTGCCCAAGCGCAACATCCAGTGCAACGGCACGACGACGGTGGACTCGACGTCGTTCTACGCCACCGGCCGGCCCGAGGCGGTGCGCGAGTTCGTCGAGGGCGTGTGCGCGGCGCTGTCGGGCCTGTCGCTGTCCCGGGCCGACGCCGAGATCGGCGTCCTGCAGGCCGAGGACTGCTCCGGCGCCGGCGGCGGGCTCGTCGAGAGCCTGTGGGCCGCCCGCTACGGCCTCACCGGCCCGGGCATCGCCTTCGCCGGCGGCCCCGGTCCGCAGTTCCTGCCCGACGAGCTCATCCGCGCGCACGCGACCACCTGGTTCGTCCGCGGCAACGCCGCGCTGGTCTGCCACGGCGAGCTGCCGGAGGGGCTGCGCCTGGACCTGCCCGACCGGCCGGTGCCGCCGCACCGCCCCGCCGTGCCCCGCCCGCAGGCGGCGCCGTCGTGGACCAAGTCGTGGACGCCGGGCGTCGGGCTGCAGCTGTCGGCCACCGGCCCGTGGGACCCGGCGCTGCGGATGGGCGCCGACGTGCTGCGCGAGCGCGTGCAGGACCTCGCGCGCACCGAGCGCGGCCTGAGCTACTCCGCCGACGTGGTCACCCACGACGTCGACCCGGACCGCCGCGAGGTGACCGTCCTCGTCGACGCCCGGGAGGGGCAGGAGGGCGCGGTCGCGGAGATCCTCTGGACGCAGTTCGAGGAGCTGTGCCGCACCGGCCCGGGCGAGGACGAGATCGCGCACGCCCGCGAGGGCCTCGCCGAGCACCTGGACGCCGCCGACGAGGACGACCTCGTCCGCTCCGACCTCATGGACGCCGCCCTCGCCGCCGTCACCGGCATCGCCCCGCTGACCGTGGCCGAGGGCCTGGCCGCCTGCTCGCGGGTCACCGCCGCCGAGGTGCAGGCCGCGCTGCGGCGGGTCCGCGGCAGCGCGCTGCTGCAGGTGCCCGAGTGGTCGGAGTTCGCCGGCCTCCCGGGCCTGCAGCGCTGGCTGCTGTGCGGCCTCACCCGCGAGCCGGTGCCGGGCCGGACCATCCGGCCGCCGCTGGGCCGGCGGGTGCTCGGCCGGGTGGGCGACCGTGCGATCGTGCTGGGCGACCAGGGCATCGCCCACCGCGATGCCGACGGCGACGTGCACGCGATCGGCTGGGGGCAGGTGGAGAACGTCTTCCCGATCCTCGACGACGGCGGGGTCGTGGTCGTCGGCGGCAACCTGTGCATGGTGCCGGTGGAGAAGGCGGTGTTCGGCCAGCGCGCCGTCGACCAGGTCAGCGCCCGACTGCGGGAGGTCGTGCACCCGCAGCGCTGGTCGGTGCCGCGCCCGGCCGCCGTCCCCGCCGGTTGAGGCGGTCACCGGGGGCCCGGCCGGCGCCGACCCACCCGTCCCCGTCGTCTCCGGCCGCGTGTCGGCCGGGGACGACGGGCCGGCTCCCGGACCATGGCTCGGTGCAGCGAACGGTCATCGACGGCGTCCCGGTGTTCACCGCCGGCGGGCGGGAGCGGACGACGGCGGCGCTGGTCTTCGGCGTCGGCCTGCGCGACGAGACGTTCCCGACCATCGAGGTCACCCACCTCGTCGAGCACCTGGCCATGGCCGCGCTCCCGCGCACGCACCTGCGCTGCAACGCCGTCACCGACGTCGACAGCACCGCCTTCTTCGCCACCGGCCGCCCGGACGCCGTCGCCGCCTTCCTGGAGGGCGTCTGCCGCGCCCTGGCCGACCTGCCCACCGAGCGGCTGGCCGCCGAGGCCGGCGTGCTGCAGGCCGAGGGCTGCGGCACCGGCTCCTCCACGGTCAGCGCGCTGTGGGCCGCCCGCTACGGCCTCACCGGGCCGGGCCTGACCGTCTCGGCCGGGCCGGGGCCGGAGTACCTGACCGAGGAGACCGTCCGGGCGCACGCCGCCCGCTGGTTCGTCCGCTCCAACGCCGCGCTGTGGTGCCACGGCCCGCTGCCCGGGGGCCTGCGGCTGCCGCTGCCCGACGGGCCGCGCCCGGCGCGCCGGGTGCCGGTCCCGCGCCCGCAGGACGGGCCGGTCTGGACGCACACCGACGCCCCCGGCGTCGGCCTGCTGCTGGCCACCGACACCCCCGGCGACGCCGCGCTGACGGTCGGCGTCGACGTGCTCCAGGACCGGCTGCGCGAGCGCGCCCGGCACGACCGCGGGCTGTCCTACGGCGTCGACTCCCTGACCCTGGACCTCGCGCCCGACCGGCGCGAGGTGGCGGTCGTGGTGGACGCCCGGACCGGCCGCGACGCCGAGGTGGCGGGCCTGCTGTGGCAGACCTTCGCCGAGTTGTGCGCCGACGGGCCGGATGCCGCGGAGGTCGCGCACGCCGTCGCGGGGCTGGAGGCCGAGCTGGACGACGAGGACGCCGTCGGCACGGAGCTGGCCGACGCCGCCTACTGCGCGGCCACCGGCCTGCCGTTCCGCCCGGCCGCGGACACCCTCGCCGCCTGGCGCGCGGTGACGCCGGCGCAGGTGACCGCGGCGCTGCGCCGGGCCGGGGCGACCGCCGTCCTCGGCGTGCCCGACACCGCCGCCTGGGACGGCCCGGCCGGCGTCGCCCGCCGCCCGCTGTGCGGCACCCTCCGGGAGCTGCCGGCCGGCACGGTGTTCCGCCCGCCGCTGCTGCGCCGGCTGCTCGACCCGGCCGCGCGGGTGGCGCTGGTCGTCTCCGACGACGGCCTCGCCCACACCGACGCCGACGGCGACGTGCACGGCATCCCGTGGTCGCGGGTCGAGGCCGTGGTGCCCACCGACGACGGCCGCGGCGTCTCGGTGGTCGGCCGCGACCTGTGCGGCGTGCGCGTCCACCCCGACCTCTACGGCCGCCGCGCCGTCGCCGCCGTCACCGGCCGGGTGCCGCCCGCCGCGCTGCTCCCGCGGCCGCGGACCCCGGAGCCGGACACCGTCGCCGCCGCGGGCTGAGTCCGCGGGGGTCCGCGCTGTTCAGGCGGTGCGGGAGCGCCGTCGTCCCTATCCTCGGCAGCGTGCAGATCCCGTTCTCGTCCTCGGAGCGCTCCAGCCTGGGCGTGGAGTGGGAGTTGCAGCTCGTCGACCGGGAGAGCCGGGAGCTCACCGCCGGGGCGACGGAGATCCTCGAGGAGATCCGGCCCGACGGTGCCGAGGAGCACCCCAAGGCCAAGCACGAGCTGCTGCAGTCGACCGTCGAGGTCATCACCGGCGTGTGCACCACCGTCGAGGAGGCCACCGCCGACCTCGCCGGCACGGTCGCCGAGGTGGCCGCCGCCGCCGAGCGCCGCGGCCTGGGCCTGCTGTGCGCCGGCACCCACCCGTTCACCGACTGGCAGACGCAGCTGATCTCGCCCAAGGAGCGGTACCTGCAGCTGGTCGAGCGGATGCAGTGGCTGGCCCGGCGGCTGCAGATCTTCGGCGTCCACGTGCACGTCGGGGTCCGCTCGCCGGACAAGGCGATGCCGATCGTCAACGCGCTGACCCAGTACGTGCCGCACTTCCTCGCGCTGTCCGCGTCCTCGCCGTTCTGGGTCGGCTGCGACACCGGGCTCGCCTCGGCGCGCAGCAAGGTCTTCGAGGCCATGCCGACGGCGGGGCTGCCCACCCAGCTGCCCGACTGGGCCGGCTTCGAGACCTACATGGAGACGCTGATCTCCACCGGCGCCATCGAGAGCGTGCGCGAGGTGTGGTGGGACATCCGCCCGCACCCCGGCTTCGGCACCGTGGAGCTGCGCATCTGCGACGGCCTGCCCACGCTCGAGGAGGTCGGCGTCGTCGCGGCGCTGTCGCAGTGCCTGGTCGAGCAGTTCGACACCCAGCTCGACCGCGGCTACACGCTGCCCACCCCGCCGAGCTGGGTGGTGAAGGAGAACAAGTGGCGCGCGGCACGCTGGGGCCTGGACGCCGACGTGGTGGTGGACGAGAAGGGCACGGTGCGCCCGGTGCGGCAGGCTCTGCTGGACCTCGCCGAGGAGCTGACCCCGACGGCGAAGCGGCTGGGCTGCGAGGCGGAGCTCGCGGGCGTGGAGCGGGTGCTCGCCGTCGGCGCCTCCTACCAGCGGCAGCGGGCCGCGGCGCTGGCGTCCGGCGGGGACCTGCGCGTCGTCGTCGACGGGCTGCTCGCCGAGCTGCGGGACGGCCTGCCCACCTCCGGGCCGGCGGCCGGCCCCGACGGCCCCGTCCCCGGCCCGGCGGCGTGCGCCGGCGGCCACGCCGCATGACCCGGAGCCCCGAGGAACTGGCCGCCGGGCTCGATGCGTGGGTGGCCGACCGCACCGACTCCCTGGTCGGCGTGCGCCGGCACCTCCACATGCACCCGGAGCTGGCCTTCGCCGAGGTGGAGACGACGGCGTTCCTCGAGCAGCGGCTCGCCGGCGCCGGGCTCGCGCCGCGCCGGCTGCCCAGCGGCACCGGGCTGGTGGTCGAGATCGGGTCCGGCGACCCGACGGTGGTGCTGCGCGCCGACATCGACGCACTGCCGCTGGCCGACCTCAAGGACGTCCCCTACGCCTCCACCCGCGAGGGCATGTGCCACGCCTGCGGCCACGACGTGCACACCACCGTGCTGCTCGGCGCGACGCTGGCGCTCGCCGCGCTGGACGACCTGCCGGGCCGGGTGCGCTGCGTGTTCCAGCCGGCGGAGGAGACCGTCCCCGGCGGCGCGACGCACGTGGTGGCGGCCGGCGTCCTCGACGGCGCGTCCCGGGCGTTCGCGCTGCACTGCGACCCGGCGATCCCGGTGGGCACCGTCGGCCTGCGCACCGGTTCGATCACCGCCGCCTGCGACCGCATCGACGTCACGCTCACCGGTCCCGGCGGGCACACCGCCCGCCCGCAGCTGACCGTCGACCTGGTCGACGCCCTGGGCCGCCTGGTCACCGGGCTGCCCGGGCTGCTGTCGCGCAAGGTCGACCCGCGGGCCGGGTTCTCGCTGGTCTGGGGCGCGGTCAACGCCGGCGTCGCGGCCAACGCCA
The DNA here is from genome assembly GCF_054050455.1 of Geodermatophilus sp. SYSU D00684. Classification (NCBI taxonomy): domain Bacteria; kingdom Bacillati; phylum Actinomycetota; class Actinomycetes; order Geodermatophilales; family Geodermatophilaceae; genus Geodermatophilus; species Geodermatophilus sp. SYSU D00684. Next base: position 170,251 of record NZ_JBJGZI010000004.1, on the reverse strand, counting down.
TCCCGCAGCGGGGCACCCTGCGCGGCACCGTCCGGGTGCTCGACCGCGACGAGTGGCAGCGCGCCGAGAGGCTGCTGCGCGAGCTGGTCGAGCAGGTGGTGGCGCCCACCGGCGCCGGCGTCGAGGTGGAGTACGTCCCCGGCGTGCCGCCGGTGGTCAACGACCCGCGCGCGGTGGCGCTGCTGCGCACCGCGGCGCTGCAGACCGTCGGCAGCGAGAACCTGCGCCAGTCGCCGCAGAGCATGGGCGGGGAGGACTTCGGCTGGTTCGCCGACGTGCTGCCGATCGCGCTGGCCCGGCTGGGCACGCACGGCGGCGGCGCGCCGCTGGACCTGCACCGCGGCACCTTCGACGTCGACGAGCGGGCCATCGGGGTCGGGATCCGGCTGATGGTGCGCACCGCGCTGCAGGCGCTGGCCGCCGCCGCCGGGACGTCGGGCTCGGCCGCCGGTGCGCCCAGGGCGGGCCACCCCGCGCGTCCGCACTCGCGGGAGCGCCGGTAGAACACTCCTCGACTGGGAGGAGTTCACCGATGAGCGCCACCGACACCGCGACGCCGGGCGGGGACGAGGTCCCCGCCGAGCACGAGGTGCCCGACGAGCTGTCCCTCGCCGGCGACTTCCCGCCGGTCGGCCGCGAGCAGTGGCGCGAGCTGGTCGCCGGGGTCCTGCGCAAGGCCGGCCGCGAGGAACTGCCCGACCCGGCCGAGGACGCGCTGCGCCGCACGGTGGCCACCGGCGTCAGCGTCGCGCCGCTCTACACCCCCGAGGACGCCGGCGACCTGCCGACGGCGGTCGGCGTGCCCGGCCTGCCGCCGTTCGTCCGCGGCGCCCGCGCCGGGGCGCACCCGGAGAGCGGGGTGCCCGCCGGCTGGGACGTGCGGCAGCGGCACGCCCACCCCGACGTCGCGGTCACCCGGGAGGCGATCGCCGCCGACCTGGAGAACGGCGTCACCTCGCTGTGGCTGCACCTCGGCGACGGCGCGGTGCCCGTGGACTCCCTCGGTGACGTGCTCGCCGACGTCTACCTCGACCTCGCGCCGGTCGCCGTCTCCGGCGGGGTGCCGGCCGCCGAGGCGCTGCTGGCGCTGACCGGCGACCGCACCGACCTCGCGCCCGGCGGCTCGCTGGGCCTCGACCCGCTCGGCGACCAGGCCGCGTCGGGGGAGGAGCAGGACCTCGCCGGCCTCGCCGACCTCGCCCGCCGGACCCCCGCGGGCTGGCGCACCGTCGTCGTCGACGCGACCGTGTACGCCGACGCCGGGGCGACCGCGGTCGAGGAGCTCGGCTGCTCGCTGGCCGCCGGGGTGGCCTACCTGCGGGCGCTCACCGACGGCGGGCTGACCGTGGACGAGGCGTTCGAGCGCGTCGAGTTCCGCTACTCCGCCTCGGCCGACCAGTTCACGACGATCGCCGCGCTGCGCGCCGCCCGCCGGCTGTGGGACCGGGTCGGCGAGGTCAGCGGCGCGTCGCAGGCGGCCCGGGCGCAGCGCCAGCACGCGGTGACGTCGTCGGTGATGACGACGAGGCGCGACCCGTGGGTGAACATGCTGCGCACCACGGTCGCCTGCTTCGCCGCGGGCGTGGGCGGGGCCGACGTCGTCACCGTGCAGCCCTTCGACGCCGCGCTCGGCCTGCCCGACGCCTTCTCCCGGCGGATCGCGCGCAACACCCAGAGCCTGCTGGTCGAGGAGGGCCACCTCGCCCGCGTGCTGGACCCGGCCGGCGGCTCCTGGTACGTCGAGTCGCTCACCGAGGACCTCGCCCGGGCCGCGTGGGCCTGGTTCACCGAGATCGAGCGGGCGGGCGGGCTGGCCGCGGCGCTGACCTCCGGGCTGGTCCGCGACCGGCTGGCCGCCGCCTGGGACGCCCGCGCCAAGCGGCTGGCCAAGCGCAGCGACGCGATCACCGGCGTCAGCGAGTTCCCCAACCTGACCGAGAAGCTGCCCGAGCGGCAGCCGGCCGCCGCCCTGCACCCGACCGGCGGCCTGCCCCGCGTGCGGGCCGCGCAGGAGTACGAGGAGCTGCGCGACCGCGCCGACGCCGCCGGCGAGCGGCCGCAGGTCTACCTCGCCACCATCGGCCCGATCGCGCGGCACACCGCGCGGGCCTCCTTCGCCGGCAACCTGTTCCAGGCCGGCGGCGTGGCCACCCCCGCCGCCGACGGCGCCTCCGGGTTCGCCGACGCCGGGACGACGGTGGCCTGTATCTGCGGCACCGACGCCGACTACGCCGAGTCCGCCGCCGCGCTGGCCGCCGAGCTCCGGGCCGCCGGCGCCACCCACGTGTGGCTGGCCGGCAGGCCCTCGCTGGGGGTGGACGGCGTCGACGGGTACGTGTACGCCGGGTGTGACGCGCTGGACGTGCTCCGCACCGTCCACGAGCAGCTGGGAGTGACGGCAGAAATGGCCATTTCTGCCGCTCCTGGGAAGGAGGAGCGGGCATGAGCGGGATCCCCGACTTCGGCGGCGTCGAGCTGGGCCGGCCGGCCGCGCACGCCGGCGCCGACGACTGGGCCAAGGCGTTCGAGGAGGCGACCGGCCGCGGCGTCGAGGAGGCGACCTGGGAGACCCCCGAGGGCATCGCCGTCCCGCCGCTGGCCACCCCCGCCGACCTCGCCGGGCTGGACTTCCTCCGGACCTACCCCGGCCTGCCGCCCTACCTGCGCGGGCCCTACCCGACCATGTACACGACCCAGCCGTGGACCGTCCGCCAGTACGCGGGCTTCTCCACCGCGGCGGAGTCCAACGCCTTCTACCGGCGCAACCTGGCCGCCGGCCAGAAGGGCCTGTCGGTCGCCTTCGACCTGCCCACCCACCGCGGCTACGACTCCGACCACCCGCGCGTCGTCGGCGACGTCGGCATGGCGGGGGTGGCGATCGACTCGATCCTGGACATGCGGCAGCTGTTCGACGGCATCCCGCTGGACCGGATGAGCGTCTCGATGACCATGAACGGCGCGGTGCTGCCGGTCCTGGCGCTCTACGTCCTCGCCGCCGAGGAGCAGGGGGTGAGGCCGGACCAGCTCACGGGGACCATCCAGAACGACATCCTCAAGGAGTTCATGGTCCGCAACACCTACATCTACCCGCCGAAGCCGTCGATGCAGATCATCAGCGACATCTTCGCCTTCACCTCGGCGGAGATGCCCCGCTTCAACTCGATCTCCATCTCCGGTTACCACATCCAGGAGGCCGGGGCGACGGCCGACCTGGAGCTGGCCTACACCCTCGCCGACGGCGTCGAGTACCTGAACGCGGGCAAGGCCGCGGGCCTGGACATCGACGCGTTCGCGCCGCGGCTGTCCTTCTTCTGGGCCATCGGCATGAACTTCTTCATGGAGGTCGCCAAGCTCCGCGCCGGGCGGCTGCTGTGGGCCCGGCTGGTGAAGGAGGCCGGCGCGCGGAAGGACAAGTCGCTGTCGCTGCGCACCCACTCGCAGACCTCGGGCTGGTCACTGACCGCGCAGGACGTCTACAACAACGTCGTCCGCACCTGCCTGGAGGCCATGGCCGCCACCCAGGGGCACACCCAGTCGCTGCACACCAACGCCCTCGACGAGGCGCTGGCCCTGCCCACCGACTTCTCCGCGCGGATCGCCCGCAACACCCAGCTGCTGCTGCAGCAGGAGTCGGGGACGACCCGGGTGATCGACCCGTGGGGCGGCTCGGCGTACGTGGAGAAGCTGACCTACGACCTGGCCCGCCGCGCCTGGGCGCACATCCAGGAGGTCGCCGAGCACGGGGGCATGGCGCAGGCCATCGACGACGGCATCCCGAAGCTGCGCATCGAGGAGGCCGCCGCCCGCACCCAGGCGCGGATCGACTCCGGCCGCCAGCCGGTGATCGGCGTCAACAAGTACCGGGTCGAGGCCGACGAGGCGATCGAGGTGCTGCGCGTCGACAACGCCGACGTGCTCGCCCAGCAGAAGGCCAAGCTGGCCGAGCTGCGCGCCTCCCGGGACGCCTCCGCGGTGACCGAGGCGCTGCGCCGGCTCACCGACGCCGCCCGGGCCGCGGCCGAGGGGCGGCGGGACGCGTCGCTGGACTCCAACCTGCTCAAGCTCGCCGTCGACGCGGCGCGGGCCAAGGCGACGGTCGGGGAGATCTCCGACGCGCTCGAGGAGGTCTACGGGCGGCACGCCGGCCAGGTGCGCACCATCTCCGGTGTGTACCGCGACGAGGCCGGCAGCTCCGGGCCGCTCGAGGAGACCCGCCGGATGACCGAGGCGTTCGAGGAGGCCGAGGGGCGCCGCCCCCGCATCCTCGTCGCCAAGATGGGCCAGGACGGCCACGACCGCGGGCAGAAGGTCATCGCCACCGCGTTCGCCGACCTCGGCTTCGACGTCGACGTCGGCCCGCTGTTCCAGACGCCGGAGGAGGTCGCGCGGCAGGCGGTCGAGGCCGACGTGCACGTCGTCGGCGTCTCGTCGCTGGCCGCCGGCCACCTCACGCTGGTGCCGGCGCTGCGCGACGCGTTGGCCGAGCTCGGTGCCGACGACGTCCTGGTCGTGGTCGGCGGGGTCATCCCGCCCGGCGACGTGCCGCGGCTGAAGGAGATGGGCGCGGCCGCGGTGTTCCCGCCCGGCACGGTCATCGCGGAGGCGGCGCAGGAGCTGCTGCGGACGCTGTCGCAGCGTCTTGGTCACTGAGGCGGTGGGCCTCTGATGCCCGCGCCGGACGTCCCCGCGCTGGTCGAGGGGGTGCTCGGCGGCGACCGCCGGTCGCTGGCCCGGGCGATCACGCTGGTCGAGTCCCGCCGCGCCGACCACCGCGAGCGGGCGCAGGAGCTGCTGGTCGAGCTGCTGCCGCACGCGGGGGCGGCCCGGCGGGTCGGCATCAGCGGGGTGCCCGGAGTGGGGAAGTCGACGTTCATCGACCAGCTCGGCGTCGACCTGACCGGTGCCGGGCACCGGGTGGCGGTGCTGGCGGTCGACCCGTCGTCGGCGCGGTCGGGCGGGTCGATCCTCGGCGACAAGACCCGGATGGCGCGCCTCGCCGTCGACCGCAACGCCTTCATCCGGCCGGCGCCGACCGCGGGGACGCTGGGCGGGGTCGCGCAGGCGACGCGGGAGTCGATGGTCGTCGTCGAGGCGGCCGGCTACGACGTCGTGCTGGTGGAGACCGTCGGCGTCGGGCAGTCGGAGGTCACCGTCGCGGAGATGGTCGACTCGTTCCTGTTCCTCACGCTGGCCCGCACCGGCGACCAGCTGCAGGGCATCAAGCGCGGCATCCTCGAACTCGCCGACGTCATCGCCGTCAACAAGGCCGACGGGCCGGCCGCCGCCGACGCGCGCAAGGCCGCCCGGGAGCTGGCCGGGGCCATCCGGATGCTGCGCGGGCACACCCCGGGTGGCTGGGACGTGCCGGTCCTGACCTGCGCCGGGCTGACCGGCGAGGGGCTGGCCGAGGTGTGGGCCAAGCTGGTCGAGCACCAGGACCGGGCGAAGGCGTCAGGGGCCTTCGACGAGCGGCGCCGCGCGCAGCAGGTGCGCTGGACCTGGCAGCTGGTGCGCGACGGGCTCGAGCACCGGCTGCGCGCGCACCCGGCGGTGCGGTCGCAGGCGCTGGAGCTGGAGAAGGCGGTGCTGGCCGGCGAGCTCACCCCGGCCCTGGCCGCCCGGCAGATCCTCGAGACCTTCCTCGGCACCTGACTTCCCGGCGCCCTGAGCCCGCGATCATGGCGCCGTGACCACCTCCGGGGCCTGCGGAGTGGTCCCGGCGCCATGATCGCGGGCCGTCCCCAGGTGGGTGCCCGTCCACAGCGTCCCGGTGTGCAGCGGGGACCCGGGACCGACGCCGCAGGGTCGGCCGGGTGCGAGCCGGACTGCTCAGGACGATCGACCGCCAGGGCGCGCCCCGCGCCGGACGATCATGGCGCCGTGACCACCCGGGAGCCCCGGATCGTGGTCCCGGCGCCATGATCGCGGGGAGGAACGAGCGGGTCAGAAGGCGGAGCGGCAGTCGCGGGCGCGGAGCTCGGCGAGGTAGTCGTCCGGGGCCCCGGCGGCCTCGGCGGCGTCGGCGATCGCGCCCAGGTGCCGCGCCGACGGCAGCCCGCCCTCGAAGGCGTCCAGCGCGTAGACGTAGGCGACGGCGTCGCCGCCCAGGGTGTGCACCCGCAGGTTGAGCTTGCGGTAGAGGCCGCGGTCGGCGCCCTCCCAGGCGTCGAGCTCGCGCTCGTCGGCGGGCGTGAGGTCGTAGAGCGCGACGAACACGCCGGGCGCCTCGCGGTCCTCGGCCGGCACGAGGGTGGCCAGCGCGCCCTCCCAGCCGTACTCCTCGCCGCCGAAGGCGAGCCGCCAGCCGCGGATCCAGCCGGTGCCGACGTGCGGGGACGACGGGCAGCGGCGCAGCATCTGCTCGGGGTCCATGTTGGACCCGTACGCGGCGTAGAGACCCATCGCCGACCGAGCCTACGGCCGGTGTGGCCCGCACGACCCCGTGAGCCTGCCGACACCACCCGCCCGGGCTGGGAGGATGGACGGCGAACCCCCCGGTCCACGACGCAGGAGACCCGCATGACCCGCATCGTCATCATCGGCGGCGGCCCGGCCGGCTACGAGGCCGCGCTGGTGGCCGCCTCTCTGGGTGCGCAGGTCACCGTCGTCGAACGCGACGGCCTCGGAGGCGCCAGCGTCCTCACCGACTGCGTGCCCTCGAAGACCTTCATCGCCGCCGCGGGCACCATGACCTCGGTCCGCGACTCCAGCGTCCTCGGCCTGCGCGGCGCCGACCTCGCCACCGTCGGCCTGGACCTCGCCTCGGTCAACGCCCGGGTCAAGGGCCTGGCCGTCGCCCAGTCCGCCGACATCCACGCCCGGCTGGAGGCCGAGGGCGTGCGCCTGGTGTCCGGGCAGGGCCGGCTCGCCGACGACGTCCGGGGGCTGGTCGAGCACCGCGTCGAGGTCCTCGACCGCGACGGCGGGGTGCGGGAGACGCTCGAGTGCGACGTCGTCCTCGTCGCCACCGGCGCCGACCCCCGCGTGCTGCCCGGCAGCGAGCCCGACGGCGAGCGGATCCTCGACTGGCGCCAGCTCTACGACCTCGACGAGATGCCCGAGCACCTCGTCGTCGTCGGGTCGGGCGTCACCGGCGCGGAGTTCGCCTCCGGCTACCTCGAGGCCGGCGTGCCGGTCACCCTCGTCTCCTCCCGCGACCAGGTGCTGCCCGGCGAGGACGCCGACGCCGCCGACGTCATCGCCGAGGTCTTCCAGGCCCGCGGCGGGCGGATCGCCGAGCGCGGCCGCGCCGCGTCGGTGAAGCGCACCGAGAAGGGCGTGCTGGTCGAGCTCACCGACGGGCGCACCGTCGAGGGCTCGCACGCGCTGATGACCGTCGGCACCGTGCCGAACACCGCCGGGCTGAACCTCGAGGCGTGCGGCGTGGAGCTGCGCGAGTCCGGCCACGTCGTCGTCGACCGGGTGTCGCGCACCAACGTCCCCGGCATCTACGCCGCCGGCGACGTCACCGGCGTCTTCCAGCTCGCCAGCGTCGCGGCCATGCAGGGCCGGATCGCCATGTGGCACGCGCTCGGCGAGGCCGTGCAGCCGATCCGGCTCAAGACCGTCGCCGCCAACGTGTTCACCCACCCGGAGATCGCCACCGTCGGCGTGCAGGAGAAGACGCTGCCCGAAGGCCACGACCTCGACGTCGTCCAGCTGCCGCTGGCCACCAACGCCCGGGCGAAGATGAGCGACCTGCACGCGGGGTTCGTGAAGCTGTTCGCCCGCAAGGCCACCGGCGTCGTCGTCGGCGGGGTGGTCGTGTCGCCCGGCGCCAGCGAGCTGATCCTGCCGATCGCGCTGGCGGTCACCAAGGGCCTGACCGTGAGCGACCTCGCGCACACCTTCGCCATCTACCCGTCGCTGTCGGGCTCGATCACCGAGGCCGGCCGGAGGCTGATGGGGGCCGACGCGCTGGCGTGACGCGTGTGACGGCCCGGGCGCGCGGGACGGGGCCGCCGGGGCGCGTGTGACGGGTGGGGTCCCGGGTGGTGCACCTGGGACGCCGGCCCGCCGATGCCGGGAGGGATGCACGCCTCCCGAGTCCTGTCGCGGTCCCTCCCGCGGGCCATCGCCCTCGCCGGCGCCGTCGTCGCGCTGTGCGCCGGGCCGGTGGCCGTGGCGCAGGCCGACAGCGCCGTCGACGGAACCGCCGGCACCACCGTCGTCGGGGAGCTCGTGCAGGCCTGGCCGGAGACCTCGCTCGAGGGCCAGCACGCGGGGGAGTCGCACGAGCAGCCGCTGACCTTCGTCGAGGGCGCCGACGGGACCTCGGTGCGCGTGCCGACCGACGCGGTCGCCGGCATCGACGTCGGCAGCACCGTCGAGGTGACCGTGGGCGGCACCGCCGACGACGAGGCCACCGAGGACGGCTACGAGCCGGCGCTCGAGGTGCTGGACACGCAGGTCGTGCGCACCGCGCGGGCGGCGGCCACGGTCCCGGCGGGCTCGGTCACCAACCAGGTCACCGTCGCGATGGTCGCGCCCGCCGGCGGCACCCCGGACGGCACCGCGCTCGCGGACGTCGTGGACACGGTCAACGGCGACGTCGCGGCCTTCTGGGCGCAGCAGACCGCCGGCGCGGTGACCGTCGGGGTCACCGCCGCCCACGACTGGCTCACCACCGCCGCCGGCTGCGCCGACCCCACCGCGCTGTGGGACGAGGTCGCCGCGCGCGTCGGCTTCCAGGCCGGCCCCGGCCGCCACCTGCTGCTCTACGTCAGCAGCCGGCCGCAGGACCTGCCCGGCTGCTCCTACGCCCTGGGGCAGGTCGGCGTGAGCCCCGCCGCGGGTGGGCGGCTCTACGTCCGCGACGACCTGGCCTCGGTCATCGCCCACGAGCTCGGCCACAACTTCGGTCTGGGCCACTCGAGCGCGCTGCAGTGTGACGCCGCCGTCGAGACCGGCACCTGCCGCACCGCCGCCTACCGCGACTTCTACGACGTCATGGGCGTCTCCTGGGACCGGATCGGCACCCTCACCGCCGCCCAGGCCGACCGGCTCGGCGTGCTCCCGGCCGCGGCCGTGCAAGCCGCCGGCGAGGGGACGACGACGGCGACGCTCGCGCCCCTGGGCGGTGGCACCGGCACCCGCGCGCTGCGCCTGACCGACGTCGCCGGCACCGCCTACTGGCTGGAGTACCGCACCGCCGTCGGCCGCGACGCCTGGCTGACCTCGGACAACCGGTACCGGCTCGACAGCGGCGTGCTGCTGCACCGCGCCGGCGGGATGCCGGACACGTCGCTGCTGCTCGACGGCAGCCCGTCGGCCGCGGCCGGCTGGGAGGCCGACCTGCAGACGGCGCTGGTGCCGGGCGTGCCGGTCGCCGTCGCCGGCGGCGCGCTCACCGTCACCCTCGACGCGGTCACCCCGGCCGGCGCCACGGTGACCGTCGTCCGCACGTCCGTGGCGGCCGGCGCGCCTTCCCCCGCGCCGGCCGCCCCGGAGCCGCGCGTCCTGGCCGGCAGCCCCGTGAGGACCGCGCCCCCGCCCGCCGCCGTCCCGGCCGCGCCGCCGGTGTCCGCCGTCGCGCCGGTCGCCCCGGCGCCCGCGGCCGAGGACCCCGCGGCCGAGGACGCCGCCCCGGTCGCCGCGGCACCGGTCGAGGCCGCCGCCACGGAGCCCGCCGGCAGCGGCTGGGCCACCCCGGCGCTCGCGGCCGGCGGTGCCGTCGGCCTGGGCGGGACCGTGCTGGCCACCCGGCGGGTCCTCCCGCGCCTGCGCCGCGGCTGACCTGCCCGTTCGGGTGCGGTCCGGCGCCGCGGCTGCCGATGGAGGAGCCATGCCCGTCGCCCGCCGCCCGCGCCTCGCCGCCGCCGCCCTCGCCGCGGCGGCCGTCCTCTCCCTGGTCGGCACCGTCCCGGCCGCCCGGGCGGAGGAGGCGCCCCCGGCCGCCGGCGGGACCGTCGTCGGCGAGCTGGTCCAGGCCTACGCCGACCCGGAGACGCCGGGGCGCCACCACGGCGCGGCGGAGGACGCCGGGCTGCTGAGCTGGATCCGGACCGCGCCGGGCGAGACCGTGCGCGTCCCCACCGAGGACCTGGGCGACGCCGAGGCCGGCGCGACCGTCGAGGTGACCCTGGGCGGTCCCGTCGAGGACGCCGCCTCGGAGGACGGCCTGGAGCCCGCGCGCGAGGTGCTGTCCGCCGAGGTGGTCGCCGCGGCCGACCAGCCGCCGACCGCCTCCGCGACGGAGCCGGTCAACCACCCGGTGCGGGTGGTCATGGTGCAGCCGGCCGACGCCGCGGCCCAGCGGGCGGCCGACCCCACCACCCTCGCCGACGTCGTCGCCGCGGTGGACGGTCCGGTGGCCGGCTACTGGTCCGAGCAGACCGGCGGCAGCATCCGCTTCGGCGTCGTGAGCCGGACGGACTGGGTCCCCAGCGCCGCCACCTGCGAGGACCCCTTCGGCCTCTGGGAGACGGCGGCCCGGGCGGCCGGTTGGACCCCGGACCGCGGGGAGCACCTGCTGGTCTACGTGCCGCAGGACTCACCCGGCTGCGCGTACGGCCTCGGCACCGTCAGCGGGTGGACGAGCGAGGGGGGACTGGTCTACGTCCAGGACACCGGCGCGTCGGTCATCGCCCACGAGCTCGGCCACAACCTCGGCCTCGGCCACGCCTCGGCGCTGCAGTGCGACCGCTCGGTGGAGACCGGTACCTGCCGGACGTCGTCCTACGCCGACTACTACGACGTCATGGGCTTCTCCTGGGAGCGGCTCGGCTCGCTGTCCGCGCCGCACGCCGCGCAGGTCGTGTCCTACCTGCCCGCCATGGACGTCGGCCCGGACGGCGGCACCTACACCCTCCCGCGCTGGGACGCCCGGACCGCCGACCGCGCCTACGCCCTGCGGTTCACCGACGCCGACGGCGTCGTCTACTGGCTGGAGTACCGGGCCGCCGGCGGCACCGGCCGCGACAGCTGGCTGGGGCAGCTCGGCCCTGCCGCGCCGCAGCCGGGCGTGCTGCTGCGTCGCACCGCGCCCGGGGAGGACGACGACACGCTCCTGCTCGACGCCACGCCGTCGGCGAGCAGCGGCTGGAGCACCGACGTCCAGGTCCCGCTGCCGGCGGACGGCCGCGCGGTCCCGGTGTCGGGCGGCGACGTCACGGTCGCCGTCCGCGCCGTCACGCCCGAGCAGGCCACGGTGGAGGTCGTGCCCGCCGGCCCGGCGGCGATCGCGGCCGCCGCCGCGGCCGACGGCGGGCTCGGCACCCCGGGCTGGCCGCCCACGTGCGGGCTGCCGTGGGGCGGGTGCGTGCAGCACTTCCCCGGCGGCAGCGTCTACCACTCCCCGGCGACGGGGGCGCACGTCGTCCGCGGGATCCTCCTCGACGAGTACCGGCGTCGCGGCGACTTCTCCGGCTCCGGCATCGGCTACCCGACGAGCGAGCAGTACGCGACGCCCGGCGGCGGATGGACGCAGGCCTTCCGCTGGGGCCGGATCCACTGGTCCCCGGCGACCGGGGCGCACCTCGTGGGCGCGGTCATCGGCGCGGCGTACGACCCGCTGTGGGGTGAGTCCGGGCCGCTCGGCTACCCGGTGGGCGACCAGTACCCGACGGCGAACGGCGGGGTGACCCAGGCGTTCCAGAACGGCCGGATCCACTGGTCGCCGGCGACCGGAGGCCACGCCGTCTACGGGGACGTCTCCCGGGCCTACGACCCGCTGTGGGGGGAGTCCGGCGTGCTGGGCTACCCGGTGGGCGACCGGTACCCGACGGCGAACGGCGGGGTGACCCAGGCGTTCCAGAACGGCCGGATCCACTGGTCGCCCGCGACGGGCGGGCACGCGGTGTACGGCGACATCTCGCGCGCGTACGACCCGCTGTGGGGGGAGTCCGGCGTGCTCGGCTACCCGGTCACCGACCGCTACGCGACGGCGAACGGCGGCGTCACCCAGGCCTTCCAGAACGGGCGCATCCACTGGTCCCCGGCCACCGGCGGCCACGCGGTGCTGTCGGTGATCGGCCGGGCCTACGACCCGCTGTGGGGCGAGTCGGGGGTGCTGGGCTACCCGGTCGCGGACCGCTACCCGACCGCGCAGGGTGGCTGGACGCAGGCCTTCCAGAACGGGCGGATCCACTGGTCGCCCGGCACCGGGGCACACGGCGTCTACGGCCCCGGCCGCTTCGAGTACGACCGGCTGTGGGGCGAGTCCGGGGTGCTGGGCTACCCGGTGACCGAGCCGTACCCGACCGTGAGGGGCGGCGTGACGCAGGCCTTCCAGAACGGCCGGATCCACTGGTCGCCCGGGACCGGCGCCATCCCGGTCACCGGTGCCGTGTCCCGCGCGTACGACGCGGTGGGCGGGGAGGCGGGCCGGCTGGGCTACCCCGTCCGGCACGGGGCCTGGATCCGTCCCGACGTGTACCGGCAGGACTTCCAGGGCGGCAGCATCACCTCCTCGTCCCTCGGGACCAGGGTCACCTACGCCTACTGACCCCCTCGGGGGACGACCGCCCGCCACCCCTCAGCCCGGGGCGGGACCGTGCCGATGCGCGTCCCATGCCGTCCGCCCGCACCCCGTCCCGGCTCGGCGCCGCCCTGACCGGGGCGGCGGTCACCGCGCTGCTCGCCCTGACCGCCGCTCCGGCGCACGCCGCCGACGAGCCGGTCACCATCGACGTGCTCAAGGTCGTCGACGGCGAGTACGTCGTCGAGACCGTCGCCGTGCCCGCCGGCAGCGCGGACCGGACGGAGGCCTCGCTCGAGGCGCGCGCCGACGTCGTCGAGGCGAGCCCGTCGGTGACCTACCGGCCGCAGGGCACTGACCCCTTCTGGGAGGCCGACGACCCGCAGCAGGCCAGCGCCGTCCGCGACGTCTGGACGCGCACCCGCGGCGCCGGGCAGACCGTCGCCGTCCTCGACACCGGCGTCGACCCCGGCCACCCCGACCTCGCCGGCGCCCTGGTCCCCGGCACGGACACCGTCGGCGGGCCGCTGGACCCCTGGCACGGCACCGGCGTCGCCGGGGTCATCGCCGCGCGCGCCGACAACGGGACCGGTTCCGCCGGCATGGCGCCGGAGGCGCGGATCATGCCGGTCCGGGTGTGCAACGCCACCGACGGCTGCCCGTCCGCGGCGATCGCACGCGGCATCCTCTGGGCGGTCGACCACGGCGCCGACGTCGTGAACATGTCGCTGTCAGGAGCCGGCTGGTCCGACGTGACCGCGGTGGCCATCCGCTACGCCCTCGACCACGACGTCGTGCTGGTCGCCTCGACCGGCAACGACGGCCTCAACGGCAACCCGGTCATGTACCCGGCGGCCAACGAGGGCGTCATCGCCGTCTCGGCGACCACGCCCGCGGGCGCCCCGGCCGACTGGGCGGTGCACGGCTGGCAGGCCGACGTCGCCACGGTCGGCGAGAGCGTCCTGCTGACCATGCCCGGCGGCGGCTTCGCCAGCGGGTCGGGCACGTCCTTCTCGGGCCCGGCGGTCGCCGGCGCCGTCGCGCTGCTGCGGGCCGCGCACCCCGGCATCACGCCGGGGGAGGTCCAGGCGGCGCTGCAGGCCGGCGCCGACGCCTCCGGCTCCTGGGACCGCGCGTGGGGGGCCGGCCGGCTGGTGGTGCCCGCCGCCCTGGCCGCGGCCGACCGCACCGGCGCGGCGCCGACGGTCACGCCGGCCCCGGGAGCGGTCGACGTCGCCTGGGCACCGGTCGCCGGGGCCCCCTCGTACACGGTCCGGGTCGACGGCGTCGTCCGCGCGACCGTCTCCGGCACCACCGCCCGCGTCTCCGGCCTGACCGACGGCACCCAGGTGGCGGTCGACGTCCAGCCCGCCGGCGGCGAGCGCAGCCGCCCGGTCCTGGCCACCGTCGGCCCGGCCGCGCCCACGACGCCGGTGCTGCACTCCGCCGCGCTGCGGGGCACGGCCTCGGGCGCGGCCCTCGACCTGACCGCCTCCGTCCCCGGCGCCTCCGCGCCCAGGCTGGCGATCTACCGCGACGGCGTCGGCATCGGGACGATCACCCGGGCCCTGACCGGCACGCCGGAGACCTTCTCCATCGGCATCGGCGCCATGCCCACCCAGGAGACGCGCTGGCAGCTGCGCGGGGTCGACGACCTCGGCCGCCAGACCGGCTTCTCCAACGCGGTCGTCGTCGGCAGCGGCCGGCCGGCGGTCCCAGGGGCGGTGACCGGCCTGACCGGCCGGGCCGACGGCGACCAGGTGCTCCTGAGCTGGGACGACGCCGGCACCGCCTACACGTACCGGGTGGCGGTCGGCGGCGAGCTCGTCGCCGACCCGCGGACGGCGGGGGTCACGCTCCCGGCGCCGGCGGTCGGGGTGTCGCGCACCTACGACGTCGCCGTGGTGGACGCGTGGGGCCAGGCCGGGCCGGCGACCGCCGTGACCGTCACCCCGACCGGCGCGACCCGGCCGGGCGCACCGACCGGCGTGACCACCCGCGCCGGCGACGGGCGGGTCACCGTCTCCTGGTCACCGGCCGCCGACAACGGCAGCCCGGTCACCGGCTACACCGTCCTCGTCTCCCCGGGCGGGGCGACGGTGACGACCACCGGCGCGACGACGGCGACGGTCACCGGGCTGGCCAACGGCAGCGGCTACGCGTTCACGGTCACCGCCACCAACGCCGTCGGGACGGGGCCGGCCAGCGAGCCCGCGTACGGCTCCCCGGCCGCGGTGACCGTGCCGGGCGCCCCCGCCTGGGTGTCCGCCACCCCCGGGAACGGGCAGGCGAGCGTCACCTGGGCGGCCGCCGCGTCCGGCGGCAGCCCGGTCACCGGGTACACGGTCCGGGCCTCGCCGGGCGGCGCGACGGTCACCACGGCCGGGGTCACCACCGCGATGGTCACCGGGCTGACCAACGGGACGGCCTACACGTTCACGGTCACCGCCACCAACGCCGCCGGCACCGGCCCGGCCAGCGCGCCCAGCGCGGCCGTCACCCCGGTGGGCGGCGGCGCCGACGCCATCGCCGCGGCGTACTCGGCCACCGGCGGCAGCTCCGGCCCGCTCGGTGCCCGCGTGGGCTCCGCGTACGCGACGGCGGGAGGGGGCCTCACCCAGGCGTACCAGAACGGCCGCATCCACTGGTCGCCCTCCACCGGGGCGCACGCCGTGTTCGGGGACATCTCGAGGGCCTACGACCCGCTGTGGGGCGAGTCCGGCGTGCTCGGCTACCCCGTCGGGGACCGGTACGCGACGCCGGGCAACGGGTGGACGCAGGCGTTCCAGTTCGGCCGGATCCACACCTCGCCAGGCACGGGGGCGCACGCGGTGTACGGCGACATCTCGAGGGCCTACGACCCGCTGTGGGGCGAGTCGGGGGTGCTCGGCTACCCCGTGGGCGACCGGTACGCGACGCCCGGGAACGGGTGGACGCAGGCCTTCCAGCTCGGCCGCATCCACACGTCACCCGCGACCGGCGCCCACGCGGTGTTCGGGGACATCTCGAAGGCGTACGACCCGCTGCGGGGGGAGTCCGGGGTGCTGGGCTACCCGGTCGGCGACCGGTACGCGACGCCCGGGAACGGGTGGACGCAGGCCTTCCAGCTCGGCCGGATCCACACCTCCCCGTCGACCGGCGCCCACGCCGTGTTCGGGGACATCTCGAGGGCCTACGACCCGCTGTGGGGCGAGTCCGGCGTGCTCGGCTACCCCGTCGGGGACCGGTACCCGACGCCGGGCAACGGGTGGACGCAGGCGTTCCAGTTCGGCCGGATCCACACCTCGCCAGGCACGGGGGCGCACGCGGTGTACGGCGACATCTCGAGGGCCTACGACCCGCTGTGGGGCGAGTCCGGCGTGCTCGGCTACCCCGTCGGGGACCGGTACCCGACGCCGGGCAACGGGTGGACGCAGGCGTTCCAGTTCGGTCGGATCCACACCTCGCCGGCCACCGGCGCGTACGCGGTGCTGCAGCCGATCTCCCCGGTCTACGACTCCCACCGGGGCGAGTCCGGGCCGCTCGGCTACCCGCTGGGCAACGCCGTCGCCGCGCCCGACGGCACGGTGACCCAGACGTTCCAGCGCGGCCGCATCACGGTGCGGGGCGGCCAGGTGACCGTCGGCCTCGGCTGATCCGCAGCGCGCGGCCCCGGGCTGCCGGGGCCGCGCGGCGCGGTCAGCCCTCGGCGTCGGCGATCGTGCAGATGGCGGCGCCGCTGGTGACGGTGGCGCCGACCTCGGCCGACAGCCCGGTCACGGTGCCCGCCTTGTGCGCGGTGAGCGGCTGCTCCATCTTCATCGCCTCGAGGACGACGACGAGGTCTCCGGCCTCGACGGTGTCGCCCTCCTCGACGGCGACCTTCACGATCGTGCCCTGCATCGGCGAGGTGAGGGCGTCGCCGGACGCCGCTGAGCCGCCGTGGCCCGAGCCCCGCTTGCGCGGCTTGGCGCCCCCGCCGGCGGCCACCGGCGCCCCGCCGCCCGCGGCCAGCCCGGCGGGGAGGGAGACCTCCAGCCGGCGCCCGCCGACCTCGACGACGACGGTCTGCCGTGGCGCCTCCTCGTCGGCCTCGGCCGGCGCCGCGCTGTAGGGCTGGACCTGGTTGTCCCACTCGGTCTCGATCCAGCGGGTGTGCACGGTGAACGGCTCGCTGGTGAACGCCTCGTCGCGGACCACCGCGCGGTGGAACGGGACGACCGTGGGCATGCCCTCGACGACCAGCTCGTCCAGCGCGCGGCGGGCGCGCTGCAGCGCCTCCTCGCGGCTGGCGCCGGTGACGATCAGCTTGGCCAGCATCGAGTCGAACGCGCCGGCCACCTCGCCGCCGGTCTCGACGCCGGAGTCCCAGCGCACGCCCGGGCCCTGGGGGATCTCCAGCCGGGTGACCGGGCCGGGGGCCGGCATGAAGTTGCGGCCGGCGTCCTCGGCGTTGATCCGGAACTCGATGCTGTGCCCGCGCGGGGCGGGGTCCTCGGTGATCTCCAACGGCAGCCCCTCGGCGATGCGGAACTGCTGGCGCACCAGGTCGATGCCGCTGGTCTCCTCGCTGACCGGGTGCTCGACCTGCAGGCGGGTGTTGACCTCGAGGAAGGAGATCGAGCCGTCGGCGCCGACGAGGTACTCGACGGTGCCGGCGCCGTGGTAGCCGGCCTCCCGGCAGATCGCCTTGGCCGACTCGTGGATGCGTGCCCGCTGCTCGGTGGTGAGGAACGGCGCCGGGGCCTCCTCGACCAGCTTCTGGTTGCGCCGCTGCAGCGAGCAGTCGCGCGTGCCGACGACGACCACGTTGCCGTGCGTGTCGGCCAGGACCTGCGCCTCGACGTGCCGCGGCTTGTCGAGGAACCGCTCGACGAAGCACTCGCCGCGGCCGAAGGCCGACACGGCCTCGCGGACGGCGGAGTCGAACAGGTGCGGGATCTCCTCCTCGGTGCGGGCGACCTTCAGGCCGCGCCCGCCACCGCCGAACGCGGCCTTGATCGCCACCGGCAGGCCGTGCTCGCGGGCGAAGGCCAGCACCTCGTCGGCGCCGGAGACCGGGTCCTTGGTGCCGGGCACCAGCGGCGCGCCGGCCTTGGTGGCGATGTGCCGCGCGGCGACCTTGTCGCCGAGCGCGACGATCGACTCGGGGGAGGGCCCGATCCAGGTCAGCCCGGCGTCGAGGACGGCCTGGGCGAAGTCGGCGTTCTCCGACAGGAAGCCGTAGCCGGGGTGGATCGCATCAGCGCCGGACCGCTTCGCGGCGTCGATGATCTTGTCGATGACCAGGTAGGAGTCGCCGGGCGTCGTGCCGCCCAGGGCGAACGCCTCGTCGGCGACGCGGACGTGCAGGGCGTCGCGGTCGGGCTCGGCGTACACCGCGACGCTGGTCAGCCCGGCGTCGCGGCAGGCGCGGGCGACCCGGACCGCGATCTCCCCGCGGTTGGCGATCAGGACCTTCTGCACCGGCGTACTCCCTCGAAGACGGACGGGTCGGACTCTAGCCAGCGCCCGTCCGCCCGCCCGCAGTAGGGCGGGAGCCGGAGCGCGGCTCAGCCGGTGGCCGGCTTGGTGACGGCGTAGCGGAACCCCCGCCAGTTGGGCCCCGGGCTGTCGTCGGGCTCGACCCGCAGCACCACCAGGCCGCGCTCGGTCAGGCGGGGCAGCAGGACCTCCATCGGCAGGCCGTGCATCTGCAGCACCGCGCCGAACCGCCGCCGGACGTAGGCGTGCACCAGCGGCCGGGGCACCGTCCGGTACAGCCGGCCGACCAGGGTGTCCGACGGGCCGGTGGGGACGGCGAAGACCGCCAGCCCGCCCGGCCGCAGCACCCGGCCGAACTCCTCGGCGTAGCCCAGCGCCAGCTCGGGCGGCATGTGCTGCAGCACGATCGTCGACAGCACCATGTCGAAGCTGTCGTCGGCGAACACGGACAGGTCCGGCGCCTCGTTGTGCACGAAGGTGCAGCGGCCCCCGGCGTCGTGCCGGCGCGCCTCGGCGAGCATCGACGGCGCGATGTCCACGCCGGTGACCCGGTCGAAGTGCCGGGCCAGGGCCTGGGTCAGCCGGCCCACCCCGCAGCCGAAGTCCAGCGCCGTCTCCCGCCGGGCCGGCAGCCCGAGGGAGTCGGCCAGCGCCATGACGTCGTCCACCACGCGGACGCCGGTGGCGAAGAACTCCTCGGGGTCCCAGCGCCCGCCGCGGCGGTCGGGCTCGGTGAGCACCGCCCACATCGGGTCCCGCGAGCCGAAGGTGTCCCACGCCGTGCGCAGGGAGCGTGTGTCCACGGCGGGACCCTAGGCCGGTCGGCGGGCGGGAGCCAGCGCCGCGGGGACCGTGCTGGTCAGCGCCGCCAGAGGTCGGTGATCGTCAGCCCGCGGCGGCGCAGCTGCTCCCGCAGCGCGGCCAGCGACAGCCCGATCACCGACGCCGGGTCGCCCTCGACCCGGCGCACGAACGGGGCGCCGAGGCCGTCGAGGGTGAACGCGCCCGCGACCGCCAGCGGCTCGCCGGTGGCCAGGTAGGCCTCGACCTCCGCGGGCGTCGGGGTGGCGAAGTGCACGACGGTCGAGGTGACGACGACGTCGCGGGACTCGACCGCCCCGCCGCGGACGTCGAGCAGCGCCTGGCCGGTG
Organism: Geodermatophilus sp. SYSU D00684; assembly: GCF_054050455.1. NCBI lineage: Bacteria > Bacillati > Actinomycetota > Actinomycetes > Geodermatophilales > Geodermatophilaceae > Geodermatophilus > Geodermatophilus sp. SYSU D00684. The sequence goes on along the minus strand of NZ_JBJGZI010000004.1, from coordinate 151,219 downwards.
TGCAGCACGCCCGAGCGGCCCGACATCCGCCGCCAGCGCTCCCGCGCCTCGGCGGCGTCGGCCGGCTTGCCCATCGCCTGCCCGCGGAACTCCAGCAGCGAGTCGGCGCCCACCACCAGGGCGTCGTCCTCCCGCCCGGCGACGGCCGACGCCTTGGCCGACGCCAGCAGCGCGACCCGCTCGGCGACGCGCGGCGCGGTCACCGCGGTCTCGTCGACGTCGCTGACCACGACCTCGGGCGCGAGCCCCGCCTGGCGCAGCAGCGCCAGCCGGGCCGGGGACGCCGAGGCCAGGACCAGCCGGCGGACGTCGCTCATGCGAACCTCCCGGACGCGCGCCAGCCGCCGGGGCCGGGCCGCAGCGGCTGCCGGTGGGCGTCGGCCCGGCTCGCCCACGCCCCGACCGGGGTCGGGCGCCGCCGCGGCCGGCGCTGCGAGAGCGCGGCCACGACGACGGTGAGGGCGGCGAGCTCCTCGGCGGTCGGCTCGCCGCGGACCACCCGCAGCAGCGGGCGCTGTGGCTCGCTCACAGGGGGATGTTCCCGTGCTTCTTCGGGGGCAGCGTCTCGCGCTTGTTGGCCAGCAGCCGCAGCGCCTTGGTGATCTCGATGCGGGTCTCCGAGGGGCGGATCACCTGGTCCACGTACCCGCGGTCGGCCGCGATGTACGGCGACAGCAGCGCGTCCTCGTACTCGGTGATGAGCTCCGCGCGGCGGGCGTCGGCGTCCGGGGCGTCGGCCAGCTCGCGCCGGTAGAGGATGTTCACCGCGCCCTGGGCGCCCATGACGGCGACCTGCGCGGTCGGCCAGGCGAGGTTCAGGTCGGCGCCGAGGTGCTTGGACCCCATGACGTCGTAGGCGCCGCCGTAGGCCTTGCGCGTGATGACCGTGATCTTCGGGACCGTGGCCTCGGCGTAGGCGTAGATGAGCTTGGCGCCGCGGCGGATGATCCCCTCCCACTCCTGCGACGTCCCGGGGAGGAAGCCCGGGACGTCGACGAAGGTGAGCACCGGGACGTTGAAGGCGTCGCAGGTGCGCACGAAGCGGGCCGCCTTCTCGCTGGCGTCGATGTCCAGCGTGCCGGCGAACTGGGTGGGCTGGTTGGCCACGACGCCGACCGGCCGGCCCTCCACCCGGCCGAAGCCGACCACGATGTTCGGCGCGAACAGCGCCTGCACCTCGAGGAACTCGCCGTCGTCGAGCACGTGCTCGATGACGGTGTGCATGTCGTAGGGGGTGTTCGGCGAGTCGGGGACGACCGTGTCGAGCTCGTGGTCCTCCTCGGTGACGCCGTCCGGCGTGGTGTCGGCCGGGGCGACCTCGACCGCGGGCAGCGGATCGAGGTTGTTGCTCGGCAGGTAGGACAGCAGCGCCTTGACGTAGTCGAGCGCGTCGGCCTCGTCCTCGGCCAGGTAGTGCGCGACGCCGGACTTGGTGTTGTGCGTGCGGGCGCCGCCGAGCTCCTCGAGCGTGACGTCCTCGCCGGTCACGGTCTTCACGACGTCGGGACCGGTGATGAACATCTGGCTGGTCTGGTCGACCATCACGATGAAGTCGGTGAGCGCGGGGGAGTAGACGTGCCCGCCGGCCGCGGCGCCCATGACCAGCGAGATCTGCGGGATGACGCCGGAGGCGTGCACGTTGCGCCGGAAGATCTCGCCGTAGAGGCCGAGGGAGACCACGCCCTCCTGGATGCGCGCGCCGCCGCCCTCGTTGATCCCGATGACCGGGCAGCCGTTGCGGATGGCCAGGTCGAGGACCTTGACGATCTTCTCGCCGTAGACCTCGCCGAGGCTGCCGCCGAAGACGGTGACGTCCTGGGAGAACACGCACACCGGGCGGCCGTCGACCGTCCCGTAGCCGGTGACGACGCCGTCGCCGAAGGGCCGCCGGGCGTCCATGCCGAAGTTGCTGGAGCGGTGGCGGGCGAACTCGTCGAGCTCGGTGAACGAGCCCGGGTCCAGCAGCGCCTCGATCCGCTCGCGGGCGGTCATCTTGCCCGCCGCGTGCTGCTTCTCCACCGCGCGCTCGGAGCCGGCGTGCGTGGCCTCCTGGACGCGGCGCTCGAAGTCCGCCAGCTTGCCGGCGGTCGTGTGGATGTCGATGTCGCCGGGGACGTGCTCGCCGGCGCTCTCCAGTTCAGCCGCACTCACGGCCCGTAGCGTAGGGGAGTGCCCGACACGCCCTCCGCCCGCTGGTCGGAGCTGGACCGCCCCCCGCTCGACGCCGCGGCGCTGCGGGCCGCGCTGACCAGGGACAGCCGGCTGTGGCGCTCCCTGGAGGTGGTCGAGGAGGTCGGCTCCACCAACGCCGTCCTCGCCGACAGAGCCGTCAGCAGTGGAGCCGCCGACGACGACGTGCCCGAGGGCGCGGTCCTCGTCGCCGAGCACCAGGCCGCCGGGCGCGGCCGGCTCGACCGCACCTGGACCTCCCCGCCGCGGGCCGGGCTGACCGTCTCGGTGCTCCTGCGGCCCGACGTCCCGGCCGCCCGCCGCGGCTGGCTGCCGCTGCTCACCGGTGTGGCGCTGGCCGAGGCCGTCGGGGAGGTCACCGGCGTGCGCACCTCGCTCAAGTGGCCCAACGACCTGCTCGCCGTCGACGGCGCCAAGCTCGCCGGGATCCTGGCCGAGGCGGTCGGCACCGCGGTGGTCGTCGGCACCGGGCTCAACGTCGGCACCCGCCGCGAGGAGCTGCCGCCCACCGGGTCGTCACTGACGCTGGTCACCGGCGCCCCGGTCGACCGCGCGCCGGTCCTGCTGGCCTTCCTCCGCGCGCTCGAGCGCCGCTACCTCGCCTGGACGGCGGCGCTCGGCGACCCGGTCGCCACCGGCCTGGCCGCGGACTACCTCGCCTGGTGCTCGACGGTCGGCGCGGAGGTGACCGTGACGCTGCCCGACGGGTCGACGCTGTCCGGCACGGCGACCGCCGTCGACTGGGACGGCCGGCTGGTGGTCCGCACCGACGGCGGCACGGTGGAGCTGGCCAGCGGAGACGTGCAGCACGTCCGGACACGCCCCGCCGGAGCCTGACGCGCGGTCCGCGCTCGGTCATCCTGGCCGGGTGCCCTACCCCGACAGGCTGCTGGCCGACGACGAGGAGGTCGTCGTCCACCTGCACCCGCACTGGACGACGCTGTTCTGGCCCGTGACCGGGCTGTTCGCCGTCGTGGGCGCCGGCTCCTACCTCGCCGCCCTCGTCCCGGCCGGCCGCCAGCAGGGCGTGCTGCGGATGGCGCTGCTGGCGGCGGTGCTGGTCGCCCTCGTCGTGCTCGTCGTCCGGCCGGTGCTGCGCTGGCGGACCACGCACACCGTCGTCACCACGCACCGGCTGTTGGTCCGCTCGGGCGTGCTGTCCCGCCGCGGCCGGGACGTGCCGCTGTCGCGCGTCACCGACGTCTCGATCCACCAGACGCTCCGGCAGCGGGTGCTGCGCTCGGGGACGCTGACCGTCGAGACCGCCGGCGAGGGCGGCCCGGTGGTGCTCGAGCGCCTGCCCGCCTGCGCCGACGTGCAGCAGCTGCTGGTCCGGCTGGTCGAGGAGGACGAGGACGGGGACCCCTGGGCCTCCGCGGCCGCCGGGGGACACGGGTACGACGCCGGGGTGTGACCGACCGGTCACGGCGAGCCTGGCCCGGTTCTGTCGTACCCCCGACCTACCCTGCGCGCCCATGCGGCTGCTGCACACCTCGGACTGGCACATCGGGCGGTCGCTGCACGGCGCGGAGCTGCTCGCCGAGCAGGAGGCGGTGCTGTCCGGGCTGGCCCGGGTGGTGGCCGAGGAGGGCGTCGACGCCGTCGTCGTGGCCGGGGACGTCTACGACCGGGCGGTGCCCTCGGCCGACGCGCAGGCGGTCCTCGACCGGGTGGTCGGCCGGCTGGTCGGCGCCGGCGCCGCGGTCGTCCTCACCCCCGGCAACCACGACTCGGCGCGGCGGCTGGGCACCTTCTCCTCGCTGCTGACCAAGGCCGGCCTGCACGTCCGCGCCGAGACCGCGCGGCTCGACGAGCCGGTGCTGCTTCCCGACGCGCACGGCGAGGTCGCCGTCTACGGGCTGCCCTACCTCGAGCCGGAGATCGCCCGGCACGAGCTCGGCGTGCCGGACGCCCGCAGCCACGAGGGCGTCCTGCGGGCCGCGATGGACCGGGTGCGCGCCGACCTGTTCCTGCGTCCCGGCACCCGCTCGGTGGTGCTCGCGCACGCCTTCGTCGGCGGCGGGGTGGCCAGCGACAGCGAGCGCGACATCTGCGTCGGCGGGGTGGACGTGGTGCCGGCGCCGGTCTTCGACGGCGTCGACTACGTGGCGCTGGGACACCTGCACCGCCCGCAGACGCTCAGCGACCGGATGCGCTACAGCGGCTCCCCGCTGGGGTACTCCTTCGGCGAGGCCGGGCAGGACAAGCAGGTGTGGCTGGTCGACCTCGACGCCGGCGGGCTGGCCGGCGTCCGGTCGGTGCCGCTGCCCGCGCCCCGGCCGTTGACCGTGCTCACCGGCGACCTCGACGACCTGCTCGCCGACCCCGCCCACACCGCCGCCGAGGAGGCCTGGGTGTCCGCCCGGCTCACCGACCCGGTCCGCCCGGCCGACCCGATGCGCGCGCTGCGCACCCGGTTCGGCCACTGCGTGCACCTGGAGTGGATCGGCGGCGCCGCCGGCGGCGACGGCCGCAGCTACCAGGAGCGGCTGCGCGGCCGGGACGACCTCGACGTCGCGGGGGAGTTCGTCGCGCACGTCCGCGGCGGGGTGGGCGTCACGGCCGCCGAGCGCGACCTGCTGGCCCGGGCGCTGGGCGCCGCGGGCCGCGAGGAGCTGGCCCGGTGAGGCTGCACACCCTCACCCTCACCGCGTTCGGCCCCTTCGCCGGCACCGAGACCGTCCGGGTCGACGAGGTGGCCCGCGACGGGCTGTTCCTGCTCTGGGGCCCGACCGGCGCGGGCAAGACCACGCTGCTCGACGCCGTGGTCTTCGCGCTCTACGGCACCGTCCCCGGAGCCCGCGGCGAGGCCCGCCGGCTGCGCAGCGACCACGCCGACGCGGCCACCCGCACCGAGGTCTCCTGCGAGCTGACCCTCGCCGGCGAGCGGCTGCTCGTCGTCCGCCGCCCGGAGCAGACCCGGCCGAAGAAGCGCGGCAGCGGCGAGACCACCGAGCAGGCCAAGCTGACCGTGCAGCGCGCGACGGCCGACGGCTGGGAGCCGGTGAGCACCCGCATCGACGAGGGCTCGGAGTACCTGCGGGTGCGGCTGGGTCTGTCGGCCGAGCAGTTCTGCCAGGTGGTGCTGCTGCCCCAGGGCGACTTCGCCCGGTTCCTGCGCGCCGAGCCCGAGGACCGCGGCCGGCTGCTGCGCACCCTGTTCGACGTCGACCGGTTCGCCCGCGCCGAGGACTGGCTGGCCGGGGAGCGGCGGGCCGCCGAGGAGGAGCTGCGCGCCGACCGGCACCGGGTGAGCACGCTGCTGCACCGCGTCGCCCAGATCGCCGACGTCGAGGTGCCCGAGGAGCTCGCCCCCGAGCTGGTCGGCGCCCGCCCCGGCGCCTCGGTCGGCGCCTGGGTGACCGGGGTGCGCGGCCGGGCGGCCGAGCGGCTGGTCCGCGCGGCCGCCGAGGCCGACGACGCGGCCGCGGCGAGCACCCGGGCCGAGGCGGAGCTCGCCGCCGCGCGGGCGCTGGCCGACCGGCACGCCCGCCGCGACCGGGCCCGCGCCGAGCTGGAGCGGCTCACCGCCCGCGAGCCGGAGCTGGCGCCGCTGCGGGACCGGGCCGACGCCGGCCGCCGCGCCGAGGTGCTGCGCGACGTCCTGGACGCCGCCGGGCGCGCCACCCGCGCCGCCGAGCGGGCCACCGCCGCCCGGCAGGCCGCCGAGGCCGCCTGGGCCGCGGTCTCCGGCGGGCGCCCGGCCGGCCCGGAGCCGGCGCGGGAGCTGCGCGACGCCGCCGCCGCGGTCCGGGCCCTGCTGCCCGAGGCCGACCGCGCCGCGGGCCTGGCCGCCGAGGTCGCCCGCCTGGCCCGCGAGGGCGAGCGGCTCACCGGCCGCGTCGCCGAGGGCTCCCGTGCCGTCGAGGAGGAGCCCGCCCGCGTCGCCGCGGCGCAGGCCCGGCTCGACGCCGCGCAGGCCGCCGCCGCCCGCCTGCCCGGCCTGGTCGTCGCCGACGAGGCCGCCCGCGCCGCGCTGGAGGCGGCCACCCGCGCCGCGGAGGTGACCGGCCGGCTCGACCGCGCCGCCAAGGCCGCCGACGCCGCCCGGCTGGGCTGGCTGGAGGCGCGCGAGCGGCTGGTCGAGGTGCGCACCGCCCGGCTGGAGGGCATGGCCGCCGAGCTCGCCGCCGGGCTGACCGACGGCGCCGACTGCCCGGTGTGCGGCTCGGCCGAGCACCCGCGGCCCGCGGTGCCGGCCGGCGCCGCGGTCACCGCCGACGACGAGGAGCGCGCCCGCGCCGCCGTCGACGCCGCCGAGGAGCGGCGCACCGCCGCCGGCCGGGCGGTCGAGGAGCTCGAGCGGCAGCTGGCCGTGCTGCGCGCGCAGGCCGGGGAGCTGCCGGTCGCCGAGCTGTCCGGGCGGGCGGCGGCCGCGGCGGCCGAGCGCGCCGAGGTGGCGGCGCTGGCCCGCCAGGTGGAGCCCGCCCGCCGCGAGCTGGCGGCGGCCGAGCAGCGGCGCGACGCCGCCGTCACGGCGCTGGCCGCCGACCGCGAGGCGCTGCAGCGGGCCACCGCCGAGCACGACGCCCGCGCGGAGGCGCACGCCGAGCTGGCCGCCCGCCTCGACGCCGCCCGCGGGGAGGACCGCGACCTGCCCGCCCGCGTCGCGCGGCTCACCGCCGAGGCCGCCCGCTGCGAGGGCGCCGTCGCCGCCGCCGAGGAGGAGCGCCGCGCCCGCACCGCCGCCGAGGAGGCCCGGGACGCCGCCGGGCAGCGCGCCGCCGCGGCCGGGTTCGCCGGCGTGGCGGAGGCGGCCGCCGCCCTGCTGGAGGACGGCCGGCTGGCCGCGCTGGACCGGCGGCTGCGCGAGCACGACGAGGCGCACGCGGTCGTCGTCGCCACCCTCGCCGACCCCGAGCTCGCCGACCTCGGCGAGCGCCCCGACGTCGCGGCCGGGCAGCAGCGCTGCGCGGAGCTCACCGCCCGCCGCGAGGACGCCGTCACCGCGCTGGACCAGGCCCGCCGCTGCGCGGACGCCCTGGACGCGCTGGCCGGCGACGTCGTGTCCGCCGAGGTCGAGCTGGCCGAGCGGCGGGCCCGCGCCGAGCAGGTCTCCGGCCTGGCCGACCTGGTCGGCGGGCGCGGGGCGAACACACTGCGGATGCGGCTGCAGTCGTTCGTGCTCGCCGCGCGGCTCGAGCAGGTCGCCGAGGTGGCCAGCCGGCGGCTGCAGGAGATGTCCCGCGGCCGCTACACCTTCCTGCACAGCGACGCGCTGGGCCGCCACGGCGCCCGCGGCGGCCTGGGCCTCGACGTCCTCGACGAGTACACCGGCGTGCGCCGGCCGACGAAGACGCTCTCCGGCGGGGAGAGCTTCATGGCCTCCCTCGCCCTCGCCCTGGGCCTGGCCGACGTCGTCACCGCCGAGGCCGGCGGGGTGCAGATGGACACCCTGTTCGTCGACGAGGGCTTCGGCACCCTCGACGCACAGGCGCTCGACGCGGTCATGGGCGTGCTCGACGAGCTGCGCCGCGGCGGGCGGACCGTCGGCGTGATCAGCCACCTGGAGGAGCTGCGCACCCGCATCCCCACCCGGCTGGAGGTCGTGGCGGGGCGGTCGGGGTCGCGGCTGGCCGGCTGAGCGGCCGACGGCCGGGTCAGCGCGGCTCGGCCGCCGCCGCCAGCGCCGGGGCGGCCTCGGCGATCCGCTGCAGCAGGCGGTCGAGGGGGTCGCCGCACAGGGTGGCGATCCGGTCGACGGTCCGGGTGAGCTCGGCGACGGTGAGCGGGTGCTCGGCGACGCCGGCGTTCGACCACGCCGGCCGCATGCCCGGCTCGCCGTGCGCCGGCTCCCACACCGTGTGCACCACGGTCGTGCGCACCGCGTAGAGCTTGCGCACCTGGTGGGTCCAGTCGACGACGTCGTCGTTGAGCCGGCGGTCCCGGACGCGCAGCGGCATGAGGTTGCGGATGAGCCGGACCAGCGCGTCGAGCTCCAGCGGGAGCAGGTAGGGCGCGGCGACCCGGTCGATGCCGGACAGCGCCCGCGCCAGCCGGGACACGGCCCGCTCCGCCGCCGCCGCCGCCGCGACCAGCCGCCCGACGGCGGCCTCCCACTCCGGGGCCTCGACCGCCGTCACGCCTCCTCTCCCGGGGAGAGGGTCGGCCGGGGGTCCCGGCGCTGCGCTCGGGCGGGTGCGGGGAGCGGTGCGTGCACGCCCCCAGTCTGCCGGGTCCGCGGCGCGGCTACCGGTCCGCGGGGGACAGGCGGCCGGTCGCCAGGCCCGCGCGCGCCCGCGGGGCCGGCGCGGCGGGGAACACCCAGGTGCGGTAGCAGACGAAGCGGATCACCGTGCCGACGGCGATCGAGACGACGTTCGCGGCCTGCAGCACCAGCGCGCTCTCCTGGCCGAGCGGGTGCCGGACCACGTAGACGATCGCCAGCCCGAGCAGCAGCGTCACCGCGTTGACGACGGCGAAGGCGAGGTACTCGCGGCGCAGCCCGGTGCGCGCCCGGCCGGCGAAGGACCACCAGCGGTGCCCGGCGAACGCGACCGACGTCGACACCGTCGTCGACACCAGCTTCGCCACGACCGCGCCGACGCCGGCGTGCGCGTACAGGTACTGGAACAGCGCGAGGTCGAGGACGAACGAGGCGCCGCCCACCACGCCGAACGCCGACAGCTCCCGCAGCAGCACCCGCCAGGTGCCGCGCAGCCGCTGGAGGAGGGCGCCGCGCCGACGTCGACGTCCCGGGGCCAGCACGAGCCGAGGGTACGGGTCGCAGCGCGGCGGACGCCGGGACACACGGGATACTCGGGCCTCGTGCGCAGCTCCCTCGGGTCCTCGTCCCTGCGGTGGCCGGGACGCCGGTGGGCGGCCGCCGTGCTCGCCGCGGCGCTCCTCACCGCCGGCTGCGGCGCCGGCGACGGGGGCACCCCGTCGGCGAGCGCCACCGCGCCGGCCCCGCAGCCCGGCACCGCTCCGGAGGGGTCCGCGCCGGAGGAGACCGCGCAGACCGTGGGCTTCGGCGTCATCGGGGACTCGATCACCGCCGGCCTGGACGCCCCCGTCGAGGGCACCGAGGTCCGCGGGCGGAACTCGTGGGTGCGCGCGGCCGACGTCGCCCCGCTGGAGTTCCGCGGCGGCTGGGCGGTGCCCGGCGCCCGCACGGCGGACATGCGCGCCGGCATCCGGCCGGTGGAGGCCGACGTCCTGGTCGTCCTGGCCGGCACCAACGACGTGCTCGGCTCCGTCCCGTGGGAGGAGACCCGGCGGAACCTGCTCGACGCCGTCGCCACCGCCGGCGTGCAGCAGGTCGTCCTGGTCGCCGTCCCGCCGCTGGACGTCGACCCGGAGGGGCGGGAGGAGCTCGACGCGCGGCTGGCCGGGCTCGCCGGCGAGCAGGGCTGGGCGCACCTGGACCCGTGGACCGACGTCGACACCGGGGAGGGCACCTTCGCCCCGGGCGCCTCCGCGGACGGCGTGCACCCGACCCAGGCGGTCGCCGACCTGGTCGGCGCCCGCATCCGGGCGGCGCTGCTCGACCTCGCCGGGAACTGAGCCGGCCGGCCCCGGCTAGCCTCGTCCTGCCATGGCCTCCGATCCCACCGCGCTGCCGCCCGCCCCGACCGACCCCCGGACCGGGCTCCCCGTCGTCGCGATGGTCGGCGGGGGCCAGCTGGCCCGGATGACCCACCAGGCCGCGATCGCGCTCGGCCAGTCGCTGCGCGTGCTGTCCACCGGGCCGGACGAGTCCGCGGCGCTGGTCGCCGCCGACGTCCGGATCGGCGACCACCGCGACCTCGACGCGCTGCGCGCCGCGGCCGAGGGCGCCACCGTGCTCACCTTCGACCACGAGCACGTGCCCACCGGGCACCTGCGGACGCTGGCCGCCGAGGGCGTCCGCGTCGCCCCCGGCCCCGACGCGCTGGTCCACGCCCAGGACAAGCTCGTCCTGCGCCGCGCCCTGGCCGCCGCCGGGGAGCCCCAGCCGTCGTGGACGGACGCGCACACGGTGCACGAGGTGACCGCGTTCGCCGAGGAGGTCGGCTGGCCGGTCGTGGTGAAGGCCCCGCGCGGCGGCTACGACGGCCGGGGTGTCTTCGTCGTCCGCGGGCCCGACGAGGTGGCCGAGCTGCTCGAGGCGCACGGCACCCTGCTGGTCGAGGAGCGGGTCCCGCTGGTCCGCGAGCTCGCGGTGCTGGTGGCCCGCTCACCGTTCGGCCAGGTCGCCGTCTGGCCGGTCGTGGAGACCGTGCAGCGCGACGGCATCAACACCGAGGTCCTCGCCCCCGCCCCCGGCCTCGACGAGGCGACCGGGCTGGCCGCGCAGGAGCTCGCCGTCCGGGTCGCCGACCGGGTCGGCGTCGTCGGCGTCATGGCCGTCGAGCTGTTCCAGGCCCCCGACGGCGTGCTGGTCAACGAGCTGGCGATGCGCCCGCACAACTCCGGGCACTGGACGATCGAGGGCGCGCGCACCAGCCAGTTCGAGCAGCACCTGCGCGCCGTCCTCGACTACCCGCTCGGGTCGACGGCGATGACCGCGCCCGCCGTCGTCATGGCCAACGTGCTGGGCGGCCGCGCGTCGGAGCCGGGCTGGGACGGGCCGGGCCTCGACGAGCGCGTCCACCACCTCATGGCGCACTGGCCCGACGTCAAGCTGCACTGGTACGGCAAGGGCCAGCGCCCCGGCCGCAAGCTCGGCCACGTGACGGCGCTGGGGGAGGACCTCGCGGAGGTGCGCGCTCGCGCCGTCGCCGCGGCCCGCTACCTCGCCGACGGCGTGGTCGACCCCGCGTTCGCCTTTCCCGAGGAGCACTGAGTGAGCGAGCCCGTGGTCGGCATCGTGATGGGCAGCGACTCGGACTGGCCCACGATGGAGCCGGCCGCGGAGGCGCTCGCGGAGTTCGGCGTCCCGTACGAGGTGCACGTCCTGTCCGCGCACCGCACGCCGCAGCGGATGCTCGACTACGCCGGCTCGGCGGCCGGGCGCGGGCTGCGGGTGCTGGTCGCCGGCGCCGGGGGAGCGGCGCACCTGCCGGGCATGCTCGCCGCGGCCACCCCGCTGCCGGTGGTCGGCGTGCCGCGGCCGCTGGACCGCCTCGACGGCCTGGACAGCCTGCTGTCGATCGTGCAGATGCCCGCGGGCGTCCCGGTCGCCACGGTGTCGATCGGCGGCGGCCGCAACGCCGGCCTGCTCGCGGTGCGCATCCTCGCCGCGGGCGACCCGGGGCTGCGGGCCGCCGTCGAGAGGTTCCAGGCCGACCTGGCCGACTCCGTCGTCGCCCGCGACGCGGCCCTGCGGGCCCGCCTGACCGGCGACGGCGGATCTGCTGGGACGTCCTAGCATCTACCCGTGAGTACGAGCGGGCTGTACCAGCTGACCGAGGAGCACGACGCGATCCGGGCCGCGGTCCGCGACATCGCCGAGCGCGAGATCGCCCCGCACGCCGCGGACGTCGACGCGAACTCCCGCTTCCCGATCGAGGCGCAGAAGGCGCTGACGGCGGCCGGCTTCCACGCCACGCACGTCCCCGAGCAGTACGGCGGCGAGGGCGCGGACGCGATCGCCACCTGCATCGTCATCGAGGAGGTCGCCCGGGTCGACGTCTCGGCGTCGCTCATCCCGGCGGTCAACAAGCTCGGCTCGATGCCCGTCATCCTCTCGGCGTCGGAGGACCTCAAGCAGAAGGTCCTGCCGTCGATCGCCGAGGGCCGGGCGATGATCAGCTACGGCCTGTCCGAGCGGGAGGCCGGCTCCGACGCCGCCTCGATGACGACCCGCGCCCGGCTCGAGGGCGACACCTGGGTGCTCAACGGCACCAAGGCCTGGATCACCAACTCCGGCGTCTCCGAGTGGTACACGGTCATGGCCGTCACCGACCCGGAGAAGCGGGCCAACGGCATCTCCGCCTTCGTCGTCCACCGCGACGACCCGGGCTTCGCGGTGGGCCCCAAGGAGCGGAAGATGGGCATCAAGGGCTCGCCCACCTGCGAGCTCTACTTCACCGACTGCGCCGTCCCGGCCGACCGCATCATCGGCGAGCCCGGCACCGGCTTCAAGACCGCGCTGCGGACGCTGGACTTCACCCGCCCGACCATCGGCGCGCAGGCCGTGGGCGTCGCGCAGGGCGCGCTCGACGCCGCCGTGGAGTACACCCGCGAGCGGAAGCAGTTCGGCAAGGCGGTCAGCGACTTCCAGGGCGTGCAGTTCATGCTCGCCGACATGGCCATGCAGATCGAGGCCGCCCGCCACCTGGTCTACGTCGCCGCCGCCCGCGGCGAGGCGGGTCACTCCGGCGGCAAGGTGGACCCCGACCTCGGCCGGCTGTGCGCCGCGGCCAAGGCGTTCGCCTCCGACGTCGCCATGAAGGTCACCACCGACGCCGTCCAGCTCTTCGGCGGCGCCGGCTACACGCAGGACTTCCCGGTCGAGCGCATGATGCGCGACGCCAAGATCACCCAGATCTACGAGGGCACAAACCAGGTCCAGCGGATGGTCATCGCCCGCAGCCTGCTGCGGTAGGCCGCCCGCCGCCCGTGCTCACCGGGCCGCGTGAGCGACGCGCCACACCACGCCGCGGTGCACGACGGCGGGGCGCAGTCCGTGCTCGGCGAGGACGGCCAGCATCGCCGCCGGCGGGTGCGCGAACGTCCGGAAGCGGCGCCCGCGCAGGCGGAAGGACGCGTTCTCGGTGACCAGGAGCGCCCGGGTGGCCGGGTTGCGCGGGGGGAAGCTGAACACCAGGTCGCGGCGGGCGTGGTCGGCGGCGGCGCCCAGGAGCCGCCGGTGGTCGGGGTAGCAGCAGACCACCCGGTGCAGGACCACGACGTCGGCCGGCTCGACCCCGGCCGGGTCGGCGGCGACGTCGGCCAGGCGGCGGTGCACCCGGCCGGTCAGGCCGGCCTCCTCGGCCAGCGCCGCGGCCTGGTCCTCGTAGCCGGGCGAGAGCTCGAGGGCGGTCACCGACGCCGCGCCGCGCCGCAGCAGCTCGAGGCCGATCTCGCCGACCCCGCCGCCGATCTCCAGCACCGTCGCGCCGTGCACGCCGCGCTCGGTCAGCAGGTCCACCATCCGGCGGGCCGTCCGGTCCAGGCCCTTCGCCCGGTAGCGGGCGGCCATCCGCCGGGCGAACCGGTCGTCGAACACCCGCTCGCAGCCGCGGGGGTCGCAGCAGCCGCCCATGCGGGCACCCTGCCACCGGCGCCGGCCCGATCGGGACCGTCCGCGCGCGGGGACCGGGGCCCGTCGTCACGTGCCGGGGAGGCGCAGCTCCATGCAGGTGAGGTCCGGGCGGGCGTCCCAGGAGGGGACCGGCACGAAGCCGGCGCGCTCGTAGACGGCGATCGCCGCCGTCCTCCAGCGCCAGACGGACAACCGGACCACGCCGACGCCCCGCGCCCCCGCCGCCGCGACCGCGGCGTCCACGAGGGCCCGCCCCACCCCGCGGCCCCTCGCCGCGGGCCCCACCCACAGGCGCCGGACCTCCGAGGTGCCCTCCGCGACCGGGGAGACGACGACGCACCCGCAGCCGGCGCCGCCCACGGCCGCGGTCAGCACCGTGGCGGAGGCGAGGGCGCGGACGGGGTCGGCGACCTCGTCCCGGTAGCGCGGGGGCAGCTCGTCCACCGACGCGACCGCGGCGCCCTTCTCGGCCTCGGTGGCGAGGTGGTAGGCGGCGAGCATCCCCGCCAGCTCACGGACGGAGGCGGCGTCCCCGCGGTCCCAGCGGGCGAGGACGAGGTCGTCGACGGGCACGGCTGATCGTGGCAGCCGTCCCAGCGCCGGGGACCTGCCCGTGACGGCGCGCCGTCCCCGGGGACGGGAACCGTCCACCGGCTGGCGCGGCGCGCGACGATGGCAGCTCCCAGCCCGGGCCGGGAGCCGTCCGGCCCCATGCAGCGGAGGGCCGGACCGATGGGCGCAGCGGTGCGAGCGGGCGACGTCAGGCTGTGGGTCGAGCAGCGGGGGAGCGGGCCCGACGTCCTGCTCGTCAACGGCGGCGGTGACCCGCTCGAGGCCTGGTCGGCCCAGCTCGACGGGCTGTCCGACCGCTACCGGCTGATCGCCTTCGACAACCGCGACGTCGGCCGCTCCACCCGCCCGGACCTCGCCTACACCGTGGCCGACCTGGCCGACGACGCGGCCGGCGTGCTGCTGGAGTGCGGCGCCGGCCCCGCGCACGTCGTCGGCTACTCCGGCGGCGGCGTGATCGCGCAGGAGCTCGCCCTGCGGCACCCCGACGCCGTCCGCAGCCTCGTGCTGGTCGGCACCTGGTGCCGCCCGGACGTCCGCTGGCACCACATGGTCGGGTCCTGGCTCTGGATGGCCGAGCGGGCACCGAGCGAGCGGGCGTTCCTCGAGGCGTTCTTCGCCTGGGCCTACACCCACCGCGCCCACGAGGACGGGCGGGTCGACCGGACGATCGAGGCCGCGCTGGCCTTCCCGTACCCGCAGTCCAGCGAGTCCTTCCAGCGCTTCGCCGACGCCTTCTGGGACCACGCGACCCTCGACCGGCTACCCCGGATCGCCGTCCCGACGCTGGTGATGACCGGCAGCGCCGACCCCATCGCCCCACCGGACTACGGCCGGGCGGTGGCCGAGGCCATCCCGGGGGCGCGCTTCGAGCTGATCGAGGACCAGGCGCACGCGCCGTTCGAGGAGGCGCCCGAGGAGTTCAACCGCCGGCTCGACGCCTTCTGGCGCGAGGTCCCGGACCCCGCGCGCTGACCTCGGCGAACAGCTCCTCGTACGCGTCGAGGACGGTGCCCAGGGCGTAGCGCTCCCGCGCCCGGGCCCGGCCCCGGTCGCGGTCCGGCGGCGCCGCCGCGAGCCGGCGGAGCCCCTCGGTGAGCGCGGCGACGTCGCGCGGCGGCGCCACGACCCCGAACCCGGTCTCCCGCACCGGCGTCCGGACGCCGGGCAAGCCGCTGGCCAGCACCGGGACGCCGGCCATCATCGCCTCCACCTGCACGATGCCGAACGCCTCGAAGGAGTTCACCGACGGCAGGGCGAAGACGTCGATCGACGCGTAGAGGTCGGCGATCTGCTCCTCGGGCAGGAAGCCGAGCAGCCGCACCCGCGGGTCGCCGTCGGCCGCGCGCCGCACCTCCTCGACCACCGACCCGCCGGCGACGTCGGCGAAGTCCCCGCCGATGAGCAGGCGCGCGTCGGGGTCCCCGAGGGCGAGGAAGGCGCGCACCAGGTACTGCAGCCCCTTCTCCTCGACGATCCGGCCGAGGAACCCCACGTGCAGCCCGCCGCCGTCGCGGAACCGCGGCCGGCCGGCCGGCCGCTCCCGGCACGGCGGCGGGATGGCGGCGGTGCGCCCGGCCATCGCCGGCCACAGCCGGCTGGACCGCGCGTAGTCCTCGCTGGACACCACGACCCGGGCGCTGCGCCGCAGCGTGGCCCGGCTGGCGAGGTCCACGCCGAGCGTCTGCGCCCGGTTGACCGGACCGGGCGGCAGGCTGACGTCGCAGTGGTAGGTGCTGACCAGCGGCGTCCGCATGCCGACGGCGAGCAGGCCGGCCTCGGGCATCGGCAGGTGCAGGTTCACCACGTCGGCGGTCCGCCCGGCCGCGCGCAGACGCCGCACCAGCGCCGGGCTCACCACGCCCTTGCCCAGCCGCGCCACGACCGGCGCGCGCTCGACCTCGACCCCGCGCAGCACCTCCCGCTCCGGCAGGGACCGGTCGTGCCGGCTGGTGAGCACCCGGACACGGTGCCCGCGCGCGGCGAGCCCCTCGGCGACGTCGCGCGCCACGTTGGTCAGGCCGCTGACGTAGGGCGCGTAGTAGTCCAGCGCCACCACCAGGTCCAGCCGGTCGCTCACCGCGCTCCTCCCGTCGACCCCGCGGGGACCGGCGGCGCCGGCGCGGCCCCCGTACCCCGGCGGGTCAGCACGACGGCGCACCAGGCCAGCGCCGCCGCCGAGCCGCCCGCGAACGCCCACGCCGCCCCCGCGGTGCCCGGCACCGTCAGCGCGACGACGGCCGCCACGGCCAGCCCGGCCACCCAGGCCAGCGCGCTGTCGCGGTGGCGCGCGTCGGCCACCACCGCCTGCGCGGCCACCAGCAGGGCCAGGTGCACGACGCTGCCCGCGGCCAGGACGGCGACGTCGGCGGCCGCGGGGTCGTAGCGCTCGCCGAACACCAGCCGCACCACCGGCGGGCCGGCCAGCGCCCCCACGACGGCGGCCGCCGCGGCCAGTGCGGCGACCGCGGCGAGCAGCCGGCGCACCACCCGGGCCCGCGCCCGCGGGGGGCCCGAGCCGGCGTCGACCAGCGCCGGCAGCAGTGCACCCTGCAGGGGCACCGCCACGAACAGCGGCAGCCGCACGAGGGTGAAGGCCGCGACGAAGGCGGCGGCCGCGGTCCGCTCGGCGGTCCCGGCGGTCACCAGCACCGGCGCGGCGTTGAGCAGCGTCTGGGCGCACACCGTGCCCACGACCAGGTGCGCCACGGCGCCGGGCGCCAGCCGCGGGCCGCCGGGCGGCGCCGGCGACCGGCGCCGCAGCCGCCACCCCAGCAGCGGCAGGTGCGCCAGCGCCAGCGCGGCCACCAGCGTCCACCCGAGGGCCGCGGGCCCGGCGGGATCGGCGAGCAGGACGACGACGCCGGCGCCGAGCACCCGCAGCACGGCGTCGGCGAGCAGCACGACGCCGTAGCCGCGGTAGCCGCCGGTGCCGACGAGCAGCCCGCGCAGCACGAACTGCCCCGGGGAGACCAGGCAGACCGCCGCCAGCGCGACGACCAGGCCGGCCGCGCCCAGCGTCGGCAGCAGCAGCGGCGTCGCGACCGCCACGGTGACCAGGCCGGCCAGCGTCAGGACGGCGGTCACCCGCAGCGTGCCGCGGGGCAGGCCGCGGCCGGGGCCGAGGTGCACCAGCCGGGCGATCTCGGTCTCCAGCGGGAGGAACAGGCCGAAGCCGAGCAGCAGGGACAGCGACCAGAACGCGCCGAACCCGGCGTACTCCCCGGCGGGCAGCGCGCGGGCCACCAGCGCCAGGTAGACGTAGACCAGGACGCCCGACACGACGACGCACAGCGCCACCCAGCTCAGCGACGGGACCAGCCGGCGGGCACCGCGGGGTGCCGGTGTCCGATCCCGGCCGCGCTGGGGCACGGGCCGACGCTAGTGCTCCGGAGGGTGCCGGGCGCGCCGGGAACGCCTGGTGAGGGGGCGACGCGGCACCCGGTCGGGGTGTTCACTGACCGGAGCCGGTCAACAGCGATCAGCAGGGGGAGCGTGTGGACCTCGTCGGGGAGGCGCGACCGCGCCCGGTGGCGGACCCGGAACCACCCCCGCCGCCGCGCTCCCCGGGCCTCTCCCGCCTCGGGGTCCTGGCCGCGCTCGTCGCCGTCCTCGGCGCGGTGCTCCTGCCGCTGGCCCCCGTCCGCATGAGCACCCCGGCCGTCACCTGGCCGCAGGACCCCGCGCGGCCGGAGTCGACGATGCTCGAGCTGACCAGCCAGGAGCCGCTGGCCCTGGACCTGCGGGTCGGCTGCGCCGCGGTCCGCGCCGCGGCGGACGTCCCGGGCGGGGTCGTGTTCTCCACGCTCGTGCCGGAACACCCCGCGGCCGGGGCCGACGGCCTGCTGGTCACCTCCTCGGACGGCCGGGTGCGGGTGGTCGACCGCGGCACGGAGGTGCTCGACCAGCCGGTCCCCGCCGGCGACTGCACCTACCGCGTGACGGCGGACGCGGACGGCCTCACCGTGGAGCGGGACGGCACCCGCGTGGCCGGCCTCGCGCCGCCCGACGGCGGGACGGTGCTGCCCGACGTCGACGTCCTCGCCACCGGCCTGACCGCGCTCCCGGACGGCGACCTGCGGGTCTCGCTCACCGTGGACGACCAGTTCGACACCACCCCGACGCCGGCGAAGCTGGCCCTCGCCGGGCTGGTGCTGGTCGCCGCGCTCGCCGCGCTGCTCGCCCTCGCCGCGGCCGACCGGCGCCGCGGCCCGCCGTCCGGCCCGCCGGCACCGGAGCCGCCCGCCGCCCGCCCGCGGGGGGCCGCCCGCTGGGCGGGAGCCGCGGTGGACGTCGCCGTCGTCGCGACGGCGGTGCTGTGGCTGTTCCTCGCGCCCACGTCCGACGACGACGGCTACTACGCCGCGATGGCCCGCAACGCCCAGGAGACCGGGTTCGTCGGGAACTACTACCAGCTGCTCAACCAGTCGTTCACGCCGTTCACCTGGTTCTACCGGCTGCTGGGCTGGTGGCAGGAGCTCGGTGACTCGCCCACCCTGCTCCGCCTCCCGTCGCTGGTGACCGGCCTGGTGACCTGGGTCCTCCTGCGCCGGCTGGTGGCCCGCCCCGGCGCGCTGCCGCCGGCGGTCGCGGCGTCCGCCTGGGGCCCGGTCGCCGCGCGGCTGCTGCTGGCCGCCGCGTTCCTCGCCTGGTGGCTGCCCTACGGCATCGGCGTGCGGCCCGAGGCCGTGGTCGGCGTCCTGGCGCTCGCCACGCTGGTGGCGGTCGCCGCCGCGCTGCGCACCGGCCGGCTGCTGCCGGTGGGGCTCGCGTTCGGCGCGGCGGGGCTGGCGGTGGCCTGCCACCCGACGGGCTTCGTCGCCCTCGCCCCGCTGGTCGCCACGCTGCCGCGGCTGGGCCGGCTGGTGGCCGCCGGGCGCGGGCGGGCGGAGGCGACCGGGCGGACGCTGCTGGTCCTCGCCCCCGGGGCGTTCGCCGTCTGCGCCGCCTTCGCCGACGGCACCCTCAACGACTTCCGCCGCGGCCAGGAGATCTTCCTGTCCATCCAGCGGCAGGACGCCTGGTACGACGAGTGGCAGCGCTACGCGTTCCTGTTCCAGTCGATCCCGATGGGCTCCTACGCCCGGCGGACGGCGGTGCTCGCCGGGATCGTGGCGCTGCTGTGGTTCCTCGTCCTGGCGGTGGCCGCGCGGGCGCGCGACGTCCGGGTGCCGCCCACGCTGCTGCTGGCCGCCGGGTCGCTCGGCGCGGCGCTGCTGCTGCTGTGGTTCACCCCGAGCAAGTGGACGCACCACTTCGGCGCGCTGTCCGGGCTCGGGCCGCTGTTCCTCGCGCTGTTCCTCGTCGCGGTGCCGGGCCTGGTCCGGGCGGTGACCCGCGACCGCCCGGTGTCCCCGGCGGTCCCGGCGCTCGCCCTCGGCTCGGGGGTCGTCGTCGCCGCGCTGGCGATGCGCGGGCCGAACAGCTGGCCCTACTCCTGGCTGCCCGGGATGCCGAACCCGGACGAGCCGCCCTCCCTCGGCCCGGTCGCCCTGGACGGCCTGCTGACCTGGGCGGTCGTGGCACTGGTCGTGCTCGCCGCCGTCCGGGCGCTGTGGCGGCGCGCCGGGGCCTGGGCGGTGGCCGTGCCGGCCCTCGCGCTGGTCCTCCTGCTCACCTCGGCCGGCTACCTGGCCGGGAGCTTCGCGCTGGCCGCCCTCCGCACGCTGGACACCTGGTCCCCGGGCGCCGCCGCGCTGACCGACCCGCTCGCCCGCTCCTGCGGCGCCGCCGGCGACGCCGACGTCCTCGACGTCGCCGCGGCCCGGCCGCTGGCGCCGGTGCCCGGGGGGCCGGCGTCCGAGGGGCCCGCGGACTTCGCCGCGGGGAGCGGCTGGTTCGCCGCCGGCCCGCCGCCGGGGGAGGGGGCCGCCACCTGGAGCTGGGGCAGCCTCACCGGGCCGGGGGGCGAGGACACCACCGGCGGGCAGGTCACGCCCTGGTTCCCGCTGCCCGAGCCCGCCGACGACGAGGAGGCGGCCGTCCTGGCCTCCGGCCGGCTCGTCGGCGCCAACGGGTTGCGCGCCGAGTACGCCGAGCCGGCCGGCGACGGCGGGACGCCGCGCGTGCTGCGCACCCAGGACCTCGCCGACGGCCTGGACTCCCCGCGGTGGCGGACCTTCGTCCTGGACGCCCGCGGCGCCCGCGACGCCGGCGCCGGCCTCGTGCGCCTGGTGGCCGACGACCGGAGCGTCGGCCGGGGCGGCTGGCTGGCGTTCACCGGCCCCTCGGTGCTGCCGCAGGTGCCCCTGACCGACCTCCTCCCGGCGGACGCGCCGGTGGCCGTGGCCTGGCAGATCTCGTTCCTCTTCCCGTGCCAGCGCCAGCCCGTCGTGCGCTCGGGCGTCACCGAGCCGGCCGCCTACGGCATCGTGTGGCGGCCGGACGGCGCCACCGACGGCCTGGTCGACAACACCTGGCAGGTGTTCCGCGGCGGCGTGTTCGCCCCGGTCGAGCGCACCTCCGCCGTCACCGAGCTCGGCGTCCGGCTGCGTGGGACGCCCGGGGTCCGCCAGGTGCAGGTGCTGCGC
Organism: Geodermatophilus sp. SYSU D00684; assembly: GCF_054050455.1. Lineage (NCBI taxonomy): Bacteria > Bacillati > Actinomycetota > Actinomycetes > Geodermatophilales > Geodermatophilaceae > Geodermatophilus > Geodermatophilus sp. SYSU D00684. The sequence continues at coordinate 130,798 of NZ_JBJGZI010000004.1, read as the reverse complement.
TTCGACGTGCCCTACGCCCGCGACGCGTACGACCTGGAGCGCTCCCGCGTGACCCGGCCGGGCTGGGCCGGCCCCGCCCCGGACTGAACCGTTCCGTCCCGCGGCGGCGCGAGGGATTGTCGGGGGCGGGTTTCCCGGCCAGGCTCCGGGAGCATGTCCCGCCCGGGAGGACGGCCGCCGAGCCCGCGCTGGCCGTCCGGTGCGTTCCGGCAGCGCCGGGGAGGCCGCATGGACGTCGAGGACCAGCAGCTCCGGCCCCGTGCGGTCCAGGCGGCGTTCACCGGGAACGTCGCGGCGGACCTGCCCCGGGTGACCGGCGGCGCCCCGGCCCGGCCCGCCCGCCGCACCGGGGGCACGGTCCTCGCCGGGCTGGGGCGCACGATGCGGCCCCGGCAGTGGGTGAAGAACCTGCTGGTGTTCGCCGCGCCGCTGGCCTCGGGCACCGTGGTCCGGCCCGACGTCCTGGCCGCCACCCTGCTGGCCTTCGCCCTCTTCTGCGTCGCGGCCAGCGGGCTCTACCTGCTCAACGACGTCCGCGACGTCGACGCCGACCGCCGGCACCCGCGCAAGCGGACCCGGCCGGTGGCCTCCGGCGCGGTGCCGGTCCGGGTCGCGGTCGTCGCGGGCGTGGTGCTGCTGGCGGCGTCCCTGGGGACGGCGGCGATCCTGGCCCGGCCGGCGCTCACCGCGGTCCTGGCCACCTACGTCGGCATCTCGCTGGCCTACAGCCTGGTGCTCAAGGACCAGCCGGTGATCGACCTGGCCTGCGTCGCCTCCGGGTTCGTCCTGCGCGGCGTGGCCGGGGGCGCGGCGGCCGGCGTCGCGCTCTCGCAGTGGTTCATCCTCGTCGCGGCGTTCGGGGCGCTGTTCATGGTCGCGGGCAAGCGGTACGCCGAGCTGCTGGCGCTGGGCGAGCAGGCGGAGACCCGGCGCAGCCTGCGCGAGTACTCCGCGAGCTACCTGCGGTTCGTGTGGAGCCTGTCGGCCGCCGTGACCTGCACGACCTACGGCCTGTGGGCGTTCGAGATGCGCAGCGACAGCGGGGTCCCGTGGACGACGATCTCGGTCGCGCCGTTCGTCCTGGCCCTGCTGCGCTACGCCGTCGACGTCGACCGCGGCAGCACCGGCGCGCCCGAGGAGGTCGTGCTGCGCGACCGCGGGCTGCTGGCGCTCGGCGCCGTGTGGGCGGTCACCGTCGCCCTCGGCGTCTGGACCGGCTGACCGGCCCGCTCAGCCGAGCAGCCGGGAGACCGCGGCCAGCCGCGCGTCGCCGGCCATCGAGGCCAGCCACGCCGACCAGCCGGGACGGGCTCGGACGGCCTCGAGCGCGGCCCGCGCCGCCGCGCGGTCGCCGCGGCGGGAGGCGGCCAGCGCGGCGTAGAGGTCGCGCGCGCCCTCGGGGGCGAACAGGGCGAGGGTCTCGTAGTCGCGCTCGTCGTAGGCGCGCTGCAGGTTGCGCAGCATCCGCAGCTGCGCGACCGGGTCGCCGGAGTCGTCGACGCGCAGGTCCATCCGCACGCCGTCGTCCTCCTCGGTGGCCGGCTCCCCGCTGACCACGAGCAGCGCCGCGGACTGCCGGCCGCGCAGGTCCCCGCCGGCGTCCTGGCCCGCGGTCAGGGCGGCCAGCAGCCGGTCGGCGAGGCCGCCTGCGGCGGCCTCGTAGGCCTGCGCCATCGCCGGCAGCACCTCCGGTGAGGTGAGCATGTTGCCCTGCACGCTCCAGCCCTCGCCGAGCAGGTGGCCGCTGACCGGGAAGGAGCCCGGGCCGGTGTCGGCGGCGACCGCCCCGGAGGGGGCGAGCACGGCGAGCTGCCGGTCCTGGTCCTCGGCGGCGTGCGCCGCGCGGCGCACCAGCACCGACGGCGCGGTCCCCTCGGCGAGCCCGGACAGCAGCACGTGCCCGGTGCCGCGGGGGCTGCGCGCCTGCACCGCGACGACGCCCACGCCGGGCCGGGCGCTGGGCACCGCCCGGCCGACGGCGAGGATGCAGGAGGAGACCGCGATGCCCATCTCCCCGGTGACCGGGTCGTGGGCGACGACCGAGAACGTCACCGGGGGAGCGGTGCCGCGCTCAGACCGTGGCCGGCAGCGCCATGGTGGGGACGTCGCCCGGCACGCGCAGCGGAGCGCCGGTCTTCTCGACCACCTCGTCGACCGACACGCCGGGCGCGACCTCGCGCAGCACGAAGCCCTCGGGCGTGACGTCGACGACGGCGAGGTCGGTGACCACCCGGTCGACGCAGCCCTTGCCGGTCAGCGGCAGCGAGCACTCCTCGACCAGCTTCGGGGACCCGTCGCGGGCCACGTGCTCCATCATGATGATCACGCGCTTGGCGCCGTGGACGAGGTCCATGGCGCCGCCCATGCCGTTGACCATCTTCCCGGGGATCAGCCAGTTGGCGAGGTCGCCGCGGGGGTTGACCTGCATGGCGCCGAGGATGGCGAGGTCCAGGTGCTTGCCGCGGATCATCGCGAAGCTGGTCGCGGAGTCGAAGAAGCTCGCGCCCGGCAGGACCGTGACGGTCTCCTTGCCGGCGTTGATCAGGTCGGGATCCTCGTCGCCGTCGAACGGGTACGGGCCGACGCCGAGGATGCCGTTCTCCGAGTGCAGCACCACGTGCACGCCGTCGGGGACGAAGTTGGGCACCAGGGTCGGCATGCCGATGCCGAGGTTGACGTAGGCGCCGTCCTCGAGCTCGAGCGCCACCCGGGCGGCGAGCTGGTCGCGGGTCAGGGTCACTGGGCCTGCCCCTGGGTGGTCACGTCATCCGGTCCTTCCGTCGTGGCTTCCTCACCGGCAGCGGCCGGCGGGGCGGCCGACGGGCGCGGGCGGGTGGTGCGCTTCTCGATCCTCTTGCCCTCGGCGCCGACGACGACCACCCGGTCGACGAAGACCCCGGGCAGGTGCACGTGCTCGGGGCGGATCTCGCCGGGCTCGACGAGCTCCTCGACCTCGGCGATCGTGACCCGCCCGGCCATGCCGGCCAGCGGGTTGAAGTTCATGGCCGACTCGTGGAAGACGAGGTTGCCGTGCCGGTCGCCGACCGAGGCCCGGACCAGGGCGTAGTCGGCGGTCAGCGCGGTCTCCAGCACGTACTCGGTGCCGTCGAAGACCCGGGTCTCCTTCGGCGCGCTGGTCTCGACGACGTTGCCGTCGGCGTCGTAGCGCACCGGGATGCCGCCCTCGGCGACCATCGTGCCCACGCCGGTGGGGGTGTAGAAGGCGGGGATGCCGGCGCCGCCGGCGCGCAGCCGCTCGGCCAGCGTGCCCTGCGGGGTGAGCTCGACCTCCAGCTCACCGGAGAGGTACAGCCGGGCGAGCTCCTTGTTGCCGCCGACGAACGAGCTGATGGTGCGGCGGATCCGGCCGGCGTAGAGCAGCACGCCCAGGGCCTGGTCGTCGACGCCGCAGTTGTTGGAGATCGTCGTCAGGTCCCTCGTGCCCTGCTCCAGCAGCGCGTCGATCAGCACCACCGGCACGCCGCAGAGCCCGAACCCGCCGACGGCGAGCACCGCGCCGTCGCCGACGTCGGACACCGCCTCCCGGGCGCTCGCCACGACCTTGTCCATCAGTCGACCACCGTCTCCTCCGGCGCGGCGGGCGCCCGCCCCCTCAGGCGGGCCGGCCCAGCTCGCGGACGCCCTCGATCCGGACGCCGAGCGTAGCGGTGACCCGTTCGGCCTCCGCCCGGCCGCCCAGGGCCGCGGGGTCGGCGTTGCGGCACAGCACGATCGAGGCGCCGGCGGCCAGCGGTGCGAGCAGCCAGGCGACCGGCCCGGCCTCGGCCGCGGTGGCGTCGTCGACGAGCACCCGGTCGCCGGCCGCGATGCCGAGCCGCCCGGCGAGCGCGGTGGCGGCCTCGGTCAGCCCGCCGAGGGTGAGTTCCAGCCCGCCGGCCAGCAGCCCGGGGGAAGCCGGGTCCGGTGGCACGTACGGGGCGAACGAGTCGCCGTGCGCGCGCACCTCGAGGGCGAAGTCGCGGGCCGGGCCGGCGTAGCCGGTCATGCCCAGGCCCAGCGGGTGCAGCGAGAGGCCGAGCAGCTCGGGCGGTTCCTGCTCCTCCAGTGCCTCCAGCCGGTCCTGCGCGGCGAGGACGACGTCGGCGGCGTCGATCCCGCCGTCGTCCTCGACGGCGGTGTCGAGCACGGCGGCCCCGCAGCTCCACACGCCGAGCAGCACCGCGGCGGTCTGCCAGTGCACCGGCAGGGCGACGGCGACGGTGCTGCCCGGGCCGACGTCGAACTCGTCCTGCAGCAGGTTCGCCGTCTTCGCCACCCAGTTGGCGAGGGTGGCGCCGGACAGCTCGACCCGCTCGCCGGTCGCGTCGTCGTAGGCGGTGACCAGCGGCGCGGCGGGACCGCGCCGCAGTGCGGCGGCGAGGAGGTCGGCGGGGGTCACCGGTCCCGGCCGTCCTGCAGGCCCAGCCAGGCCTCGGTCAGTGCCGGGGCCAGCGACCGGGAGAAGGTGCTGGTCAGGTGGCTGCCGTCCCAGTAGACGACCGCCCCGCCGACGACCGCGTGGCAGGTGTCGGCGTCGCAGAAGGAGTCGGTGAGGTCGACGACCGAGGCGCCGGGCAGGTCCTGCACGCCGTCGGCGATGGAGTCCGGGGTGACGCGCAGGTCGCGCGGGCCGGCGCACGGGTCGGTCCCGTCGTCGGTGGTGGCCAGGCAGTCGGGCACGGGCACCTCCTGGTTGCCCAGCACGCCGTCGGGGGAGACCCCGTTGGTCGTGGGCACGGCGCGCAGCACGACCACCTGCTTACCCGCGTCGACCAGTGGCCGCAGCGCGTCCTGCACGACCTCGGCGGGCCACTGGTTGAGCAGCGCGCCCTCCGGCCCGACGAACTTGTAGATGTCGGAGCGGTAGCTGGTGAACACGGTGGTGACCGCCGGGTCGGCGGCGACGGTCGCGATGACGTCGCGGCCCCACTCCGCGCAGGCGGCCGGCTGGGCCGGGTCCATGTTCGGCCCGGTGAACGAGGCGGTGGCCAGCGCCGGGCAGCCGGAGTGGACGTAGAGCGAGGCGTCGACGCCCTGGTCGTCGGCCAGGCCCTGCACCGCCTCCCACCAGGACGCGGCGTGCGAGTCGCCGATGAGGGCCACCTCGCGCGTCGCCCCGGCCACCTCGTGCCGGCAGGGGGCGACCTCGGTGGAGGTGTCGTTGGTGAGGCAGAACATCCCCGCCGACAGGTCGTCCTTGGCGAACAGCGGGTTGACCGTGTCGGTGACGGCGTGCACGCCGGAGCAGCCGTTGGCCGGGTCCATGGCCGGGGCGCCGAAGCAGGGCGTGCCGGCGAGCGCGAGCGAGGCGGCGCGCGCGCCGTCGACCTGGGACTGCAGGTGCCACGACCCGAACGCCGTCGTCGCCACGAGGGCGCCGGTCGCCACGGCGGTGAGCAGGTAGGTGGTGCCCGACCCGCGCCGGTCCAGGAAGCCGTTGGTGCGCACCGGGTCCTCGACGAGGACCTTGGTCAGCCAGGCGGCGGCCACGGTGGCGACGACGATGCCGGCCTTGGACATCGGGCCGAGCGGGTGGCCGAGGACGAAGGGCAGCAGCACCACCAGCGGCCAGTGCCAGAGGTAGGCGGAGTAGGAGACGTCGCCGAGGAAGCGGACCGGGCCGAACTCGGCGACCCGGGTGGGGCTCCAGTCGCCGCGCGGCGAGCCGGCCCAGATGACCGCGACGGTGCCGAGCACCGGCAGCAGGGCGGCGGTGCCGGGGAAGGGCGTGTCGTGCGAGTAGCCGAACGCCGCGTAGGCGATGGCGCCGAAGCCGGCCCAGGAGACCAGGCGGCGCAGCCCGTCGCGGCCGGTGGTGGTGGACAGCAGGGCGAGCAGCGCCCCGGCGCCGAACTCCCAGGCGCGGGCCGGGGTGGCGAAGTAGGCGTAGGAGACCGAGTGGGTGGTGGCCCACAGGGAGTAGCCGAACGAGGCGACCGTGACCGTCCCCAGGACGGCGGCCAGCACGGCGCGGCGGCCGCGGGAGAGCCGGGCGGCCAGCCACGCCGCCGCGAGCACGAGCAGCGGCCAGACGAGGTAGAACTGCTCCTCCGTCGACAGCGACCAGTAGTGCTGGGCGGGGGAGGCGACGTTCGCCGCGGCGAGGTAGTTCACCGCGTCCCCGGCCAGGAGCCAGTTCTCGACGTAGAGCGCCGAGCCGCCGATCTCGCGCAGGAACTGGGCCCACAGCGTCGTCGGCACGAACAGGAACGTGACGACGGCGCTGGTGAGCAGGACCAGCAGCGCGGCCGGCAGCAGGCGGCGGGCGCGGCGGGCCCAGAACCGGCCGAGCCGGATGCGGCCGGTGCGCTCCACCTCGCGCAGCAGGTGGCCGGAGATGAGGAAGCCGGAGACGACGAAGAAGACGTCGACGCCGACGTAGCCGCCGGGCACCCGCAGCGGGGTGACGTGGTACAGCACCACGAGGGCCATGGCGAGCGCGCGCAGCCCCTGGATCTCGACGCGCATGCCGCGCTCGGCGGGACGGGCGGGCGGCCGGGGGCCCCGCGGCCGCGGGACGGGGGGCGTCGGCTGCGCGAGGACGGTCGTGTCCTCCACACCGGCCCTGCCGGTGTGGTCCAGCGTCGCGCTCATCGTCCCCCATCTCGGCCACGCGGCCCTGCCCGGCCCGCGGGTCACACCGCGGCCCCTCGGCCGGACCGCGCGGAAGTGCAGGCCAAGTCTGTAACGGTTCCGAGACGTTCAGGGATGGCAAGAACTGACGACCGTGACGGACGGGTCTGTTCCCGGCCCCTGTCGCCCCACCCGTCACGCGCGTGCCGGGCAGCGGCGGGCGGGTCCGGGAGCGCCGAGGTCCCCCACCGCGCGGACGCGGTGGGGGACCTGGTGCCGTCGCGGGTGGCCCCCGGGCAGGGGCCCGCCGCGGGCGTGCGGGTGGTGAGGGGCAGGAGGGGCCTGCCTCAGTTGATGCAGCTGGTGTCGGCCGCGGTGCGCGCCGGCTCGACGGGGGCGCTCGGCGACGCCGTCGGCGGGGTGGTCGCCTGGCCGATGCCGTTGAAGTCCGAGCCCAGGATCAGCTGGACGGTGCCGGACGTGGCGTCGTCGGCGACCTCGGGAACGGCGCCCGGGATCTGCCCGGCGAGGGTGGCGGCCAGCGCCTCGTCGCCGGGGGCGTGCCGGATCGTCGTCTGCTCGTAGTCGGTGCTGTCGGCGTTGCCGGTGCTGGTGACGGGGAAGCCGACGGTCTCGAGCGAGGACGCCGCCTCCGCGGCCAGGCCCGGGGTGCCCGAGCCGTTGTAGACCGCGACCGACACGTCCGCGGGTGCCACGGTGACCGGCGCCGCCGGCGCCTCCGGGGCGGCCGCCTCGGGCTCGGCGGAGAGCTCGGCGAAGAAGTCGTGCAGCTCGTCCTCGTCGGCCAGCTGCAGGATCGAGCGGCCCTGCTCGTCGCGGTCGTCGCCCACGATCGGGATCGTCTGGAACTCGATGCTGCCGGCGGTCACCGACTGCATCTGCTGGGCGAGGTCGAGCAGGTCGAGGTCCTGGTCGATGGTCAGCGACTCCGACGCCGCCTGGATCAGCGCGCGCTGCTTGCCCAGGTCCAGCAGGACGTCGTCGGACAGCATCTTGCGGAGCACGCCGCCGATGAACACCTGCTGGCGGACGATCCGGTCCAGGTCGCCGCGGGGGAGCCCGTGCCGCTGCCGGACGAACTCCAGCGCGTCCGCCCCGGAGATGGTCTGCGGCCCGGCCGGGAAGACCGCGCCGGAGTAGGCGGAGTCGTCCACGGCCTCGCACAGGTTGACGTCCACGCCGCCGACCACGCTGGTGAGGTTGAAGAAGCCGAGCAGGTCGACCTCGGCGTAGTGGTCGATCTGCAGGCCGGTGAGCTGGCTGATGGTCTGGACGAGCAGCTGCGCGCCGCCGGCCTGCCGGTCGGCCTCCGGCGCGGCGTCGTCCACCTCGGCGTACCCGTAGGCGTAGGCGGCGTTGAGCTTGTCCATGCCGTATCCGGGGATCTCGACGTAGGAGTCGCGCGGGAACGAGACGAACGAGGCGCGCGACCCGTCGGCGGGGACGTGCACCAGGATCATCGTGTCGGTGTTGATCCCGGAGTCCGCGCCGGCGCTGAGCTCGGCGAGCTGCTCGGGGGTCAGGTCGGCGCGGCTGTCGTTGCCGACCAGCAGCAGGTTCATCGCCTCGGCGGCGTCCCCGGCGTCGGAGTTGCCGTCGGTCGGGATGGCGTCGGTGCGGTTGACCGTCGCCTCGGCGACCCGGCCCAGGTACCAGCCCCAGCCGCTCGCGCCGAGCAGGACCACGGACAGGACGGCGGCCACGCCGCGGGCGACAGCGGCGCCCCGGCGGCGCGGCGCGGCGGTCCCGGGGCCGGCACGGCGCCCCGCGGTCTCGTCGGCGGCCCGGGCGCGGGGGCGCGAGGGACGGCCGGCGCGCGGGTCGAGCCGCGCCGGGATCGGACGTCCCGGGGCGCCACCCTGCTCGTTGCGGTCTCGGCTCACCCGACCGAGGTTAGGGGCGGGTGGAGCGGCCGGTGGTCGCGCGACACGGGGGAACGCTCCGTCCCGGGTCGCGGGTGCCCGTCGTGCACCTGCTGCCCGTCTGGTCGCGCACGACCTCACCCGGCACGGCCGTCACACGGGCCCCGGCGGTGCCGGATCCCGCGGGTCCGGCGCGTCCGGCTCAACAACGGGGTGCTCCGTGACGAACCTCCAGGACCGGACCGGTGTCCCGGTCCGAGGACCAGAGGAGGCATCTCGGTGCGCCGACTGCTCGCCGGCTCCGTCGCGTTCGTCGCCCTGACCGGCACGGTGCTCGTGCTGCCGGTCTACGCCGCCCCGGGGCCCGAGCCGGTCCCCGTCGAGACCTCGACCGAGCAGCTGGAGCTCGGCTCGGTGAGCGCGCCGGAGGGCGGGGCCGAGGTGCAGGAGGGCACCACGGACCCGGTGGCCGGCGTCCCCGCCGGCGCGCCCACGCTCACCGTGACCGAGACCGACGTCGCGGAGTTCTCGCTGGTCGGCGTCACCTGGCGGGCCGATCCCGCGGTCACCGACACCCTCGTGCAGGTCCGCGTGCAGGACGAGGACGGGGACTGGGGCGGCTGGACCGAGGTCGGCCGCGAGGACGCCGAGCCCGGCGCGGCCGCCGGCACGGGCGGCGAGCCCCGCCAGGGCACCGCCCCGCTGTGGACCGGCCCGAGCACCGGCGTGCAGGTGGAGCTGGTGACGCGGGCGGGGGCGCAGCCGGCGGACGTCCGGCTGGACCTGGTCGACCCCGGGACCAGCGACGCCGACGACTCGCTGGGCACCCCCGACATCCAGGACACCGCCGAGGCCGCGATGGCGATGCCCGACGTCTACTCCCGGGCCCAGTGGGGCGCCGACGAGCGGATCCGCACCTGGCGGCCGCAGTACGCGAGCACGCTCAAGGCCGCGACCCTGCACCACACCGCCGACGCCAACGGCTACTCCGCCGACGAGGTGCCGGCGATCATGCGGTCGATCTACCGCTACCACACGGTGAGCCTCGGCTGGGGCGACATCGGCTACAACGTGATCGTCGACCGGTTCGGCCGGCGCTGGGAGGGCCGCTACGGCGGCCTGGCGTCGACGGTCATGGGCGCCCACGCCGGCGGGTTCAACACCGGCACCTTCGGCGTCTCGATGCTCGGGAACTTCGACGTCGCCGCGACGCCGCAGGTCATGGTCGACTCGGTGGCGGCGATCATCGCGTGGAAGTTCTCGCTGTTCCGCATCGACCCGCGCGGCACCACGACGCTCACCTCCAGCGGGGGCGGCACCTCGCGCTACGCCGCCGGGGTGCGGGTGACCCTGCCGACCGTGTTCGGGCACCGGGACGTCGGGTCCACCGCCTGTCCCGGCCGGTACGGCTACGCCCGCCTCGGCGAGATCCGCGAGAAGGCGGCCCGGCTCATCGCCGGGGCGCAGACCCCCGTCACCGACCGGTACGACGCCGACGCCGGCGCGCGCGCCGCGCTGGGCCCGGCCACGACGGCGGAGTGGCCGACCATCGGCGGAGAGGGCCGGTACCGCTTCTTCGTCAACGGCGCCATGTACTGGTCGGCGCCGACCGGGGCCCGGTTCGTCCTCGGCGACCTCTACACCCGCTGGGCCCAGCTCGGCTGGGAACGCAGCCCGCTGGGCTACCCGACCTCCGACACCTCCCCGACCGGCGGGGGTGAGGGGCGCTACAACCTCTTCCAGAACGGCGCCATGTACTGGTCGCCGGCCACCGGCCCGCACTACATGCTGGGCGCGACCCACCGGCGCTGGGTCGAGCTCGGCTGGGAGCACGGCTCCCTCGGCTACCCGACCACCGACACCCTGCCCACCCGCGACGGCGACGCCCGCTGGACCGGCTTCCAGGGCGGCGCCCTCTACGAGACGCCGCGCAACGGCGTCCGGGTCGTGCAGGGCCGCATCCTCACCGCCTGGGCCGGCTCCGGCCACGAGCACGGCCCGCTGGGCTACCCCACCAGCGACCCGTTCCCGACCAGCAGGGGCGACGCGATCTACCAGCTGTTCGAGCACGGCGCGGTCTACGACTCACCCGCCGGCGTCCACCTGCTGACCGGCGACGTCCACGCCCGCTGGGTGGAGCTCGGCTGGGAGGGCAGCCCCCTGGGCTACCCGGCCACCGACACCGCCGCCACCGCCGGCGGCGACGGGACCTTCTCGGTGTTCCAGGGCGGCTCGGTCTACGCCACCCCGGCGCACGGCGTCCGCGTCCTGCTGGGGACGCTGGCCACGGCCTACGCGGCGTCCGGCGCGGAGGAGGGCCCGCTGGGCTGGCCGACCGCGGACACGCTGCCCACCGCCGCGCGGGACGCCACCTGGCAGGCGTTCGAGAACGGCGCCCTCTACGCGTCCCCGGCCGGGACCCACTTCCTCGTCGGGGACGTCCACCGGCGCTGGGTGGCGCAGGGGTACGAGGCGGGGCCGCTGGGCTACCCGACGTCGGACGACCTGCCCGCGCCCGGCGGCGTCGGCCGGTTCACGACCTTCCAGGGCGGCGCCGTCTACGCCAGCCGCGAGGCCGGGGTGCACGTCGTCGCCGGCCCGATCCGGGTGGCCTGGAACGCCGGCGGCGCCGACGCCGGACCGCTCGGCCTGCCCACCAGCGACGTCCTGCCCACCGGCGGGGGAGACGCGACGTGGCAGCAGTTCCAGCACGGCGCGATCTACGCCTCCCGCGCCGGCGTGCACGTGCTCACCGGCGACGTGTACCTCCGCTGGATCGCGCAGGGCTGGGAGCACGGCCCGCTCGGCTACCCGACGTCGGGCCCCCGGCGGCTGGCCGGCGGCACCGCCGTCCAGCAGGTGCAGACCTTCGAGGGCGGCACGATCGTGCGGACGGCGGCGGGCACGCGGGTGCTGCCCGGCGAGACCGCCCGGCTGTGGGCGGCCCTCGGCGCGGAGGCCGGCGTGCTCGGCGTGCCGACCAGCGAGCAGTTCCCGACCCGCGACGGCGACGGGCGCTACACGCTGTTCAGCGGGGGAGCCGTGTACTGGTCACCCGCCACCGGCACCCACGAGATCGTCGGCCCGGTGCACCAGCGGTGGGTGCAGCTGGGCTGGGAGCACTCCCGGCTGGGCTACCCGGTGTCGGGCTCGATCGCCACGCCCACCGGCTGGCGCACCGACTTCCAGGGCGGCTCGATCACCCACGACCGCACCACCGGCCAGACCACGGTCGCCTACCGCTGACCCCCATCCGGCACAGCGGTCCCACCCGACCCCGGCGTCCCGGCGGACCGGTCCGTACCAGGGCCGGTCCGCCGCGCGCAGGTAGCGTGGACCGCCGTGGCAATCGCACAACCGGCCGGACGGACGCTCGCCGCAGCCGTCGCGGACCTCAGGCGCGGCTGGGAGCAGCGGACGCTCTGGGGGCACCTGGGCTGGCAGGACATCCGCCAGCGCTACCGCCGCTCGGTCCTCGGCCCGATCTGGATCACCATCAGCATGGCGGTCACCGCCGTGGCGCTCGGGATCCTCTACTCGGGGCTGTTCGACATCGAGCTCTCGCGGTTCCTGCCGCACGTCCTCGTCGGGTTCATCGTCTGGAACTTCATCAGCGGGTGCATCAACGAGGGCTCCGAGGTCTTCATCGCCAACGAGGGCCTGATCAAGCACCTGCCCGCGCCGCTGTCGGTGCACGTCTACCGCCTGGTGTGGCGGCAGACGCTGTTCTTCGCCCACAACCTGATCGTCTACCTGGTCATGCTGCTGGTGTTCCCGCAGCCGCTCAAGTGGACGGCCGTCGCGGTGCTCCCGGCGTTCGTGCTGCTCGCCCTCAACGGCGCCTGGGTCTCCCTCGCCGTCGGCGTCATCACCGCGCGGTTCCGCGACATCCTGCCGATCACGCAGAGCGTCGTGCAGCTCGCGTTCTTCCTGACGCCGATCGTGTGGATCTACGACGAGCTGGTCAACAGCCCGAACCCGGCCATCGCCGAGCGGGCGCGGCTGGCCGAGTTCAACCCCTTCCTGCACTTCGTGGAGATCATCCGGCGACCGCTGCTGGGCCAGGACCAGGAGCTGAGGTACTGGGTGGTCGTCCTCTCCATCACGGTGGCCGGCTGGGCGTTCACGATGTTCGTGATGCGCCGCTACCGGTCCCGCGTCTCCTACTGGGTGTGAGCGTGAACGACGTCAACGAGGCCGGCACGGACGGCTCGATCGGGATCACGACCAAGGACGCCTGCGTCGACTTCCCGATCTTCGACGCCAAGAGCCGGTCGCTGAAGAAGACCGTCATGGGCCTGGTCGGGGGCAACATCGACAGCGGCGCCAAGGTCCCGGTCATCGAGGCCCTGCGGGACATCACCCTCACCCTCGAGCACGGCGCCCGGGTGGGCCTGGTCGGCCACAACGGCGCGGGCAAGTCCACGCTGCTGCGGCTGCTGTCGGGCATCTACGAGCCGACCCGCGGCCACGCCGAGGTGCGCGGCCGCGTCGCGCCGGTGTTCGACCTCGGCGTCGGCATGGACCCCGAGATCTCCGGCCTCGAGAACATCATGATCCGCGGGCTGTTCCTCGGGATGAGCCGCAGGCAGATGCAGGAGCGGGTCGACGACATCGCCGACTTCACCGAGCTCGGCGACTTCCTGCACATGCCGCTGCGCACCTACTCCACCGGCATGCGGGTGCGGCTGGCCCTCGGCGTCGTCACCAGCATCGACCCGGAGATCCTGCTGCTGGACGAGGGCATCGGCGCCGTCGACGCCGCCTTCCTCGAGAAGTCCAAGCAGCGGCTGGTCGAGCTCGTCGAGCGCTCGGGCCTGCTGGTGTTCGCCTCGCACTCCGACGAGTTCCTGCGCGAGCTGTGCGATACCGCCATCTGGATGGAGCACGGCCGGATCCGGCAGCAGGGCGACCTCGACGACGTGCTGCGGGCCTACAAGGGCCTGCCCGCGTGAGCGCCGCGGTCCCGGCCGCGGGGGAGTGCGTCGTCGCCGTCGTCGTCACCCGGCACCGGCGGGAGCTGCTCGCCGAGAGCCTGGCCGCGCTGGCGTCCCAGACCCGCCGCGTCGACCACGTCGTCGTCGTCGACAACGGGCCCGACGAGTCGGCCGCCGACGTCGTCGCGGCGAGCGGGCTGTCGGCCACCCACCTGCCCAGCCGGCGCAACCTCGGCGGCGCCGGCGGCTTCGCCTACGGCATGCTGCACGCCCTCGCCCTCGGCGCGGACTGGGTCTGGTGCGCCGACGACGACGGCCGGCCCGCCGACGCGACCGTGCTCGCCACCCTCCTGGACGCCGCGCAGCGGCACGGCCTGGCCGAGGTCAGCCCGCTGGTCACCGACATGGCCGACCCCGACCGGCTGGCCTTCCCGCTGCGCCGCGGGCTGCGCTGGCGGCGGTGGCGCAGCGATTTCGCCGGCCTGGACCTGCTGCCGTCCTACGCCTCGCTGTTCAACGGGGCGCTGTTCCGCGCCGAGGCCCTCGACGTCGTCGGCGTCCCGGACTACCGGCTGTTCTTCCGCGGCGACGAGACCGAGATCCACCGGCGGCTGCTGCGCGCGGGCCTGCCCTTCGGCACCTGCACCCAGGCGGCCTACCTGCACCCGGAGGGGACGACGGAGTTCGCGCCGATCCTCGGCGGGCGGCTGTCGGCGCAGTACCCGGCGAACGACGTCAAGCGGTACTTCACCTACCGCAACCGCGGCTACCTCATGGCCCAGCCGGGCATGCGCTGGCTGCGCCCGCTGGAGACCGTGCGCTTCGGCTGGTTCTTCCTGGTGTCCCGCCGCGACCGCGCCGGCTGGCGCGAGTGGCTGCGGCTGACCCGCGCCGGCCGCCAGGAGCGCTTCACCCGCCCCTGACGACCGCCCCCGCACGCGAGAAGGGCCCCGACCGGCGATCCGGTCGGGGCCCTTCGCCGTTCGGTGCGTCCCTCAGACGCGGGTGTAGCCCCACTCCTCGAACGCCTCGGTCCAGCGGTCCATGGAGGTCAGCTCGCCGGCCGCGGCCTGGTAGCGGCGCTGCAGCTCCGGGAAGTCGGCGGACATGCGGCGCAGCAGCTGCACCGACGTCGCCGCCAGCCGGCGGAAGGTCGCCGGGTCGCGGCGCCGGAAGGTGACCCCGCGGCCGTCGGCGGTGCCCACGGTCGCGCTGTCGAGCCGGGACAGCAGGAACCACTGCGCGTCCTGGAACGCGAGGTTCAGCTGCGGGGTGTCCAGGTTCTCGGGGGCCACCGGCCGGGCGTTGTGCACCAGCGCCTTGACCAGCGTCTTGCCGATCTGCAGCGGGTTGACCGGGATCCGGCGGAAGCGCACCGCCTTCGCCGTCGGCATCGAGGGCAGCGGCAGGTCCGCCGAGGTGGGCAGCACCTTGCCGTCGGCGTGGGTGGCCCGCACCTCGCGGGCGGTGACCACCGACTGCGGCATGCCGCTGAACAGCGCCTCCGGGCCGGCGAGGAAGTCGCGGTAGGCCCGGTGGTGCAGCTCCACCGTGGAGTACTGCAGGTTGATGAGGAACCGCAGGTCGGCCTTGAGCATCTCGCGGAACAGCTTGCCGCCGTGCCTGTGCGGCGAGTGCAGGGCCGCGGCGATCAGCCGGTTGCGGATGTGGAAGTACGCCTGCCAGTCGCTGGCGTCGTCCTTGTCGCCCCAGGACAGGTGCCAGATGGCGGTGCCGGGCAGCGACGCGGTCGGGAAGCCGGCGGCGAAGGCCCGCAGGCCGTACTCGGCGTCGTCCCACTTGATGAACACCGGCAGCGGCATGCCGATCTTCTCGGTGACGGCGCGGGGGATGAGGCACATCCACCAGCCGTTGTAGTCGACGTCGATCCGCCGGTGCAGGTCCGGCGACTCGCGCAGCGTCTCCTTGCCGAAGTCGTGGTGGTACTCGGTGTTCGGCGCGTTGGTCCAGAAGAACGTCTCGCGGTCGACGATCTCGCCCATGCTGTGCAGCACCGAGCGGTTCTGCAGCGCCAGCATCTGGCCGCCGACCAGCATCGGGCTCTTGGCGTAGGCG
This sequence comes from Geodermatophilus sp. SYSU D00684, assembly GCF_054050455.1. Lineage (NCBI taxonomy): Bacteria > Bacillati > Actinomycetota > Actinomycetes > Geodermatophilales > Geodermatophilaceae > Geodermatophilus > Geodermatophilus sp. SYSU D00684. The sequence continues at coordinate 115,329 of NZ_JBJGZI010000004.1, read as the reverse complement.
GCGAAGGCGCGGGCCCGCAGGATGCTGTCGGGCTCGATCATGATGTCGTCGTCGAGCAGCACCACGTGCGTGGCGTCGCTGCGGGTGAACGCCTCGTGCATGGTGCGGGCGAACCCGCCGCTGCCACCGAGGTTGGGCTGCTCGACCACGTGCAGCCGGTCGCCCAGGGCGCCCTTCACCTCGGCGTAGCCGGCGGCGTCCTTGACGTGGTTGTTGCCCTGGTCGGCGATCGTCACCAGTGACAGGCGCTCGAGCACCGCGGGGTCCTCGACCAGCGCGCGGGCCGCGGCCAGCGCGTCGACCGGGCGGTTGTAGGTGCAGATGCCGATCGCCAGGCGCGGCTCCTCGGCCGGCGCCTGCGGGGCGTACCAGCCGGCCTCGCGGACCACCGTGTCGCTCTCGGCGGTGACGTCGAACCAGTACCAGCCGCCGTCGATGAACGGCGCGAGGTCCAGCTCGAGCTCGACGGTGCGCTCGTCGTCGCCCGCGTGCGAGACGCCGGTGACGTGCATCGACTCGCCGTCGGCCTTCGAGCGGTGGACGTCGATGCGGCACGTCCCCGACACGGTCACCCGCAGCACCACCGAGTCCAGCACGCTCCACCGGCGCCAGTAGCTGGCCGGGAAGGCGTTGAAGTAGGTGGCGAAGGAGACCTCGGCGCCGGCGACGATGGTGCCGGAGTGGCGCCCGTCCTGCCGGACGCGCACCGGGGCGTTCTCCTCGTCGAGGTAGAGGCTGCGGACCTTCAGCGGGTCGGCCGGTCGCGGCATGAGGACCCGCTGGACCAGCGTGACGGCCTTGTCCGGGGTGAGCTCGGTGTCCGCCGGCTCGCTGACGGTGTCCGGCTTGACCGGTGCGTCAGCGACCTGGGATGCGGTCGTCGTCATGGGGGGATCAGTCCTCGGCTCAGTCGTCGGCTCAGTCGTCGAGGCGGCCGTCGAGCGAGCCACCCTCGTCGAAGAAGGGGCGGATGCGGTTGTCGAACATGCTCAGTGCCGAGCCGATCGCCATGTGCATGTCCAGGTACTTGTAGGTGCCCAGCCGGCCGCCGAAGAGCACACGCTTCTCCGCGGCCTCCTTCTTGGCCAGCTCGCGGTAGCGCTCGAGCTTGGCGCGGTCCTCGGGCGTGTTGATCGGGTAGTACGGCTCGTCGCCGGTCTCGGCGAAGCGCGAGTACTCGCGGACCACGACCGTCTTGTCGGCCGGGTAGTCCCGCTCGGGGTGGAAGTGCCGGAACTCGTGGATCCGGGTGAAGGGCACGTCCTCGTCGGCGTAGTTCATGACCGAGGTGCCCTGGAAGTCGCCGATCGGCAGGACCTCGGTCTCGAAGTCCAGCGTGCGCCAGCCCAGCTCACCGGCCTCGTAGCCGAAGTACTTGTCGATCGGGCCGGTGAAGACGGTCGGCACGTCGGCCGGCAGCTCGTCCCGCACGTCGAACCAGTCCGTCGACAGCCGCACCTCGATGTTCGGGTGGTCGGCCATCTTCTGCAGCCACGCGGTGTAGCCGTCCTTCGGCAGACCCTCGTAGGTGTCGTTGAAGTACCGGTTGTCGAACGTGTAGCGCACGGGGAGGCGGGCGATCACCGCGGCGGGCAGCTCGGTGGGGTCGGTCTGCCACTGCTTCTTGGTGTAGCCGCGGATGAACGCCTCGTACAGGGGGCGGCCGATCAGGGAGACCGCCTTCTCCTCGAGGTTCTGCGCGTCGGCGGTGTCGATCTCACCGGCCTGCTCGGCCACCAGCGCGCGGGCCTCGGAGGGGGAGTAGCTGCGCTCGAAGTACTGGCAGATCGTGGCCAGGTTGATCGGCAGCGAGTAGGTCTTCCCCTGGTAGATGGAGTAGACCTTGTGCTGGTAGTTCGTGAACTCGGTGAACTGGTTGACGTACCGCCAGACCCGCTCGTTGGACGTGTGGAACAGGTGGGCGCCGTAGACGTGCACCTCGATGCCCGTCTCGGGCTCGGGTGCGGAGTAGGCGTTCCCACCGATGTGGTCGCGTCGGTCGAGGACGAGCACGCGCTTGTCCAGCTGGCTGGCCACCCGCTCCGCGACGGTCAGCCCGAAGAAGCCGGAACCGACGACGACGAGGTCAGGTCTCGCTGAGGTCACGACTCGCGACGATACCGTCGCGGTGCGCCCGGCTCCCGCTGTCGCGGCCGATTCCTGGTACGGACCCGTCCCGTTCGTCACAGCCGCCCCGAGGGTGCCGCCGAGTCCCGTGGGTCACCGGGGGGTGACACCCGGTCGGGTAGGTTGCCGCCACGTGACGAGCGAGACGCTTGCCGAGTTGAACCGGCACGCCGCCGCCATCGGTGACGACCTGCGCCTGGTCCAGGGGGCCGGCGGCAACCTCAGCGGCAAGGACGGCGACCTGGTCTGGGTCAAGGCCTCCGGGACGAAGCTGGCCGAGGCGCTGGAGCGCCCCATCTTCGTCGGGGTCGACGGCCCCCGCGCCCGCGTGGACGTCCTGCAGGTCGAGGACCTGCGGCACGTCGTCGTCGAGCTGGCCGACGAGCGGGCCTCCCGCCCGTCCATCGAGACCGCCCTGCACGTGCTGCTGCCGCACCGCTTCGTCTTCCACGTGCACTCCGTGGGCGCCGTCGCGGCCGCGGCCCAGCGGCAGCCGGACGCCGTGCTCGACCGGCTGCGCGAGGTCGCGCCGGTCGGCTGGGTGCCCTACGCCAAGCCCGGCATCGCCCTGGCGCGGGCGGTCCTCGCCGCCCAGGAGGCCGCCGGGCCCACCGAGGAGACGGTGTTCCTCCTCGGCAACCACGGCCTGCTGACCGCGGCCCCCACGGCCGACCGCGCCCGGGAGCTGGTGGACCAGGCCGAGGCCGCGCTCCGCCGCGACGACCGGCCGGTCCCCGGCGACGACGAGACGGCACTGGCTCCGGCGGGGACACTCGGTGCGGACGCCACCCGGCTGCTGACCGGGGGCGTGCTCACGCCCGACTCGGCGGTGTTCCTGGGCAGCCGGCCCTTCGGGACCGCGCCGGGGCAGGGCAGCCCGCTCGTGGTGACGCCCGACGGCGGCGTCGTCGTGGACGGACCCCTCTCGGCGGACGCCCGGGAGATCGGCCGGGGACTGGTGGCGATGGCGCGGCACGCCGACCCGTCGGCCCCGGTGCGCTATCTGGACGACGACGAGGTCGCGGACCTCGTGGACTGGGAGGCCGAGAAGTGGCGACGCGGGATGGAGCGGTGACCCCGCAGCTGGTGATCCCCATGACGGGGATCAGCTCGCGGTTCACCGCCGCCGGCTACGACCGGCCCAAGGCGCTGATCGAGCTGGACGGCGAGACCGTCATCGACCACGTCGTCGACATGTTCCCCGGGTGGGACGACGTCGTGTTCATCTGCAACGCCGACCACCTGGCCGACCCCCGGCTGCGGCTGCGCGAGCGCCTGCTCGAGCGCCGGCCGAACGGGAAGGTCGTCGAGGTGGCGGCGCACAAGCTCGGCCCCGGCCACGCCGTGCTGGAGGCCGCCGAGCACATCGCCCGCGACAAGCCGGTCGTCGTCAACTACTGCGACTTCACCTGCTACTGGGACGCCGACGACTTCGCCGCCTACCTGTCCTCGGGCGTGGTGACCGGCGGGGCCATCCCGGCCTACCGCGGCTTCCACCCGCACATGCTGCACTCGACGTCCTACGCCTACCCGAGGCTCGAGGGCGAGTGGGTCGTCGACATCCAGGAGAAGAAGCCCTGGACCGACGACCCGGCCAAGGAGTTCGCCTCGTCGGGCACCTACGGGTTCGCCAGCGGCCAGGTGCTGCTCGACGCGCTGGCCCACCAGGTCGAGCACGGCTACGACCTCAACGGCGAGTACTACCTCAGCCTGACCTACAAGAGCGTCCTCGACATGGGCCTGACCATCGGCGTGTACGAGCTGCAGCACTTCATGCAGTGGGGCACCCCGCAGGACCTCGAGGAGTACCGCGAGTGGTCGACGGCGCTCGCGCACTGGACCCGCGGCCCGGCCGCCCCGCAGCCCGGCGCCGCCCGCGTGGTGCTCGCCAGCGGCGCCGGCAAGCGCTTCGCCGACCTCGGCTACGACCGGCCCAAGCCGCTGCTCGACGTCGCCGGGCGGACCCTGCTCGAGCACGCGCTGCTCGCCGTCCCCGGCTCCCGGTCGGTCGTGGTCACCCGCGCCGACCTCGGCGACGGCGGCGAGGTGGCCCGACTGGCCCGCGCCCAGGGCGCCGAGGTCGTGGAGCTGGAGAAGCTCTCCCGCGGGCAGGCCGACTCCGCGCTGCAGGGCCTGCGCCCGCTGCTCGACGGCGCCGCCGACCAGCCGGTCACCGTCACCGCCTGCGACGCGGTGCCCCGCCCGGCGCCCGGCGCGCTCGACGCCGCCCTGGCCGCCGCCGGCGAGGACGGCCTGGTCGTGTGGGTCGCCCCCGGCTACCGGCTGGCCCGCCGCCGGCCGCAGCAGTACGGCTGGGTGACCTGGGAGCCGGCCGGCGAGCAGGTCGGCCGGGTGCAGCAGACCTGGCTCAAGGAGGCGCCGGACGACCCGGCCGCCGCCGGCGTGATCATCGGGACGTTCACGTTCCCGACCACCCGCGGCGCGGTGGCCGACGTCGAGGAGCTGCTGGCCAGCGACGAGACGGTCAACGGCGAGTACTACCTCGACAGCCTGGTGCGGCGGTTCACCGCCGCCGGGCGCCCGGTGGTCGCGCTGCTGCTGGACAGCTTCGTCTCGCTGGGCACGCCCGACGAGTACGAGACCTTCCGCTACTGGCAGAGCTGCTTCCACAAGTGGGTGCACCACCCGTACGCGCTGGCGGCCGACCCGATGGTCCCGCCGACGGCGCGCGCGGACCTCGACCGCGCCTTCCGCTCCTTCGTCCCGGCCGCCAGCGGCCGGACGTGGACCTGACCGGTCCCGTGACCGTCGCCGGAGGGGGGAACCGGTCGTGAGGGGTTCACTGGCACGCTTCGTGCTGGTCGGTGGCACCACCGTGCTCATCGACGCCGTCGTCTACCAGCTGCTGCTGTGGGGCGGCGTCGGCCACGGCTGGGCCAAGGCGCTGGGCTTCATCGCCGGCGCGGTGTTCGCCTACGTCGCGAACTGGCGGTTCACCTTCCGCGGGCAGTCGCACCGCTGGTCGCTGGTGGCGTTCGTCGTCATCTACCTGTGCGCCCTCGGGATCAACGTCGGCGCCAACGCGCTGGTCCTCGCCGTCCTCGACGACGGCCGGACCTGGCAGCTGGCCGCGGGCTTCCTGGTGGCCACCGGGCTGTCGGCCGCGTGGAACTTCGTGGGCATGGCCCGCTTCGTCTTCCGGTCGCCCGCGCGCGGCCCCGAGCCCCGAGAGGTGGCCTCCCCGCATGGCTGAGCCGACCCGGCCCACGCCCGCCTTCAGCCTCGTCGTCCCCTGCTACAACGAGGCCCGCTCGCTGCCCGAGCTGGTGCTGCGCGCCCGCTTCACCGCCGAGGCCGGCGACGGCGAGGTGATCCTCGTCGACAACGGCAGCACCGACGACACCCCCGAGGTGCTCGCCCGGCTGCTCGACCCCGCCGACGAGCGGGTCCGGTCGATCCGGGTCGACCCCAACGAGGGCTACGGCTGGGGGATCACCTCCGGGCTGGCGGTGGCGCGCGCGCCGATCGTCGGCTGGACCCACGCCGACCTGCAGACCGACCCCGCCGACGCGCTGCGCGCCGTCGCCGCGATGGAGGGCGCGCAGGGGCCGGTGCTGGTCAAGGGCCGCCGCTACGGCCGGCCGGTCGCCGACCGGGTGTTCACCGCGGGCATGAGCGTCTTCGAGACCGTGCTGCTGCGCCGCCGGCTGACCGACATCAACGCCCAGCCGACGATGTTCTCCCGCGAGCTGCTCGACCAGTGGGGCACCCCGCCCAAGGACTTCTCGCTGGACCTGTTCGCGATGTACACCGCCGCCGAGCGGGGCTTCGACATCCGCCGGGTGCCGGTGGTCTTCGCGCCCCGCCGCTTCGGCACCTCGTCCTGGAACGTCGACCTCGCCGCCAAGCGCAAGTTCATCAAGCGCACGGTCGACTTCAGCCTGGCGCTGAGGAAGCAGCTGTGACCCTCGTGGTGGCCCACCGGCGGAACCTGCCGGCCGAGCTGGCCGACACCCCGCGCGAGCTGGGCATCGAGATGGACATCCGGTCCTACGGGGACCGGCTGGTGGTCACCCACGAGCCGTTCGACCCGGGCGTGGACCTCGAGGAGTGGCTCGACGCCTACGCGCACGCCTTCCTCGTGGCCAACGTCAAGGAGGAGGGCCTCGAGGAGCGGGTCGAGGCCGCGCTGGCCGCCCGCGGCGTCGAGGAGTGGACCTACCTCGACCAGTCCTTCCCCTTCATGGTGCGCACGCTGCGCCGCGGCGAGAGCCGCTGCATGGCGCGCATCTCGGAGTACGAGTCGGTGCACACCGTGCTGGCGCTGCGGCCGCGCGCGCAGTGGGTGTGGCTGGACTCCTTCACCGGCGCCCTGCCGCCGCGCGAGGACCTCGCCGCGCTGGCCGGCACCGGGTACCGGGTGATGGTGGTCAGCCCCGAGCTGCAGGCCCGCGACCCCGAGCCGGAGCTCGCGGGCATCCGCCGCGCGCTGGCCGAGGCCGGCCTGGAGCTCGACGCCGTCTGCACGAAGAGGCCTGCGCTGTGGGCCTGAGGGAGCTGGGCCCCCGGCAGAAGCTGCTGCTCGCCGCGGGGTTCGCGGTGCGCGTCGCGCTGCTCGCGGTGCTCGTGCCGGCGGTGCAGCGCGCCTGGTTCGCCCCCTTCGTCGAGCACTTCCTCGACCAGCCCTCGTTCACCCCGTGGTCGGAGTGGCTGGCCGACGGCGGCGTCGAGCAGGCCTTCCCGTACGGGCCGCTCATGCTCGTCTGGTTCGGCTTCTTCGGGCTGCTCACCTCGTGGCTGCCGGTGCCGTGGGCGGTGCAGCTGGGCATGGCGACCGGGGTCCTGGTCGCCGACCTGCTGATCACCTGGCTGCTGCTGCGGACCGGCGGCTCCCGCCCCGGCCGCGCGGTCGTGCTCGCCGCCGTCTCGCCGATCCTCGTCTACGCCGCGTACGTGCACGGCCAGCTGGACCTGGTGCCGACGCTGCTGATGTTCGCCTCGGTGCTGGCCTTCCGACGCCGGCAGTGGTCGGCCGCCGGCGTGGCCGCAGGCCTGGCGATCGCGGTCAAGGCCAGCTCGGTGCTGATCGTGCCGTTCGCGCTGCTGTTCCTGCTGCGCAACAGCCGCTACCGGGCCGCCCTCGTCCCGTACCTGACCGGGCTGCTGCCCGGCCTGGTGCTGTTCCTGCTGCCCGCGGTCTCCGGCGGCTACCGGGAGATGGTCCTCGGGACGCCGACCTTCGGCGCCGCCGTCGACTACGTCATCACCCTCGGCCCCGGGCTGCAGCTGGTGCTGCTGCCGGTGGTCTACGCCGCGCTGCTCGCGGTGCTGTGGCGGTTCCGCCGCGCCAACCCCGACCTGGTGTTCACCGTGACCGCGGTGGCCCTGGCCGCGGTCGCGCTGCTCACCCCCGCCTCGCCGGGCTGGTTCCTGTGGTCGGTGCCCTTCCTCGCGGTGATCGCCGCCGGCACCGGCCCGCGGGTGCGCGCCGCCGTCTTCTGCTTCTGGGTCGCCGTCACCGCCGCGCAGGCGGTCACCGCCAGCGGCGCGGCGCCGCGGTGGGACGCCCCCGCCCTCGGCTCGGCCTTCCGGGACGTCGACCGCTCGACGTTCGACCTGCCGGCCTGGGTGTTCGACCTGCTGGCCACCACGGCCGTCGTCGCCGGGGCGATCGCGCTGGCGATGGTCCTGCGCGGCGCGCTGCAGCAGTACGACGTCTACCGGCTCTCGCGGGCGCCGCTGTCGATGGCGGTGGCGGGGGACAGCGGCACCGGCAAGGACACGCTGTGCATCTCGCTGTCCGACGTCTTCGGCGAGCAGGCGACGTCGTTCCTCATGGGCGACGACTACCACCTCTACGAGCGGCACGCGCCGCTGTGGAACGTCACCACCCACCTGGACCCGGCGGCCAACGACCTGCCCCGGCTCACCCGGGACACCTTCCGGCTGCTGGCCGGCGAGGAGGTGTGGTGCCGCCACTACGACCACGCCCGCGGCCGGTTCACCAAGCAGCGCCCGATCGCCCACCGCGAGCTCGTGGTGGTCAGCGGGCTGCACGCGCTGACCAGCGGCGACGTCCGCGCCAAGGTGGACCTCACGGTCTTCACCGACATGGACGAGCCGCTGCGGCGCCGGCTGAAGATCGAGCGCGACGTCGGTGAGCGCGGGCACGCGCTGACCTCGGTGCAGGCCTCGATCGACCGGCGCGAGCCCGACCGGGACCGCTACATCCTCCCGCAGCGCCCGCTGGCCGACGTCGTCCTGCGGCTGGAGTCCGAGCGGTGCCTGCCGCCGGAGGACCAGCCGCTGGACGCCCCGCTGTCCCTGCGCGTGGTCGCCCGGCTGCGCGGCCTGGCGTTCGCCGAGCGGCTGAGCCGGGCGCTGATCTCCGTGGGCGGCGTCCCCTCCCGCCTGGAGTACCTCAACGAGCCGGGCGCGGTGGAGCTCACCGTCTCGCCGTCCCCGCTCACCCCCCGGGACGTGCGCAGCCTCGCCCGCCACCTGCTCGACCGGCCGGAGGAGCTGTTCGTCAGCGAGCCGGTGTGGCTCGGCGGCAGCCGCGGCCTCATGCAGTTGATCCTCGTCCTGGCGATGCTCGAGCGTCGCCGCAACCGGTTGGAGTCGACCCTCCGATGAGCACCACCCCCCGCCTGCCGTCGCTCGTCATCTTCGACCTCGACGACACGCTCTACCCCTACGAGCCCTGCCACCGGGCGGGGACCGCGGCGGTGGTGGCCTTCGCCGCCCGCGAGCTGGGCGTCAAGGACCGGGCGTTCCTCGACGTCTGGGACGGCGCGCGCAAGCGGGTCAAGGCGCGGCTGGGCGAGACCGGCAGCTCGCACAGCCGGCTGCTCTACGGGCACGAGGCGATCGAGATGCTGGGGCTGCGCAGCCAGCCGGCGCTCGCGCTGGCCCTGGAGCAGGAGTACTGGCGGGAGTACCTGCTGGCGGCCAAGCTGCGCCCCGGCGCCCGCGACCTGCTCAGCTCGCTGCGCTACAACAACATCCCGATCGCGATCGTCACCGACCTGACCGCGCAGATCCAGTTCCGCAAGCTGGTGCACCTGGAGCTGGACCAGGTCGTCGACCACGTCGTCACCTCCGAGGAGGCCACCGGCGACAAGGTCACCCTCGAGCCGTTCCGGGTGCTGTTCGACCGGCTGCCCCGGCAGGAGTCCAGCCACGTGTGGTTCGTCGGGGACTCCGTGCCCGACGTCTCCTGCATCGACCGGCTGGTGGCGGACAGGCTGATCGAGTCCGGCACCGGCTGGCTGCTCGCCGGCCGCGGCGACGCGCCGAGCAGCGCGTTGACCTGGTCCCGCCTGGAGCAGATCGAGGACGCCCTGCACGACCTGATCCCCGGCGGGCGGGAGGCCTCCGCATGAGCTCCCGGGCGTCCGTGCTCGACCGGCCGGGCACGCCGCCCGGGGCACCGGTGCCCCCGGGCGCCGGCCCGCGCTCCCCGGCCCGCGCCGGCCTGGTCGCGGCGGGGCTGTTCGTCGCCGCCGAGGCCGTCCTGCTGCTGGTCGTGCGGCTGTGGCAGCCGCGGTTCTTCTACATCGACGACATGCAGGCGCAGTACCTGCCGGTCTTCTCCTGGTTCGGCCGGCAGTCCGGGACGCCGCCCCTGATCGACCCGGACCAGGGCTCGGGCGGCGCGTTCGTCGCCGACCTCCAGTACGGCGTGCTCGACCCCGTGCACTGGCTCCTCGCCCAACTCGTCGGCTCGGCGGAGGACCTCAACGCCGCGGCGTGGGGGATGAAGATCCTGGTCGTCGCGGTGATGGGGCTGGGGACCACGGTCCTCGCCACCCACCTCGGCGCCCGCCCGGTGTGGGCGGCCGCGGCCGCGCTCGGCGCGGTCAACTCCGGCTTCATGCTCTGGTACGCCACGTCCTGGTGGCCCTCGGGCTGGGGGACCGCCTGGATGCCGTGGCTGTGGTGGGCGCTGTCCAGCCGCAGCCGCTGGGCGGTGCCCGGCGCGGTGGTGGCCGCCTACATGACCGTCACCTCCGGCTACCCGTACGCGCTGCCCTTCTCGGCGATCGTGGTCGCCTGCGTCGTCCTCGTCCGGCTGCAGCGGCCGCGCGCCGAGGGCGGCGTGCGCGACCTCGTCGTCCGGCTGGCCGCCGGCGCCGGCGGCGCGCTGCTCGGCGCGCCGGGCCTGCTCACCGCGAGCGCCCTCACCCCGTTCAGCCAGCGCAGCCTCGGGGGCGCCGGCGATGCGTTCGGCAACGCCGGCGAGCACATCCCCAACCTGCTCGACGTCCTCCTCGGCAGCGCGACCCTCTCGCCGTCGGTGCTCGGCTGGTGGGGCGACCGGATGCAGCCGGCGGTCATGGCGCTGGCCTGGTTCGTGCTGCCCGTGCTGGCGCTGGTCCGGTGGCGGGTCCGCCCCGACGGCGTCCGGCTCTGGCGCACCGCGGGCGTGCTGCCGGCGGCGGCGCTGTGCGTCGTCGCGGTCGTGGCCACGCAGAGCCCGACGGTGCTGTTCGACCTGCGCTACCCGTGGCGCTACGTGGTCATCCTGCAGGTCGTGGCGCCGGTGCTGGTCGCCGTGCTCGCCGGCCGCTGCGGGCTGGACCTCGGCCGGCGGCGGCTGGCCCTGGCCGCCGGGCTGCTGGCCGCCCAGGGCGTCCTGGCCTGGTCACGCACGCCGGTCATGTGGAGGTGGCACTTCTTCGTCGTCTTCTGGGGGCTGGTCGTCCTCGCCGTCGCCGGGGTGCTCGCGCACCGGCGCGCGGCCCGGGACGCCGAGCCGGCCGCGGACGGCGGGACCCCGGCCCGGGCACGCGCCGGCGCCGTCCTGGCGGTGCTCGCCCTGGTGGCCACCGCGGCGGCGCCGCTGGCCAGCATCGGCGCGGCGATCACCTACCAGCGCATCGACGCCCGCGACCACGGCGACGAGCCCACCGGGCTGCCCGCCCGCGGCGTCTACGACACCGAGGTGTGGCCGTCGCTGGTCGCGGACTTCGAGGAGGCCAGCCAGGGCGTCGGGCTCAACGCGACCGTCCTCTGGTGGGGCGAGCCGGGGGAGGACCGCGGCGCGCTGCGCGGGGCCGCGGTCGGCAACGCCGCGCTGCTCGCCGGCATCCGGCCCGGCTACGCCTACACCTCGCTCGGCCAGGCCGGCTGGGCGAACCGGTGGTGCGCGAGCTTCGTCGGCGTCGTCGGCGGCTGCCCCGACGCCGTCGACCGGCTGCTCGCGCAGGTCCCCGGCACCGACGTCACCTGGCTCGAGGCGCTGTCGAAGGACGTCGTCCTGCTCGACGAGCGGGCGCCCGCCGAGATCCGCGCGGCGCTGGACCGCTCCTACGAGCGCACCGGCGAGGACCGCGGGCTGCTGCGCTACGAGCGCCGCGAGGCCACCCCGGGCCGGGTCACCTGGGTCAGCGACGGCGTCGACTCGGTCGAGGCCCTCGACGTCGGGTTCGAGCAGGAGAGCTACCGCGTGCGCTGGTCCGGCGACGACGCCCGCGTCCTCACCCGGATCCCGTGGTGGCCGGGCTACGTGGCGCGGGTGGACGGGCGGCCGGCCGACGTCGAGGTCGTCGACGGCACCGCCGTCGAGGTCGTGCTGCCCGACGGCGGCGGGGAGGGCACCCTGGAGATCGCGTACGAGCGGCCCCGGGCCGGGCTCGGGACCGTCGCCGTCGGCGCCGGCGCCGTGCTCTCGGTCCTCGCCCTCGCCGCGGGCCTCGGTGCGACCACCGGGCTGGAGCGACGGCTGACGAGGAGGCGGAACCCGGCGGGATGACCGCGACGCAGGCACACCGGTCCGAGACGGCCCCGATCGCGGCTCCCCGCGGCCCCGCGGGCCGTCGCCGTGCCCGCGACGCGGCGCTCGCCGTCGGCGGGTACGTGCTGGCCCAGGTCGCCTTCCTCGCGGTCCTCCGCGCGCTGGTGCCGCGGTTCTTCTGGCTCGACGACCAGCAGGCGCAGTACGTGCCGGGCCTCGGGTACCTCGGCCGGTCCCCGGGCGTCCGCCCGCCGCTGCTGGACCCCGAGCTCGGCTCGGGCGGCAACTTCGTCGCCGACCCCCAGTACGGCGTCCTGGACCCCACGCACTGGCTGATCAGCGCGGCGGTCGCCCGCCTCGACACGCTCCGGGACGCCGGCTGGCTGCTCGGCGCCGGCGCCACCCTGGTCCTCGGGCTGGGCCTGGTGCTGCTGCTGGTCGTGCTGCGGGTGCGCCCGGCGCTGGCGGCGGCCACGGCGGTGGGGGCGGCCAGCACCGGCCTGTTCCTGTGGGTCGGCGGGTCCTGGTGGCCACTGATGTGGGGCACCGCGTGGCTGCCCTGGCTGTGGCTGGGCCTGGTGCTGCGCCGCTGGCCGGGCGCCGTCGTCACCGCGCTGGCCGCCTGGCAGCTCACCGCCTCCGGCTACCCGTACGTGCTGATCCCCGCCGGGGCGCTCGTCGCCGGGCACCTGCTCGAGCAGCGCCGCCGCCGGCGGGAGGGACGGGACACCGCACCGGTCCTGTCCCGGCTGGTCGCCGGGGCCGCCGGCCTGGTCGCCGGGGCGCCGGGGCTGCTGGCGTCGCAGGAGATGGCCGAGGCCTCCACCCGCAGCGAGCCGCCGGAGACGGTGCTGGCCAACGTCGGCTCGCTCATCCCGAACCTGCTCGACGCGGTGCTCGGCGGGAACACGCTGACCCCGAGCGTCTCCGGCGCCGCCGGCGGCTACCTCTGGACGCCGCCGCTGGCCGCCACCGCCGTCCTCGCCCTGCCCGCCCTCGCCCTGGTCGACCGGCGGCGGGCGCTGCGCGGGCGCGGGGTGCTCACCGCGCTGGTGCTGCTGGGGGCGGCGCTGGTGCTCACCCAGATGCCGACCGACGTCGGCCAGTTGCGCTACCCGTTCCGCTACCTGGCCGTCTCCGGACCGGCGCTGGCCGTGCTGGCCGCCGTCGCGCTGACCGCCGCCGCCCGCCCCACCCGCCGCCGCGTCCTCGCCGCCCTCGGCCTGGTCGGCGCCCAGCTGGCGCTCGCGCTGGTGCGCTCCCCGGCACTGTGGGCGTGGCACCTGCTCGCCGCGGCGCTGGCCGCGGTGGCGGTGGCGGCGCTGGCGCTGCTGGTCCGCCGGCGCGCCGCCACGGCCGGGGGAGCGCCGCGCGCCTGGCTGCCGCGGGTGGCCGGTCCGGTGCTGGTGGCGCTGGCGGTCGCGGCCGACCTCGCCCCGGTCGGCTCGACCACGCTGGCCCAGGCGCGGGCCGACGAGCAGGCGGAGCTGCCGGCCACCGGGCTGCCGTTCCGCAACATGGCGCTGCGCCCGGACTGGGGGGACGACGTCGCCGCCTTCCGCGACCGCGCGGTGGCCGTGGACACCGCCCTCACCGTGTACGTCTTCGGCGGGTTCGACGACGTCGACCGCGAGGTCCAGGACCAGGGCTGGGACTGGGGGGTGCTCCCCGGCAACGCGAACCTCGTCGCCGGCCTGCGCCCGGGCTTCGGCTACGTGGCGGTCGGCCACGACGCGTGGACCGAGCGGCTGTGCCAGGACCTGTTCGGCCAGGTGCAGTCCGCCGAGGAGTGCACCGACGGGCTCCTCGAGCGGGTGCCCGGCACCGACCTGCGCTGGATCGACGCCCTCTCCTCGGACCAGGTGCTGCTCTCGCCGTACACCCCGGACGCGGTCCAGGAGCACTTCCGCGACGGCGGGACGTGGACCGGGGCCGGCCTGGCCGGCGTGTACGGCCGCTTCGTCCGCGACGACGACCTGCCCGGCCGGGTCACCTGGGCCTCCGACGGCGTCTCCGTCGAGGCCGCCGGCGACGAGGCCCCGGGGGACGCGGCCTTCCGCAGCGGCGAGCCGGGGGAGTCCCTGCGGGTGTCCACGCCCGCGGACGGCGGCCGGTTGGTGCTGCGGATCCCCGCCTGGCCGGGCTTCCGGGCCGAGGTGGACGGCACCGCGGTCGAGGTCGGCTCGGTCGAGGACACGCTGCTGACGATCGAGCTCCCCGGGGACCTCGACGACGCCCGGGTGGACCTGTACTTCGACCCGCTGGCCGACCGGCTGCTGGTGCCCGCCGCCGGCGCCGGGGTGCTGCTGCTCGTGCTGGCGGTGGCCGTCGAGGTCGTCGTCCGGCGCCGCCGCACCGCCTGACCGGCACCGCCCGGCCGGCACCACCCGACCGGCCGGCACCACCCGACCGCCCGGCCCCGGACGACGGACGGCCCCGGGACACCGCAGTGTCCCGGGGCCGTCCGCGTCCTGCCGCGCGCCGGTCAGTCGGTCGTGACCGTCACCGTCGCCCCGCCGGCGCTGGTCCAGCGGATCGAGCCGTGCTCGAAGTCCTGGCGCTGCGCCCCGTCGGGCTCGGTCACCAGGTCCCCGGTCGGGTAGCCCAGCCGGCCGGACTCGGACCCGGCGCCGGCGTAGGCCTGCGCCACCGGCCCCCGGACGGCGTGCGCCCCGGTGGCGGCGGACCAGTAGATCCGGCCGTTCTGGAACACCTGCACCCAGCCGCTGCCGGCCGCCCGCGCCCGGTCCGCCGTCGGGTAGCCCAGCGGGCCGGACTCGCCCAGCAGCGCGTCGTAGGCCGGGGACAGCGGCGCCAGGACCGCGTGCGCGCCGGTCGTGGGCGACCAGTGGATGCGGCCGTTCTGGAACGCCTGCGTCCACCCGCCGCCGGCCGTCTGGTACCGGCCGCCGACCGGGTAGCCCAGCGGGCCGGACTCGCCCAGCAGCGCGTCGTAGGTCGCCGAGATCGGCGCCAGGACCGCGTGCGCGCCGGTGGTGGGGGAGTAGTGGATGCGGCCGTTCTGGAAGGCCTGCGTCCAGCCGTCGTTCCACGTCCGGTACCGCGCGCCGATCGGGTAGCCGAGCGGGCCGGACTCGCCCATCAGCGGGTCGTAGGCCGTCGAGATCGGGCTGAGCACGGCGAACGTGCCGCTGGCCGGGGAGGAGTGGATGCGGCCGTTCTGGAACGCCTGCGTCCACCCGCCGCCGGGCGTCGCGTAGCGCGACCCGGTCGGGTAGCCCAGCGGCCCGGACTCGCCGAGCAGCGAGTCGTAGGTCGCCGCGATGGGCGCCACGACGGCGTGGCCGCCGGTGGCCGGCGACCAGTGGATCCGCCCGTTCTGGAAGGTCTGGGTGAACCCGTTGCCCGGCGTCGGGTAGCGGTCGCCGGTCGGGTAGCCCAGCGGACCGGACTCCCCGAGCAGCGCGTCGTAGGCGGTGGAGATGCCGCCGATGACGGCGTGCGCGCCGGTGGCCGGCGACCAGTGGATCCGGCCCTCCTCGAAGCCCTGCACCCAGCCGCTGTTCACGGTCTGGTAGCGGTCGCCGACCGGGTAGCCGAGCGGCCCGGACTCGCCCAGGAGCTCGTCGTAGGCCGACGAGAGGGGCGCCAGGACGGCGTGCGCGCCGGTGCTGGGCGACCAGTGGATGCGGCCGTTCCGGAAGCCCTGCACCCAGCCGCTGTTCACGGTCTGGTAGCGGTCGCCGACCGGGTAGCCGAGCGGCCCGGACTCGCCGAGCAGCGCGTCGTAGGCGGCGGAGATCGGGGCGAGCACCGCGTGCGCGCCGGTGGTGGGGGAGTAGTGGATGCGGCCGTTCTGGAAGCCCTGCGTCCACCCGTCGCCCCACGTCGCGTAGCGCGCGCCGACGGGGTAGCCGAGCGGGCCGGACTCGCCCATCAGCGGGTCGTAGGCGGCGGAGATCGGGGCGAGCACCGCGTGCGCGCCGGTGGTGGGGGAGTAGTGGATGCGGCCGTTCTGGAAGCCCTGCGTCCAGCCGTTGCCCCAGGTCGGGTAGCGCGCGCCGACCGGCGCGCCGAGGGCGCCGCCGACCCCGCCCATCCGCTGCCAGAGCGCGTCGATCTCACCGACGACCGAGTACTGCGTGCTGCCGAACCAGTCGGTGAACATCCGCCAGAAGTTGCGGTTGCCGTAGGACGAGCACCCGTCGCCGGTGCCGTAGAGGTTGTTCAGTGCCGCCTGGTTGGGCGGGTAGGGCGTGTAGACGTACAGCCCGGCGGTGGCCTGGTTCTCGATGTAGACCGACGTCGTCCCGCAGCCGGCGTTCGGGTGCCACTGGATCGTGTTCCAGCGGCCGGCCTGGTACGAGTAGTTCTTCCAGTTCACCGCGTACCGCCGGTACTGCCAGGCGGCCTTGTAGACCTGGTTGTAGAAGCCGTAGTACTGCGCGTCGCACGGGGCGGTGTCCGGGCAGCCGTAGCCGGTGGCCTTCTTGTAGGCGTTGTCCCAGGTCGGGTTGGTCTTGGTGACCAGGCTGGTCTCCTTCTGCAGGAGGACCAGCAGCACCCGCGGGTTGACCTGGCAGGCCTGGGCGACGTTCCAGATGATGTCGGCGGCCGTCTGCCCCGCGACGCCGTTGTACTGGGCGCACTGGGTGTCGGCCGGCCGGGTCCAGGTGTTCTCCCGGTAGTCCTTCAGGCAGGTGTAGCCGGCCTGGCAGGACGTGACCTTGCCGTTGAGGAAGGCCTGCACGTCCCAGGGCGCCATCGTGGAGGCGTCCCAGAAGACGGCGTCGCTGATGATGTTGCCGGCGCGGAAGTCCGCGGCGCTGGCCGCCTGCGCGGGCGCGGCGGTGGTCACCTGCACGACGCCGACGCCGGCCAGCGACGCCAGCACGCAGGCCAGCGCCAGCAGCAGCCGGGCCCGCCGGGGGACGGAGCGGCCGCTCACGGGACGTCCACCGTCACCGTCTCGGACTCCAGCTCGGCCGAGCCGGAGGTGTAGGTCACGGTGACCGCCCACGCGCCGGTGCTGCCCTCGGGCAGGACGACGGCGAGCGCGCCGCACTCGGTGGTCGCCGGGCCCGGCTCGGCCTCGGTGGCGGCGCTGGACACCGCGTCGCCGCCGCCCGCGGGCTCGGCGACGGCGGTGCACTCGCCGCCGGCCTCGACCAGGCCCTGGACGAACGCGGCGGCCTCGATGCCGGGCAGGCCGGGCGACCACTCGGCGCGGGCCAGCACCAGCGAGGCGGAGTCGACGGGGGCGTCGCTCTGCACGGCGTCGGTGTCCACCGCGGGCGGGCTGTCCGCCGCCGGAGCGCCGGTGGTCGGGTCGGCCGGGGGACTCGACGTGCCGGCGGCGGTCGTCCCGTCGGCGGTGGGGGTGGTGTCCGCCTGGGTCCCGCCGGTGCTGCAGCCGCCGAGCACGAGCAGGCCGCAGGTCAGGGCGAGCGGTACGGCGGCGCAACGGTGGGTGAGGAGGTACTTGCGCACAGACACCCATCGGCCGGAGGGAGCCGTTCCTTGAGTCCGGGGGGATCGCGGCGGCGGGGGTGGGAACGTCCCGTCACAGTCGTCCCGGACGCCCCACCGACCCCGGTCGCCTCCCTCGCGCGGAGGCCCGCCGCGGGGCGCATCTAGGTTGGGAGGTGTGAGCGCACCGCCGTCGGGACCCCTGCGCGTGGTGGCGGTCACCTACTCGCCCGGCGAGGCCCTGGAGGGCTTCGTGACCTCCCTGGCGAAGGCGACGACCCGCCCGGTCGAGGTGGTGCTCGCCGACAACGGGTCCACCGACGGCGTCCCGGAGCGGGTGGCCGCCGAGCACCCGCACGTGCGGCTGCTGCGCACCGGCGGGAACGTCGGCTACGGCGCGGCGGTCAACGCCGGCCTGGCCGGGGCCGCGGGCCGGTACGCGCTGGTGGCCAACCCCGACGTCCGCTTCGAGCCCGGGTCGGTCGACGAGCTGCTCGCCGTCGCCGCCCGCTGGCCGCGCGCGGCCACCGTCGGCCCGGCCATCCGCACCCCCGAGGGCGAGCTCTACCCGTCGGCGCGGGAGCTGCCGCGGCTGTCCACCGGCGCCGGGCACGCGCTGCTCGGGTGGGCGTGGCCGGGCAACCCGTGGACCGCGCGCTACCGCCGGGAGCGCGAGGCGCCGCGCGAGCGCACCGCCGGCTGGCTGTCGGGCTCCTGCTTCCTCGTCGACCTCGAGGCGTTCCGGGCGGTGGGCGGCTTCGACCCCGGCTACTTCATGTACTTCGAGGACGTCGACCTCGGTGAGCGGCTCGGGCGCGCGGGCTGGCTGCACGTCTACGCGCCGAGCGCCGTCGTCGTCCACGAGGGCGGGCACGCCACCCGCCGGGAGCCGCACCGCATGCAGCGGGTGCACCACACCAGCGCGCTGCGCTACCTGTCCGGCCAGTACCCCGGCCCCCGCAACGCCCCGCTGCGGGCCGCGCTCCGCGCCGGCCTCGGCGGCCGGATGCTCCTGTCCTACGTCAGCGGGCGGGTGGCCGCCGGGGCCCGCTTCCAGCGCCGCGCCGACGACGTCGGCCGGGCCCGCCGGGGAGGCGCGGCATGAGGCACGCGGTCATCATGGCCGGGGGCTCCGGCACGCGGCTGTGGCCGCTGTCCCGCTCCGCCCGGCCCAAGCAGCTGCTCGACGTCCTCCAGGACGGGGACGGCGGCGCGCACAGCCTGCTGGCCGAGGCCTTCACCCGGCTGGAGGCGGTGCTGCCGGCCGAGCGGATCTGGGTGTGCACCGCGGCCCGCTACGGCGACCAGGTGCGGGCCGCCCTGCCGCGGCTGCGGCCGGACCGGCTGGTGCTCGAGCCGGTCGCCCGCGACACCGCCAACGCCGTCGGGCTGGCCGCCGCCCTGGTCGCCGAGGCCGACCCGGACGCCGAGCTCGCCGTCGTCAGCGCCGACCACGTGATCCGCCCGGTCGAGCGGTTCGCCGCCACCCTGACCACCGCCTTCGAGGCGCTGGCCGCGCGGCCGCGGGCGCTGGTCACCCTCGGCATCACGCCGACCGCCCCGGCCACCGGCTTCGGCTACGTCCGCCGCGGTGCGCCCACCGAGGTGCCCGGGGTCGCCGAGGCCGCCGCGTTCAAGGAGAAGCCCGACCGCGCCACCGCCGAGGCCTACCTGGCGTCGGGGGAGTACCTGTGGAACTCCGGCATGTTCGTCTGGCGGGCCCGCACCGTGCTCGACGCGCTGGCCGACCACCTGCCGGCGTCGGCGGAGGGGCTGG
The DNA here is from genome assembly GCF_054050455.1 of Geodermatophilus sp. SYSU D00684. Lineage (NCBI taxonomy): Bacteria > Bacillati > Actinomycetota > Actinomycetes > Geodermatophilales > Geodermatophilaceae > Geodermatophilus > Geodermatophilus sp. SYSU D00684. The sequence goes on along the minus strand of NZ_JBJGZI010000004.1, from coordinate 96,295 downwards.
CCCGGATCGTGGCCGCGCCGGCCGGGGCCGAGCGCGACGCCGTCCTCGCCCAGGTGTTCCCGACGCTGCCGAGGACGAGCGTCGACTACGCCGTCCTCGAGCCCGCGGCCACCGAGCCCGGCCGGGTGCTGGTCGCCGACCTCGACGTCGAGTGGCTCGACGTCGGCTCGTGGCCGGCGCTCGCGCAGACGCTGGCCACCGCCGACGGCAACGCCGTGGGCGGGCTCGCGGTGACCCTCGACAGCGCGGGCAACATCGTGTTCAGCGACGACCCGGAGCACCTCGTGGCGCTGGTCGGGGTCCGCGACAGCGTGGTCGTGGCCACCGCCGACGTCACGATGGTCTGCCCGGTGTCCGACGCCGAGCGGGTCAAGCAGCTGCTGTCCGCCGTGGAGGACCGGCACGGTGCGCGCTTCAGCTAGGCCCTGGTCAGGCCCGGTCCCGGGCGTGGTGTGATGCCGGTCATGAAGAACTTCGACGTCGCAGCTGTCGTGTCCGGTGGGGCCTCCGGCCTCGGGGAGGCCACCTCCCGTGCGCTCGCCGCGCGCGGTGCCGCGGTGACGATCCTCGACCTCAACGAGGAGCGCGGGAAGGCGCTGGCCGACGAGCTCGGCGGGCACACGACCTTCGTCCGCACCGACGTCACCGACGAGTCCCAGGTGGCCGCCGCGATCGAGGACGCCACCGGCAAGGACCGGCCGCTGCGCGTCGCGATCAACTGCGCGGGCATCGGCTGGGCGCAGCGCACGGTCGGCAAGGGCAACACCCCGCACGACCTCGACCCGTTCCTCCGCACGGTGATGGTCAACCTGGTCGGCACCTTCAACGTGCTGCGCCTGGCCGCCGCCGCCATGGCCGCCACCGAGCCGGAGGAGGACGGCGAGCGCGGCGTCGTCGTCAACACCGCCTCGATCGCCGCCTTCGACGGCCAGATCGGCCAGCTCGCCTACAGCGCCTCCAAGGGCGGCATCGTCGGCATGACGCTGCCGGCCGCGCGCGACCTGTCCAGCGTCGGCGTGCGGGTGTGCACCATCGCCCCCGGCCTGGTCGACACCCCGCTGCTCGGCGGCCTGCCCGAGGAGGCCCGCACCGCGCTGGCCAACGGCATCCCGTTCCCCAAGCGGCTGGGCCGTCCCGACGACTTCGCCCAGCTGGCGCTCGCCATCGTCGAGCACGGCTACCTCAACGGCGAGGTCATCCGGATGGACGGCGCGCTGCGCATGGCCCCCCGCTGACCCTCCGGAGACCCGTGTGACCGCTGCACTGCCGGCCCCGACCCCGCCGGCACCCGCACCTCCCGCCGTCCTCGCCGGCGCCGACTTCACCGACTGCTGGCGGCCGGACTGGCGCTTCGAGCTGAAGGCGGTGCTGCGCCCGCACCAGCGCAGCGCCGGGGACCCCGCGATGCAGTGGGACGGGGACGCCGTCTGGCGGACGACGACCACCCCGTGCGGGCCGGCCACGGTGCGCCTCACGTACCGGGGCGGCGAGGTGCGGGTGCAGGCGTGGGGCCCGGGCGCGGAGTGGGCCGGCACGGCGGTGCCCGGCTGGCTCGGCGCGTTCGACGACTGCGCGGGCTTCGACCCGGACTGCCACCCGCTGGTCCGCGAGATCGCCCGGCGCACGCCCGACCTGCGGCTGGGCCGCACCGGCCGCACCTGGGACGCGCTGGTCCCGGCGGTGCTGGAGCAGAAGGTCACCGTCGTCGAGGCGCACCGGGTGTGGCGGGCGCTGCTGCGGCTGGCCGGCGACCCCGCGCCCGGCCCCGCCCCCGAGGGCATGCGGGTGCTGCCCTCGCCGCGGCGGCTGCGGGAGGTCACCGACTGGGAGTGGCACCGCTGTGGCCTCGACGGCGCCCGCCGGCGGGCGCTGCTGCACGTGGCGTCGGTCGCGCACGCGCTCGAGCCGGACGACGGCTGCGACTCGCCGACCCTGCAGCGCAGGCTGCGCACGGTGCCGGGCATCGGGGTGTGGACCGCGGCCGAGGTCGTCCAGCGCACCCACGGCTGCCCCGACACCGTCAGCTACGGCGACTACCACCTGAAGAACCTGGTGGGCTGGTCGCTGGCCGGCCGCAAGACCGACGACGACGGGATGATGGAGCTGCTGGAGCCCTGGCGCGGGCACCGGCAGCGGGTGGTGCGGCTGCTGCACGTCGGCGGGAGCATGCCGCCCCGCCGCGGCCCGCGGATGGCGCCGACGAACTACCGCCGCTTCTGACCCCACCCGGCGCAGGCGCCCGGGCCGGTCCTCACGGGCGGGGGTCGTCCAGCAGGCGCAGCAGGTAGTCGCCGTAGCCGCTCTTGCCCAGGGGCCCGGCGGCGCGGCGCAGGCCGTCGTCGTCGAGCCAGCCCTGCCGCCAGGCGACCTCCTCGATGCAGCCGATCTTGAGGCCCTGCCGCTCCTCGACCACCGAGACGAACTCGGTCGCCTGACGCAACGAGGCGAAGGTGCCGGTGTCCAGCCAGGCGGTGCCGCGGTCGAGGACGGTGACGGTCAGCCGGCCCTGCTGCAGGTAGTGCTCGTTGACCGCGGTGATCTCGAGCTCGCCGCGGGCGCTGGGCCGGATGCCGCGGGCCACCTCGACCACCGAGGACTCGTAGAAGTACAGCCCGGGCACGGCGTAGGAGCTCTTCGGCGTGGCGGGCTTCTCCTCGATGGAGAGGACCTTCCCGCCCCCGTCGAACTCCACGACGCCGTAGTCCTGCGGGTTGGCCACGTGGTAGGCGAACACGTGCCCGCCGTCGGGGGAGGGCAGCCGTCCCAGCGCCGTCCCGAGGCCGGCGCCGTAGAAGATGTTGTCGCCCAGGACCAGCGCCACGGCCTCGTCACCGACGAAACCGGCGCCGATGAGGAACGCCTGCGCCAGGCCCTCGGGCTTCTCCTGCACGGCGTACTCGATCCGCATCCCGAGCCGGCTGCCGTCGCCGAGCAGCGCCCGGAACGCGGCCTGGTCGCCCGGGGTGGTGATCACCAGCACCTCGCGGACGCCGGCCATCATCAGCGTCGAGAGCGGGTAGTACACCATCGGCTTGTCGTAGACCGGCATGAGCTGCTTGCTCACCGCCTGGGTGATGGGGAACAGACGGCTCCCCGTGCCTCCGGCCAGGATGATCCCCCGCATGACCGGCGACGCTAGCGACCGCCCGTCGGTCAGGCCCGGGGGGAGCCCAGCCACAACCTCCCGACGAGTGAGGACCCGCCCGGGGTGCCGACCGGCTCCCAGCGGGTGGCCCAGCCCTCGGCGTGCAGCTGGACGAGCACGGTCCCCACGAGCGCGCCGAGGTTGAGCGCGACGGTGACCGTGGCGCGCTCGGGGAGGTGGACGTCGACCACGCCGTCGCCCTCGCCGCCGTGTCGCAGCACCACCGGGAACTCCGGCAGCGCGGCGCTGGCCACCCGGAACGCCTCGGCGACCGCCGCGCGGTCCCCGGGCCGCGGCACCAGGTCGGGCGCCGGCTGCCGGCTGGCGACGAGGTCGCGGCTGCCGTAGGGGAACAGGTCGCCGGGGCCCAGCCGCACCAGGGGGCGGGTGCCGGCGTCCTCGGCCGGCGCCTCGAACGGGAGCCCCCGGACGACGGCGACCGGTACGCCGTCGAGCTTGCCCTTGACCAGGTCCGCGGCCGCGGCGACCTCGTCGACGAGCGCCGTCTGCGTGGTCTCCAGCCGGTTGCCGTGCGCGTCGACGGCGCCGCGGTGGTCGGTGAGCGCCGCGATCCCCGCCGAGCCGACGGCGACGTCGGTCAGCCCCTCCCGCCAGGTGCGGCCGAAGGTGTCGCTGACGACCACCGCCACCTCGGCGCCGAGCAGCTCGCGCAGCCGGTCGCGCAGCCCGCGGGCGGAGGCGTCGGCGTCGGCGGGGAGCAGCACGAGCGAGTCGCCGGGCACGTTCGAGGCGTCGATGCCGGCGGCGGCGACCACCCAGCCGTGCCGCGTCTCGACGATCTTCAGCGGCCCGCGCCGGGCGACGACGCGCACGGTCTCCTCGTCGATGGCCCGCTGCCGCACCGCCTCGCGGTCGGTGCCCGGCGGCACCGGCACCACCCGGCCCTCCACCTTGGACACCACCTTGGAGGTGACGACGACGACGTCGCCGTCGGCCAGCCACGGCGCGGCGCCGGCGACCGCCCCCGCCAGGTCGTCGCCGGCGGTGAACTCCGGCAGCCCCCGGACGGGCAGGACCCGCAGACCCCCGGCCGGCTCAGCCATCGACCGAGACGCCCGCGGCGTCCAGCGCGGCCCGGGCCATCGCGGCCGTGGCCTCGGGGGAGCTCATGAGCAGCGGCACCGCGCGCACGTCGACGCCGGGCACCTCGGCGCGGTCGCCGGTGTGCACCAGCCAGGCGTCGAGCAGGCCGCCGTCGGACCGCGCGCCGTAGTGCCGGCCGACGCCCTCGGCGCTGACCTCGACCCCGAGCACCGGCAGGCAGCGGTCGGCCATGCCGCGCACCACGTCGCCGCCGACGATCGGGGAGATCCCGACGACCCGGCCCGGGGTGGCGCGCAGCGCGTCGCGCAGGCCGGGCACGCCGAGGATCGTGCCGATCGACACCACCGGGTTCGACGGCGCCAGCACGACGGCGTCGGCGCGGGCCAGCGCCTCGACGACGCCCGGCGCCGGCCGGGCCTGCTCCGCGCCGACCTGCACGAAGGCGTGCGGCTCCGGCTCGGCGCGGTGGCGGACCCACCACTCCTGGAAGTGGACCGCGCTGCGCCGCCCGCTGCCGGGGTCGTCGACGACGACGTGCGTCTCGACCCGCTGGTCGCTCATCGGCAGCACCGTGACCCCCGGCTGCCAGCGGTCGGCGAGCGCGGTGGTGACGTCGGAGAGCGGGTAGCCGGCGTCGAGCATCCGGGTGCGGACCAGGTGGGTGGCCAGGTCGCGGTCGCCCAGGCCGAACCAGGTGGGCTCGGCGCCGTAGGCGGCTAGTTCCTCCTTGACCGTCCAGGACTCGCCGGCCCGGCCCCAGCCGCGCTCGGGGTCGATGCCCCCGCCGAGGGTGTAGACGACGGTGTCGAGGTCCGGGCAGATCCGCAGCCCGTGCATCGTGACGTCGTCGCCGGTGTTGACCACCGCGGTGACCGACGAGGGCGGCGCCACCTCCCGCAGTCCGGTCAGGAACCGGGCCCCGCCGACGCCTCCGGCGAGCACGACGATCTCCACGAAAGTCATCGTGCCCCATGGGCACTTGTCCACTGTTCGACGGGCGTGTCGGGAACGTGGACGAGAAGTGACGAACGGCGTGTGACGCGTGGGGCGCGTGTGGTCAACCGCTTACACCGGGCGAAGTTGACGCTCGGGCAACGACACGCGTGTAATTCCGGCGGTGTGCGGCGCGGAGCAACCGCGTCCGGGACGAGAGCGAGAGGGGACGCATCGTCATGGCAGAGGTCTCGTGGCTGAGTGACTACATCGGCGGGTCGGAGCGGGGCTCCCGCGGCAGCGGGCCGGCCGACCCGGGCCTGATGGGGCTGCTCGGCATGGGCCTGTCCGACGACGTCCAGTCCTGGCAGGAGCGGGCGCTGTGCGCCGAGACCGACCCGGAGGCGTTCTTCCCCGAGAAGGGCGGCTCCACGCGCGAGGCGAAGAAGATCTGCACCGGCTGCGAGGTCAAGGCCGAGTGCCTGGAGTACGCGCTCGCCAACGACGAGCGGTTCGGCATCTGGGGCGGGCTCTCCGAGCGGGAGCGCCGCCGCCTGCGCCGCCGCGCCATCTGACGACGACGTCCCGGGGACGGACGGGACCGCCCAGCACACCGGCGTGCGACATCCCCTCCACCTCTCCCGCAGCCCCCGACGGCAGCCGCCGCCGGGGGTTGCTGCGTCCCGGCCGTGTCCCGGCGGCGTCCCGGCGCCCGGGCGGCGGTGTGGTCGGATGACCCGGTGACCGGCGCGGACAGGGACACCCGGACGGCGCTGGGCCGGGCCGGCGTGGTCCGCGAGGTCCGGGCCGCCGTCCCGCTCGCCCGGGACCTCGCCGCGCCGCTGACCGCCGCCGCGCCGTGGCTGACCACCGTGCTCTCGGTGCAGTCGGCGCACCCGCGGCCGCGGCTGCTGCCCGCCGCGGTCGTCGTCGAGCCGCGCTGGTCGGGCCGGCCCGATGCGCTGGCCCTGCTCGCCCTGGCCACCGCCGGCCCGGTGGTCACCGCGACCCTCCTCGGCGACGGCCTCCCCGTCCCCGGCGGCCGCCCGCCGGCGCGGCTGCTGGCCCGCGACGACGACGCCGCCGAGCGGCTGGCCGCGGGCGTGCTGGCCCTGCTCTCCGGGCTGCGCCGGCCCTGGCGGCTGCGGCTGGCCGGGCTGCCGCTGGGCGACCCGACCGTCCGGGCGCTGGCCCGGCTGCGCCCCGACGCCCGGGTCGCCACCTCCCGCAGCACGCTGCTCGTCGACGGCCTGGACGACGTCGCGGCCGGCCGGGTGGTCCGCAGCCGCGACCCGCGCGACCTCGACCGCGCGCTGCCGGACCTGCTCGCCGCCGCACCCGGCGCCCGGTCCCGAGACCTCGTCCGCGCGGCCGCCCGGCTGCACGCCGCCCTCGGCCGGGTCGAGGTCGCCACGGTCACCGACGGCGGGCGGCTGCGCGCCGGGCTGCTCACGCTGGTCGACGGCGCGGACCGGCTGCCGTGGTGGGGCCGCTCCGAGATCGGCGGGCTGGGCGCCGTGCGGGGCGCGCCGCTGGTCGGCGTCGCGGTGTCCGGCCGCGGCCGGGTGCTGCGGCCGGTGCTGGACCGGGCGGCCCGGCTGGTCCCGGCGCTGCCGGTCAGCCGGCGACGCGGATCCGGCTGAGCGCCGGGTCGGGCAGCGACTCGGCCCGCTCGGTGCCGAGGAACAGCGTCCCCTCCGCCGGGGCCTCGGCGCCGTCGAGCCCGCCGGCCGGGGCGACGGTGACGCTCAGGTCGTAGACCCGGCCAGTGTACGCCGGCGGCGTGGCGGTGGGCCGGGTGTAGGTGGGGAAGCGGCCGGCGAGCCGCAGCGTGTCGCCGTCGCGGGTGACGGTGAGCGCCGGGGTGGGCAGGTCGGCGTACTCGGTGAGGACCGGCGTGCACCCCGCCGCCTCCGGGTCCCCGGGCGCGGTGGTGCCCAGGCAGTTCCAGGTCGGCAGCAGCACGTGCGCCAGCGCCGTCCCGTCGGTCCCGACGCTCACGCTCACCGACGGGTAGCCCACCGTGACGCCGACCGCGCGCCGCTCCAGCACCAGCCCGCCCAGGGCCAGCCGGGCGGCGACGCCCTCGTCGCCGAGGGGCACCGACCGCGCGGCGAGCAGCCCCGCGCCGCGCTCGCCGGGCAGCGGGTCGGCGGGGACGGGCGGCAGCTCGGGCCGCGCCGTCGTGGGGGAGGCGGACGGCGTGGACGGGCCGGGGACGGCCGCCGGGGGCGTGCCGCCGGCCACCGGCTCCCCGGCGTCGCCGCCCAGCGCGACGCCCGCGAGGACGGCGACCAGCGCCAGGGCCGCGGCGGCCAGCACGGCCACCGTGCGGGCGGACGGATCGGGTCCCGCCGGCGCCGCCGGCACGGGAGTGGCGACCGGCCGCGGGTCCGGGGCCGGGGTGCCCGGGGGCGCCTCGAGGAACCCGGGCAGGTCGTCGACGGCCCAGTGCGGGCCGGGCGGCCGCTCCGGGGGCGGGGGCCCGTCCTCCTGCCGCGGCCGGGCCGGCGCGCCCCGCCGGCTCAGCGCCAGCCCCGCGACGACCGCCGCCAGCGCCACCAGGGCCACCCCGAGCACGACCCAGGGGGCGACCGGCGCGGGCGAGTCCATCCCCCTGAGCATCCCAGGGACCCGCCCGGGGCGATCCCGTGCGGCACGCCGGGGCGCCTGACACGATCCCGGCGTGGCGGAGAACCCGGGAGCGACGACGTCGGGGACGGGGTCGGCGGCCCGCGACCGGGTGGTCTCGCTGCTCGCCGAGCTGGGGGTTCCCGACCCGGTCCTCGCCGTCACCGACCTGTCCGCGCGGGTCGGCCTCGTCCAGGGCGTGCTCGCCGACCGGGTGCTCGACCTCGCCGTCACCGAGAGCGGCCGGGGCCGGCTGCAGGCCGAGCTGCGCGGCCGGCGGTGGGCCGAGGAGCGGCAGGTCGGCGTCCCCGAGGTGGTCGCCGCGGCCGACGACGGCCGGTGGCTGCTGTCCCGCCGCGTCCACCCCGCCCCCTCCGGCGGGCCGCGCTGGACCGCCGCCGCGGTCGAGGCGGCGGTGCGGATCGCCCCGCTGCCGGCGCCGGCCGGGCAGCCGTGGGAGCCGCCGGCCGGCCGGTCGCTGCGCCGCGCCCGGGCCACCGTCGAGGACGCCTCCCGGCTGGTCCGCGGCGGCGTGCGCCTGGGCGAGCTGCGGGCGGTGCGCGCGGCCGCCGCGCAGCTGCCGCTGTCCGAGGTGGCGCACGGCGACCTGCGCGCCGCCAACGTCGTCGTCGACTCCGGCGGCCCCGACGAGGGCGGGCGGCTGGTGGTCCTCGAGTGGTCCGGCGTCCGGCCCGCGCCCCGGCACCGCGACCTGCTCACGCTGTGGGCCACCACGCCCGACGCGCAGGACCGGGCGCAGGTCGGGGAGGTGGTGCTCTCCCGCACCGCCGGCTGGGAGGAGCCCGACGTCGGGCTGCTCTGGCACGCCGTCGCCCTCGAGCAGCTGGTGGCGCGGCTGACCCGCGCCGACCGCGGCGACGGCCTCGACACCGCCTTCGCCCGCGCCCGCCTCGCCGAGGCCCGCGCGATGGCCGCCGAGCTGGGCAGCCCCGTCGGCCGCTGACCGCGGCCTCCTTCAGCCGGTGGGGTCGATCTCCTCCGGGTCGCGGCCGAGCAGCACCGCCACCTGGTCCACGACGACGTCGCGCACGAGGTCGGCGAGGTCGTCGCGGTCGTGCGCCCGGATCTCCAGCGGCCGCCGGTAGACGACGATCCGCGCCGGCACCTCCCGCCCGTCCTCGCGGTGCGCCGGCAGCACCCGCGCCAGCGGCACCGTGCCGTCGTCGAGGACGTCGGGATCGAGCACCACCTCGTCGGGGCTGGTGTGGTCGACCCAGGGCACGTCCTCGACGGCGAACTCGACCCCGGCCAGCTCCCGCTCCCAGCGGCGCTCGAGGTCCTCGACCGCGTCGAGCACCAGGTCGTCGAACTGCTCGGCGCGGCTGCGGGCGAGGGGGACCTCGTCGGGGACGAGGCGGCCCCGCAGGCCCCGGCCGTGCCGGTCGCGGCGGGACCGGGCGGGCCGGGAGCGGTCGGGACGGACGGGTCGGCTCATGGCGGGGCGAGCGTACGGCGCATCGCCGGGGCGGGGCAGCGGGACGCGGCCGTGCCCCCGGTGGCGGGGCGCGCGGGGACGTCGGGTTGGATGGGAACAGAGGGGCGCCGGTCCGGTGTGCCTGTCGCCGACTTCCTGGGTACGCGGCTACTGTGCCCAGCGTGAGGAACCGGTGGTGAGGCAGTCACGTCGCTGCAGTCGCAGCGGCTGCGCGCAACCGGCGGCGGCGACACTGACCTACGTCTACGCCGAGTCGACCGCTGTCGTCGGCCCGTTGGCGACGTTCTCCGAGCCGCACAGCTACGACCTCTGCGAGTTCCACGCCGAGCGGCTCACCGTGCCGCGCGGCTGGGAGGTCGTCCGGCACGAGATCGACGTCGAGGACTCCGGGCCGACCGGGGACGACCTGCTCGCACTCGCCGACGCCGTCCGCGAGGCGGCCCGTCCCGAGCCGCCGCGCGCCCCGGCCGACGACGGCCGTGGCACCCGCCGCGGCCACCTGCGCGTCCTGCCCGACCTGGACTGACGAAGGACCCCGCCGCCCCCGCCCCTCGCAGGCGCGGGGGCGGGCCCCTGCAGCGGGGCCAGGGGGCCGGTCCCCGCGCCCGCCGATAGGGTCGGCCGGACCGGGGACGCGCCCGGCCAGTCCAGGCGAGGGTGGGCAGTGACGGACCTGTCGGCGATCATCAAGGCCTACGACGTCCGGGGCGTGGTCCCCGACCAGTGGGACGAGGACGTCGCGCGGCGCATCGGCGCCGCCTTCGCCGAGTTCGTCGCCACCGAGAGCGGCGCGACCGCCGTCGTCACCGCACACGACATGCGCCCGTCCTCGGTGCCGCTGTCCCGGGCCTTCGCCGAGGGCGTCCTGTCCCGCGGCGTCGACGTCCTCGAGGCGGGCCTGGGCTCCACCGACCTGCTCTACTTCGCCGCCGGCTCGCTGGACGTGCCCGGCGCGATGTTCACCGCCAGCCACAACCCGGCGCAGTACAACGGCATCAAGCTCTGCCGCGCCGGGGCCGCCCCGGTGGGTCAGGAGTCCGGGCTGGCCACGATCCGCGAGTGGGCCGAGCGCGACTCCTACGACCGCGTGCCCGACCGCGTCGCCGAGATCGGCCGGCGGGACCTGCTGCCCGACTACGCCGCCCACCTGCGCGGGCTGGTCGACCTGTCCCGGATCCGCCCGCTGAAGGTCGTCGTCGACGCCGGCAACGGCATGGGCGGGCACACCGTCCCCGTCGTCCTGGCCGGTCTGCCGCTCGACGTCGTCCCGCTGTACTTCGAGCTCGACGGCACCTTCCCCCACCACGAGGCCAACCCGCTGGACCCGGCCAACCTGGTCGACCTGCAGGAGGCGGTCCGCCGCGAGGGCGCCGACATCGGCCTGGCCTTCGACGGCGACGCCGACCGGGTGTTCGTCGTCGACGAGCGCGGCGAGCCGGTGAGCCCCTCGGCGATCACCGCGCTGGTCGCCGTCCGCGAGCTGGCCAAGGGCCGGGGGACGACGGTGATCCACAACCTGATCACCTCGCGGGCGGTGCCCGAGATCGTCCGCGAGCACGGCGGCACCCCGGTGCGCACGCGGGTCGGGCACTCGTTCATCAAGGCCGAGATGGCCCGCACCGACGCGGTGTTCGGCGGCGAGCACTCCGCGCACTACTACTTCCGCGACTTCTGGCGCGCCGACACCGGGATGCTCGCCGCGATGCACGTGCTGGCCGCGCTCGGCGAGCAGAGCCGCCCGCTGTCGGAGCTGACCGCCGCCTACAGCCGCTACGCCGCCTCCGGCGAGATCAACTCCACCGTGGCCGACGCCGCGGAGCGGACGAAGGTGGTCCGGGAGGCGTTCGAGGCCGACGGCGCGACGGTCGACGAGCTCGACGGGCTGACCGTCGACCTGCCCGACGGCTCGTGGTTCAACCTGCGGGCCAGCAACACCGAGCCGCTGCTGCGGCTCAACGTCGAGGCGCCCGACCGGGCGCGGATGGAACAGCTCAGGGACCGGGTGCTGGGGATGGTGCGCGCATGACGCAGGGGACGACGCAGGGACCGCTGGGACTGGACCCGCTGCTGCTGGAGGTCCTCGCCTGCCCGGACACCCACCACACCCCGCTGACCGTCGACGAGGCGGCGAGCGAGCTGGTGTGCCCGACGTGCGACCGGGCCTTCCCCGTCCGGGACGGCATCCCGGTGCTGCTGCTCGACGAGGCGCGGACCCGCGGCAGCGGGGGGACGGCGGGCCGATGACCTCGCCCGAGCTGGCCGAGGAGGTCCTCGACGACCTCGACGTCCTGCGCGCCCGCGACCCGCGCGGCCTGCTGCCGGCCGTCGCCGGCGCCGGGGCGCAGGTGCGCGAGACCGCGCGGCTGACCGAGGAGGCCGGGCTGGGCCGGGTCACCGAGGGCGGCCGCCCGCGCGGGCTGGTGATCGTCGCCCGGCGCGAGGGGGCGGTGGCGGCGTCGGTGCTGCGGGCGCTGCTCGGCCCGTCCAGCCCGGTCACCGTCGACGTCGTCCCCGGCCCGGACCTGCCGGTGTGGACCGGCCCGACCGACATCGCCGTCGTCGCCACCCGGACCGGCGCCGGCCGCTACGCGGTGACCCCGGCCTACGAGGCGGCCCGGCGCGGGGTGACCCTGCTGGGCATCGGCGCCGACGACGCCCCGCTGCGGGCGGCCTGCTCGACCGCGCGGATGCCCTACGTGCCGCTGCCGCGCTCGCGCGTGCGGCACACCACCCTGTGGTCGCTGCTCACCCCGCTGCTGCGGCTGGCCACCGACCTCGGGCTGGTGCGGCCCGAGGCCGCCGACCCGGAGGCGATCGCCGCGGCCCTCGACGAGGTCGCCGCCGAGTGCGGCCCCGCGCGCGAGTCGTTCACCAACCCGGCCAAGACCCTCGCGCTCGAACTGCTCGACGCGTTCCCCGTCATCGCCGCCGAGGGACCGCTCGCCGACACCGCGGCCGCCCGCTTCGCCGACCAGCTGGCCACCCTCGCCGGCCTGCCGACCAGCGGGTTCCGCCTGCCCGACCAGCGCGTCGCCGCCTGCGCGGTGCTCGGCGGGCCGCTGGCGCCGCGCGACGTCGACGACTTCTTCCGCGACCGCGCCGAGGACACCGGCCGCCGGCTGCGGCTGCTCACCATCCGCGACACCGACGCCGCCGACCACGACGGCGCCGGCGAGCGGGAGCCCCGCTCGGCGTACGAGGCGATGAGCGAGGTGCTGCGCACCGCGGCGGCCAACAACGTGCCGGTGAGCGGGCTGGCCGAGCACGGCGAGCCCGAGCGCCACGGCCGGCTGCCCCGCCTGGCGCGGCAGATGGCGGTGGCCGACTTCACCGCCGTCTACCTCGCGCTGGCCCTGGACCAGGAACGGGCGCTGCGGCGCTGAGACCGGATCGGTGTCCGGGCGGCCGGTCCGGGGTACCGGATCGCGATCGACCGTGAGCGCACCCGACTGCTGACCGACTGGAAGGACCTCCCGTGGCCGGTGGACTCGTAGCCCTGTTCGACGACGTGGCACTGCTGGCCCGCGCCGCGGCCGCCTCCATCGACGACGTCGGGGCCGCCGCCGCCAAGGCCGGCGTCAAGGCCGCCGGCGTCGTCGTCGACGACACCGCGGTGACGCCGCAGTACGTGCAGGGCATCGCCGCCGCGCGCGAGGTCCCGATCGTCAAGCGCATCGCGATCGGGTCGCTGCGCAACAAGCTCCTGATCATCCTGCCCGCGATCCTGCTGCTCAGCGAGTTCCTGCCGTGGCTGCTCACGCCGATCCTCATGCTCGGCGGCGCCTACCTCTGCTACGAGGGCACCGAGAAGATCTGGCACCGGCTGCGCGGCCACTCCGCCGCGCACGGCGACGCCGAGGGGCAGCCGCCGGACGAGGACACCCTCGTGCGCGGCGCCGTCCGCACCGACCTGATCCTGTCGGCCGAGATCATGGTCATCTCGCTGAACGAGGTGGCGAGCGAGGGCTTCTGGTCGCGGCTGGCCATCCTCGCCGTCGTCGGCGTGGCCATCACCGTCCTCGTCTACGGCGTCGTCGCGCTCATCGTGAAGATGGACGACGCCGGCCTGCGGCTGTCCCGGTCGGGGAAGAAGGGCGTGGCCGGGCTCGGCCGCGGGCTGGTCCGGGGCATGCCCAAGCTGCTCACCGGGCTCACCGTCGTCGGGACCGTGGCGATGCTGTGGGTCGGCGGGCACATCCTGCTGGTGGGCAGCGACGAGCTCGGGCTGCACGCCGTCTACGGCCTGGTGCACCACCTGGAGGAGGCGGCGCACGAGGCGACCGGCGCCCTCGGCGGGGTCGTGGGGTGGCTGGTCAACACGTTCGCCAGCGCGCTGGTCGGGCTGGCCGTCGGCGCGGTGGTCGTCGCCGTCGTGACCCTGCTGTTCCACCGGAAGAAGACGCCGGCCGCCGGCGGGGCCGCCGCCCACTGAACCGGGGCACCCTCTCCCGGGGAGGGGATCCGCGGCGACGGAGGATCCGGACAGGCGCGGTACCCGGCAGTAGCCTCCCCGGTGATGTGGCAGCTGACCAGTGCGGTCCGGCACTACCCCTGGGGTAGCCGCACCGTCATCCCCGAACTGCTGGGCGAGACCGTCCCGGCCGAGCAGCCCTACGCGGAGCTCTGGATGGGCGGCCACCCCGACCAGCCCAGCGTGCTCTCGGACGGCACGCCGCTGGACAAGGCGATCGCGGAGCAGCCCGACGCCCTGCTCGGGCCCGCGGTGCACGAGCGCTTCGGCCCGCGGCTGCCGTTCCTCATGAAGGTGCTGGCCGCCGACAGCCCGCTGTCGCTGCAGGCCCACCCGACCATGGCGCAGGCGCGGGCCGGCTTCGCCGCGGAGGAGGCGGCCGGGGTCCCCAAGGACGACCCGACGCGCACCTTCAAGGACCCGTGGCACAAGCCGGAGCTGCTGCTCGCGCTGACCACCTTCGAGGCGCTGTGCGGCTTCCGGCCGGTCGAGGAGTCGCTGCACTGCCTGGCCAAGCTGCAGCTGCCCGAGCTCAAGCCGACCATCGCGGCGCTGGCCCGCGGCGGGCTGCAGGCGGCGATCCCGCAGCTGCTCGCGCTGTCGGGCAAGCGGCGCACGCACCTGGTGGAGGTCGTCGCGCACAAGGCGGCGGAGTTCGTCGCCGCCCACGACCCGGAGTTCATCAACACCTACCGCTGGGCCACGATCCTGGCCGAGGAGTACCCGGGCGACTCCGGCGTGGTGATCTCGCTGATGTGCAACCACCTCAAGCTCGCCCCCGGTGAGGCGGTCTTCCTGCCGGCGGGCAACCTGCACGCCTACCTGTCCGGGGCCGGCGTCGAGGTCATGGCCAGCTCGGACAACGTGCTGCGCGGCGGGCTGACGAACAAGCACGTCGACCTCGCGGCGCTCATCGAGGTGCTCGACTTCTCCGACGGCAAGATCCCCGTGCTGCACCCGGTGCTCGGCCCCGGCGGGCTGCGCTACCCGGTGCCGGTCGACGACTTCGACCTCACCCGCTGCCAGCTCGACGAGCTCGCCGGCTCCCTGAGCACGCGCGGCCCCCAGGTCCTGCTGTGCACCGAGGGGGAGGCGGTCCTCGAGTCCGCGGACGGGGAGATCCGGCTGACGAAGGGCCAGTCGGCGTTCGTGCCGGCGGGCGCCCCGGTGAGCGCCCGCGGCCCCGCGGTCCTCTACCGGGCGACCACGAACCTGCGCTGACGAACCCGCGCTGACGCCGCGCGTGTCGCGGCCGCCGGCGGCGCGGCCGCGGACGTAGCGTCGGTCGTGCACCTCCGACCGGCCCGGCCGCGCCCCGCCCCGTTGCGGGCGGCGTTGGCGCTGGGCCTGGTGGCCGCGCTGGGGTCCGGGTGCACCGCCCTGCTCGGCGACCCGCCCGCCGTCCCGTCCGCCGGCAGCGCCCTCGAGGCGCTCGACTCCGTCGAGGTCCGCGGCCGCGCGCCGCAGACCGGCTACTCCCGCGACGAGTTCGGCGACGGCTGGGTCGACACCGACCAGAACGGCTGCGACACCCGCAACGACGTCCTGGCCCGCGACCTCACCGGGGAGCGCTTCGAGCCGGGCACCCGCGACTGCGTCGTCGTCAGCGGCACCCTCGCCGACCCCTACTCCGGCCGGACCATCGCGTTCCGCCGCGGCGAGGGGACCAGCGAGGCGGTGCAGATCGACCACGTCGTCGCGCTGTCCGACGCCTGGCAGAAGGGTGCCCAGCAGTGGGACGCCGCCCGCCGCACCGAGTTCGCCAACGACCCGCTCAACCTGCTCGCCGTCGACGGCCCGCTCAACCAGGCCAAGGGCGACTCCGACGCCGCCACGTGGCTGCCGCCGGCCCGGTCCTACCGGTGCGCCTACGTGGCGCGACAGGTGGCGGTGAAGGTGACCTACGGGCTGTGGATGACCCGCGCCGAGCGGGACGCCGTCGCGGGCGTGCTCGACGCCTGCCCCGACGAGCCGTTGCCCGGCCGCGGTCCGCTCCCGGGCCAGGAGGCGCCGGAGAGCGCGCCGCCGGCGCCGGTGACGCCCTATCCCGACTGCGCCGCGGTGCGCGCCGCGGGCGCGGCGCCGCTCCGCGAGGGCGACCCCGGCTGGAACCCGTCCCTGGACGGCGACGGCGACGGGGTCGGCTGCGAGGGCTGAGCCCGCCCGGACCGCTGCGTTAGGCTGGACGACGGCACGAGCCCCGCCGAAGCCTCGGCATGCTCGCTCATCTCAGTGACCCCGAGCCCCTGCCGCCGCCGGTGGGGGCCTCGACCCTGGAGCGACATGACCGCCTCTACCGGCACCCGCGTCCTGACCGACGGCGACTTCAAGGTCGCCGACCTCTCCCTCGCGCCGTTCGGCCGCAAGGAGATCCAGCTCGCCGAGCACGAGATGCCCGGCCTGATGGCGCTGCGCGCCGAGTACGGCGACGAGCAGCCGCTGGCCGGCGCCCGCATCGCCGGCTCGCTGCACATGACCGTGCAGACCGCCGTCCTCATCGAGACCCTCGTCGCGCTCGGCGCCGACGTCCGCTGGGTCTCCTGCAACATCTTCTCCACCCAGGACCACGCCGCCGCCGCGATCGTCGTCGGCCCCGAGGGCACCGCCGAGCAGCCCGCCGGCGTCCCGGTCTTCGCCTGGAAGGGCGAGACCCTCGAGGACTACTGGTGGTGCACCCAGCGGCTGTTCGAGTTCCGCGACGAGAGCGGCGACGTCGTCGGCCCGAACATGCTGCTCGACGACGGCGGCGACGCCACCCTGCTGGTGCACCTCGGCACCCGCTTCGAGGCCGACGGCGCCGTCCCGGACACCACCGAGGCCGACTCCGAGGAGTACGGCGTCATCCTCGCCGCGCTCCGCGAGAGCCTGGCCGGGGACGCCGGCTACTGGACCCGCATCGGCCAGGGCATCAAGGGCGTCACCGAGGAGACCACCACCGGCGTCATGCGGCTGTACGAGCTCGCCCGCGACGGCCGGCTGCTCTTCCCGGCGATCAACGTCAACGACTCGGTCACCAAGAGCAAGTTCGACAACCTCTACGGCTGCCGGCACTCGCTCATCGACGGCATCAACCGCGCCACCGACGTCATGATCGGCGGCAAGGTGGCCGTGGTCTGCGGCTACGGCGACGTCGGCAAGGGCTGCGCGGAGTCGCTGCGCGGCCAGGGCGCCCGGGTGATCGTCACCGAGATCGACCCGATCAACGCCCTGCAGGCGGCCATGCACGGCTACGAGGTGACCACCCTCGACGAGGTCATCGGCAGGGCCGACATCATCATCACCGCCACCGGCAACCGCGACATCATCACCGCCGAGCAGCTCGGGCGGACCAAGC
Organism: Geodermatophilus sp. SYSU D00684; assembly: GCF_054050455.1. NCBI lineage: Bacteria > Bacillati > Actinomycetota > Actinomycetes > Geodermatophilales > Geodermatophilaceae > Geodermatophilus > Geodermatophilus sp. SYSU D00684. The sequence goes on along the minus strand of NZ_JBJGZI010000004.1, from coordinate 79,260 downwards.
ACCAGGCGATCGTCGGCAACATCGGCCACTTCGACAACGAGATCGACATGGCCGGCCTCGCCCGCACCCCGGGCATCGAGCGGACGCAGATCAAGCCGCAGGTCGACGAGTGGCGGTTCGCCGACGGCCACACGATCATCGTGCTCTCCGAGGGCCGGCTGCTGAACCTGGGCAACGCCACCGGGCACCCCAGCTTCGTCATGAGCGCCTCGTTCTCCAACCAGGTGCTCGCCCAGATCGAGCTGTGGGGCAACCGCGCCGCCTACGAGGGCAAGACCCCCACCGTCACGGTGCTGCCCAAGAAGCTCGACGAGCACGTGGCCCGGCTCCACCTCGACGCGCTCGGCGTGAAGCTCACCCAGCTCTCCAAGGTGCAGGCCGACTACATCGGCGTGCCGGTCGAGGGCCCGTTCAAGAGCGAGCACTACCGCTACTGACGAAGGACCCCTCTGCCCCCCACGCCTCGCACGCTCGGCGCGGGGCCCTGCAGAGGGGCCGTTCCAGGCCCTCACCATGGGCCGTTCCAGCACCTCACCTCGCCCTGCGGGCAGGGGAGGATGGGACGGATGGTGGCGCCGGACCGGTGATTCGGTCCGGCGCCACCGTTATCCGGCCGTGACGTCGCAGAATGGTCACGTGCCTCCGACCGCAGCGAACAACGGGCCCAGTCGCGGCCGCGTCCTGGTCGTCGATGACGACGCCGCCCTCGCCGAGATGCTCGGCATCGTCCTGCGGCGGGAGGGCTACGACCCGGCCTTCGTCTCCGACGGCAACCGGGCGCTGTCGGTCTTCCAGCAGACCCGGCCCGACATCGTCCTGCTCGACCTCATGCTGCCCGGCCGCAACGGCCTGCAGATCGCCCAGGACATCCGCAGCCAGTCGACCGTCCCGATCGTCATGCTCACCGCCAAGGGCGACACCATCGACGTCGTCCAGGGGCTCGAGGCCGGCGCCGACGACTACGTCACCAAGCCGTTCAAGCCCGTCGAGCTCGTCGCCCGGGTCCGCGCCCAGCTGCGCCGCGGCGAGACCGGCCAGGCCGAGACGCTGTCCATCGGCGACGTGCACATCGACGTCCCGGCGCACCAGGTCACCCGGGACGGCTCGCCCATCCCGCTGACCCCGCTGGAGTTCGACCTGCTGGTCGCCCTGGCCCGCAAGCCGCGCCAGGTGTTCACCCGCGAGCTCCTGCTCGAGCAGGTGTGGGGCTACCGGCACGCCGCCGACACCCGGCTGGTCAACGTCCACGTGCAGCGGCTGCGGGCCAAGATCGAGCGCGACCCGGAGAAGCCGGAGATCGTCCTGACCGTCCGCGGCGTCGGCTACAAGGCCGGCCCCCCGTGATCCCGTGAGCACCACCGAGCGGGCGCCCGCCGCACCGGCGGACGACAGCGACACCGACGCCCTCGCGCCGGCGCGCCCGGCCGCGGTCCGCGCGCCCCGGCGGCGCCCGGCCGACCTGCCCGCGCTGCGCCGCGGGCTGCGCCGCCGGGCGGTCCGGGCACGGATCCGCGCCCGCCGGCTGGCCGGGCGGGCGGTCACCGCCTGGCGGCGGTCGCTGCACGTGCGCATCGGCGCGATCACGATGGTCGTGGCCGGCACGGTCGTGGTGATCGTCAGCCTGGTGCTGTTCAGCCAGATCCGGACCCAGCTCCTGTCGGTCAAGCAGCAGGCCGCGATCGACCAGGCGCAGGCCGGCGTCGTCTACGCCCGGTCCGAGGTGGTGGGCATCGCCGCCGGCGACGCCGCCAGCGTCCGCGCCACCCTGGGCCGCACCGTCAACGGGCTGCTCACCCGCGGCGGCTCGGCCGGTGACTTCGACGTCGTCATGGTCTACCGCACCGGCAACGCCGAGCGGCCGCCCGCGATCAGCCGGCCCGGCGTCTACCCCGCGCTGCCCGACGACCTGCGCGCGGGCGTGCAGGGCGGCGGCCAGTACACCCAGTACGCGCTCGTCCCCGACGACACCGGCGAGCCGCAGCCCACCCTGCTGGTGGGGGTGCCCGTCCCCGGCGACGTCTCCTCCTCCGAGGCGATCGAGCTCTACTACGCGTTCCCGCTCGACCAGGAGCAGGAGACGCTCTCGCTCATCCGCAGCACCGTGGCGATCAGCGGCATCGCCCTCACCCTGTTCGTCGCCGGGATCGGCGTGCTCGTGACCCGGCTGGTCGTCGATCCGGTGCGCCGCGCCGCCGGCACCGCGCAGCGGCTGGCCGAGGGCCAGCTCGAGGAGCGGATGACCGTCCGCGGCGAGGACGACCTGGCCCGGCTGGCCACCAGCTTCAACGCCATGGCCGACAGCCTGCAGCGGCAGATCACCCAGCTCGAGGGGCTGTCCCAGCTCCAGCAGCGGTTCACCTCCGACGTCAGCCACGAGCTGCGCACCCCGCTGACGACGGTGCAGATGGCCGCCGACGTGCTGCACGAGTCGCGCGGGGACTTCCCGCCGCACGTGGCGCGGTCGGCCGAGCTGCTGCACGAGGAGCTCGACCGCTTCGAGCGGCTGCTGTCGGACCTGCTGGAGATCAGCCGCTACGACGCCGGCGCCGCCGTCCTCGACTGGGCGCCCACCGACCTCGGTGCGCTGGTGGGCCGGGTGGCCGACGGGATGTCCGCGCTGGCCGAGCGGCACGGCTGCGAGCTGCGGGTCACCGGCCCGGCGGACCCGGTGATCGCCGAGGTCGACGCGCGGCGGGTCGAGCGGATCCTGCGCAACCTGGTCGGCAACGCCGTCGAGCACGGCAGCGGGCAGCCGATCGAGGTGACGCTGGCGGCCAACCGGACGGCGGCGGCGGTCACCGTCCGCGACCACGGCGTCGGGCTGTCCTCGGCCGAGGCGGCGCACGTCTTCGACCGGTTCTGGCGGGCCGACCCCTCGCGGGTGCGCACCGTCGGCGGCAGCGGGCTGGGCCTGTCGATCAGCCTCGAGGACGCCCGGCTGCACGGCGGCTGGCTGCAGGTGTGGGGCCAGCCGGGCCTGGGCGCGCAGTTCCGGCTCACCGTCCCGCTGGTGGCCGGCACCGACCTCACCAGCTCGCCGCTGCCGCTGCGGCCGACGATCGTCCGCCGGCCGGGGGAGCGGCGGTGAGGCGGCTGCCGGCCGCGCTGGCCGCCCTGCTGGTGGGGCTGCTCGCCGCGTGCTCGACCGTGCCCACCGGCTCCGCGCCGCAGGCGATCACCGACGCCCAGGCCCGGCCCACCGGCGACGTCGGCATCGAGCCGCTCGGCCCGCGCACCGGGGCGCCGCCGGAGGAGATCGTCCGCGGCTTCATCGACGCCGCCGCGAGCACGGTGAACGGCCACCCCGTCGCCGTCGAGCACCTGACCCCCGAGGCGGGCGCGACCTGGTCCGACGAGACCGGCATCACCCTGGTGGGTCCGGACTACGCGACGGTGGCCACCGGCTCGGGCACCGTCGTCATGACCGGCGACCTGGTCGGCACCGTCGACCCGCGCGGCGTCTTCACCGCTCCCGACGACACGGTGTTCACCCGCGAGTTCACGCTGGCCGAGGTGGACGGCGAGTGGCGGATCACCAACCCGCCGGACGGGCTGGTCATGCTCGTCCCCGACTTCGAGCGCCTCTACGACGACCTCGCCGTCTACTTCGTCGATCCCACCGGCGCCCGCGTGGTGCCCGACCCGCGGTACCTCATCTCCGGGGACGCGCAGCCGACGACGCTGCTGCAGCGGCTGGTCGAGGGTCCCTCGCCGGCCCTGGCCGCCGGCGTCGCCAACGCGCTGGGCGGGGTGACGCTGACCCGCGCGGTGACCGTGTCCGGGTCGACGGTCACCGTCGACCTCGCCGGCCTCGACGACCTCGCGCCCAACCAGCTCGCCCAGCTGTCCGCCCAGCTGGTGTGGACGCTGGACCAGCTCGAGGGCACCAACTCGGTGGAGCTGACCAGCAACGGCGAGCCGGTCGCCATCGACGGCGTCCCCACCGTCCAGCGCACCGACGACTGGGCCTCCTACAGCCCGGACTCGGTGCCCGCCGACGCCGCCGGCCACTACCTCGACGGCGGCCGGCTGATGACCGTCGACGGGCAGCCGGCACCCGGGCCGGCCGGCGAGGGCGCCTACGCGCTGACCGGCGCGGCGGTGTCCGCGGACCCGCGCACCAGCGCCCTGACGGCGATGGCCGGCGTCTCGGTGAGCGGGGGCACCGCGTCGCTGCTGACGGGCACCTACGGCCAGGGCCTGGCCCCGGTGATGACCGGCGCCGGCCGGCTGTCGGTGCCGACGGTCGCCGCCACCCGCGCGGAGTTCTGGGTGGTCCGCGACGAGAGCACCGTCGTCCGGGTGCCGGCCTCCGGGCAGCCGCAGCCGGTGAACGCCCCGACCCTGCCCGGGCAGGGCCGGGCGACGGCGCTGCAGCTCTCGCCCGACGGCGTCCGCGCCGCCGTGGTGGTCACCCGCGGGAACGGCGCCGTGCTGCTGGTGGGCACGGTCGTGCGCTCCGACGAGGGCCAGGTCGCGCTGCGCGACCTGCGCGAGGTGGCGCCGTCGCTGACCGCCGTGGTCGACGTCGGCTGGCGCACCGCCGGCAGCCTGATGGTGCTCGCCGACGGCGAGGAGGGCGTGGTGCCCTACACCGTCGGCGTCGACGGGTGGGGGCTGGCCACGGTCCCCACCGCCGGCCTGCCCAGCGCGCCGACGGCGCTGGCGGCGGCGCCCGGGCAGCTGCCGCTGGTCAGCGCCGGCGGGACGATGTGGCTGCTGGTCGGCGGCACCTGGGTGACGCTGCTGCGCGGCCAGGAGCCGGTGCCGGGTACCGAGCCCTTCTACCCGGTCTAGTCCACAGATCCCGTCGGAGCCGGGTGCCGGGGAGCCCGGAGCCGCAGGCTGGGCCGGTGGGAGGTCTCGGCGCGGCGCTCGCCGACCTCGTGCTCCCGCGCACCTGCGCCGGCTGCGGCGTGCCCGGCCCGGCGCTGTGCCGGCGGTGCGCCGCCCTGCTCGGCGCACCGCGCGAGGCGACGCCGCGCCGGCTCCCGCCGGGCATGCCGCCCACCGTGGCCGCCGGCGCCTACGCCGGGCCGGTCCGCCCCGCCGTCGCGGCGTTCAAGGAGCACGGCCGCGCGGAGCTCGCCGGCCCGCTCGGGGCGGCGCTGGCCCTGGCCGTCGGCGTGCACGCGGTGCTGCTGCCCGGCCGGCCGGTGCTGCTGGTCCCGGTGCCGCCGACCCGGGCGGCGCTGCGGGCGCGCGGCCGCGACTGCGTGCGGGAGCTGGCCGCGGCCGCCGTCGCCGACCTGCGTGCCGCGGGGGTGCCCGCCGGGTGCGTCCGGCTGCTCACCCGGGCCGGGCGGGTGCGGGACTCCGCCGGGCTGTCGGTGGCGCAGCGGCGGGCCAACCTCGCCGGCACCTTCGCCGTCCGCCCCGGCCGGCTCCCGCCGGGGGCGGTGCTCGTGGTCGTCGACGACGTCGTGACCAGCGGCGCGACGCTCGCCGAGGCGGCCGCCGCGCTGGCCACGACACGCCCGGACGGCGACACGCCGGTGCTGGCCGCCGTCGTCGCCGCGACGCCCCGTCCCGGTCCCCGGCCGGTCCGCGCGGCGTCACCTGGGCGCTTCCCGGACGGCTCCGCGAGAGCGTCCCGGGTGTCCCGCTGATCGACTGTCCGGGCCACGTGACAGCGACTAGCGTTGCATCGATCACACCCGATGACCGGGAGGTCTGATGGAGATCGTGGTCCGTGGCCGCAACGTCGAAGTGCCCGAACACTATCGGCAGCACGTGGAGGACAAGGTCGGTCAGCTCGAACGGTTCGACGGCAAGCTCTCGCGCATCGACGTCGAGCTCTTCCACGAGAAGAACCCCCGCCAGTCCTCCAACTGCCAGCGTGTGGAGATCACCCTGCGCGGCAAGGGACCCGTGGTCCGCGCCGAGGCCGCCGCGCCGGACTTCTACGCCGCGCTCGACATGTGCTGCGGCAAGCTCGACAACCGGCTGCGGCGGGCGAACGACCGCCGCCGCGTGCACCACGGCCGGCGCACCCCGCCCAGCGTGCGGGTCGCCGGCCCCACCGCCGCGCCGCTGGAGACCCCGGCGCTCGGCCTCCCCGACGTCGAGCAGCAGTTCGCCGGGGAGCCCCTCGTCACAGACCTCGACGAGCACCTGCCCGGCCGGATCGTGCGGGAGAAGCACCACCCGGCCGTGCCCATGACCGTCGACCAGGCCCTGCACGAGATGGAGCTCGTGGGCCACGACTTCTTCCTCTTCCAGTGCGCCGACACCGGCCGGCCGACCGTCGTCTACCGCCGGCACGCGTTCGACTACGGCCTGATCCGGCTGGTGGAGCCGCCGCTGGGCACCGAGTCCTCGCACGTCGCGGCACCGGCCGAGCCCGCCGCCGTCCCGCGCTGACCGTCCCTGGAGGGGCCGTGCCGTGCCGGCGCGGCCCCTCCGCCGTGTCCGGGCACCGATGAGCCGCGGGCGCCCGCCCCGGCACCGTCGCGCTGCTCACCGGGGAGGGCGGGATCCTCAGTCGGCGGCCAGCCGGCCGAACAGCACGGCGTCGGCGCGGGTCCCGTCCCGCCGCGGCAGGGCCGAGCGGACGACGCCCTCGCGGGTGAACCGGGCCCGCAGCGCCACCGCCTGCGAGGCGGGGTTGTCCACGTCGACCACCAGGTGCACCCGCGGCGCCCCGTGCGCGAACGCCCAGCCGGCCAGGCCGTCGGTGACCTCGGTGGCGTAGCCGCGCCGCCGCGCCCACGGGGCCACCGAGTAGCCGATCTCCGGGCCGAGGTGCCGCCCGCCGAACACCAGCCCCGCCGTGCCGACGAACTCACCGTCGGCCTCGGCCACCACCGGCAGCCCGGTGCCCTCGGCGCGCTGGCGCAGCACCGTGTCCACGAACGCGCGGGCGTCGCCGAGCGTGTAGGGGACCGGCGCGGCGCTGATCCAGCGCTGCGTCTCCGGGTCCTGGGTGGCGCGGTGCACCGCGACGGCGTCGTCGGGGGCGAACGGCCGCAGGACCAGCCGGGCGGTGCGGACCACCTCGGTGGTCAGGTCGATGCCGGTGAGTTCCACACCGACATGCTCACGCGTTGCCGAGCACCCGGTCGACCGAGATCTCGACGACGACCCGCGCCGGGTTCTCCCGCGGCTGCCGGTACCGCCGCGCGTAGCGGGCCTCGGCGTCGGCCACCGCGGCCGCGTCGTCGCGCACGACCGCCGTCCCCTCGAGGGTCAGCCAGCGGCGCCCGTCGACCTGGCAGACGGCGACCCGCGCCTGCCCGGCGCGCACGTGCCGGGCCTTGGCCGAGCCGCCGGAGGTGATGACGCGGGCGGTGCGGGTGTCCGGGTCGTAGGTGACGCCGACGGGCACCACGTGCGGGGTCCCGTCGGCGCGCAGCGTGGTCAGCGTGGCCAGGTGGCGCTCGGTCAGGAAGGCGAGCGCGCCGGGCCCGAGGGCGGCGGGGTCGGTGGCCACCCGGCGGAGGCTACGTGCGGCGTCCCCGGGGTGCTGGCCGGGCCGCCTACGCTGGTGCCGTGGTGTTCTCGAGAATCCTGCGAGCCGGTGAGGGCAAGATCCTCCGACGACTGGACCGGATCGCCGACGCGATCGAGTCCCTGGAGGGCGACGTCGCCGACCTCACCGACGCGGAGCTCCGGGCGAAGACCGACGAGTTCAGGCAGCGGTACGAGGACGGTGAGACCCTCGACCAGCTGCTCCCGGAGGCGTTCGCCGTCGTCCGGGAGGCGGCCACCCGCACGCTGGGCCAGCGGCACTTCCGCGTCCAGCTCATGGGCGGCGCCGCGCTGCACCTGGGCAACATCGCCGAGATGCGCACCGGTGAGGGCAAGACCCTGACCGGCGTGCTGCCGGCCTACCTCAACGCCCTGACCGGCGAGGGCGTGCACGTGGTCACGGTCAACGACTACCTGGCCAAGCGCGACGCCGAGTGGATGGGCCGGGTGCACCGCTTCCTCGGCCTGTCGGTGGGCACGATCCTGTCCGGCGAGAAGCCCGCGCACCGCCGCGAGCAGTACGCCGCCGACATCACCTACGGCACGAACAACGAGTTCGGCTTCGACTATCTGCGCGACAACATGGCCTGGTCCAAGGCCGACCTCGTGCAGCGCGGCCACCACTTCGCGATCGTCGACGAGGTCGACTCGATCCTCATCGACGAGGCCCGCACCCCGCTGATCATCAGCGGCCCGGCCGAGTCCGCCGGCAAGTGGTACGTGGAGTTCGCGCGCATCGTGCCGCTGATGAAGCGGGACGAGCACTACGAGGTGGAGGAGGCCAAGCGGACGGTCGCCGTCACCGAGGAGGGCGTCGAGTTCGTCGAGGACCAGCTCGGCATCGACAACCTCTACGAGGCGGTCAACACCCCGCTGATCGGCTACCTCAACAACGCGCTGAAGGCCAAGGAGCTCTTCCACCGCGACCAGCAGTACATCGTCAGCAACGGCGAGGTGCTGATCGTCGACGAGTTCACCGGCCGCGTGCTGGCCGGCCGCCGCTACAACGAGGGCATGCACCAGGCCATCGAGGCCAAGGAGAAGGTGCAGATCAAGGACGAGAACCAGACCCTCGCCACGATCACGCTGCAGAACTACTTCCGGCTCTACGACAAGCTCTCCGGGATGACCGGCACCGCCCAGACCGAGGCGGCCGAGCTCTCGCAGACCTACAAGCTGGGCGTCGTCCCGATCCCGACCAACCGGCCGATGGTCCGCGAGGACCGCTCCGACGTCGTCTACAAGACCGAGAAGGCCAAGTTCGACGCGGTCATCGACGACATCGCCGAGCGGCACGAGAAGGGCCAGCCGGTCCTCGTCGGCACCGCGAGCGTCGAGAAGTCCGAGGTCCTGTCCAAGCTGCTGCTGCGCCGCGGCATCCCGCACGAGGTCCTCAACGCGAAGAACCACGCGCGCGAGGCGGCGATCGTCGCCCAGGCCGGGCGGCTGGGCGCGGTCACGGTGGCCACCAACATGGCCGGCCGCGGCACCGACATCCAGCTCGGCGGCAACCCCGAGTTCATCGCCGACGAGGAGCTGCGCGCCCGCGGCCTGTCGCCGTCGGAGACCCCGGAGGAGTACGAGGCCGCCTGGGACGAGGCGCTCGCCGCGGCCAAGGACCAGGTCAAGGCCGAGCACGAGGAGGTCGCCGAGGCCGGCGGGCTCTACGTGCTGGGAACCGAGCGGCACGAGAGCCGCCGCATCGACAACCAGCTGCGCGGCCGGTCGGGCCGCCAGGGCGACCCGGGGGAGTCGCGGTTCTACCTCTCCCTCGGCGACGACCTCATGCGGCGGTTCAACGGCCCGATGCTCGAGTCGATGATGACCACGCTGCGGGTCCCCGAGGACCAGCCGATCGAGTCGAAGATGGTCTCCCGGGCCATCCGCTCGGCGCAGACTCAGGTCGAGCAGCAGAACTTCGAGGTCCGCAAGGACGTCCTCAAGTACGACGAGGTGCTCAACCGGCAGCGCACGGTCATCTACGACGAGCGCCGCAAGGTCCTCGACGGCGAGGACCTGCACGAGCAGGTGCAGCACATGCTCGACGACGTCGTCCGCGCCTACGTCGACGGCGCCACCGAGACCGGCTACGCCGAGGACTGGGACCTCGAGCAGCTGTGGACCGGCCTGAAGTCGCTCTACCCGGTGGGCCTGGACCGCCAGGAGCTCATCGACCGGGTCGCCGACGGCGAGCAGGCCGCGCTGACCGCCGACGTGCTGCGCACCGAGCTGCTCGAGGACGTGCACCGCGCCTACGAGGAGCGCGAGGCGGCGCTGGGCTCGGAGGTCATGCGCGAGCTCGAGCGGCGGGTCCTGCTGTCCGTGCTCGACCGCAAGTGGCGCGAGCACCTCTACGAGATGGACTACCTGCGGGCCGGCATCCACCTGCGCGCGATGGCCAACCGCGACCCGGTCGTGGAGTACCAGCGCGAGGGCTACGACATGTTCACCGCGATGCTCGACGGCATCAAGGAGGAGTCGGTCGGCTTCCTGTTCAACCTGGAGGTCAAGACCAAGGAGCAGCAGGAGGCCGAGGCCCAGGCCCAGCAGGCCGAGGCCGAGGCCAAGGCGCTGGCCGCCGCGCAGGAGGGCACCGCCCGCGTGCTCGCCCGGCAGCGGGCGGCGCAGGAGGCCGCGGCCCGCGCGGCCGCCGCGCCCGCCGACGGCGCCACCGCTCCGGCCGCCGACGGCGCCCCCGCCCCCGCCCCGGCCCCCGCTGCAGCCTCCGCCGACGGGGACGGGTCCGCGCCGGTGTCGATGGCCAAGCCGTCCGGTGGGCCGGCGGCCCGGCGCTCGACCGGCGCCCCGGCCGGGCGGCCCACCGCCCGCAAGAGCGGCACCCGGCCCGCGGCCCCGGCCGCGCCCGAGGCGGAGACCCCGGCGCCGTCGGGCACCGGGCCGCAGCTGGCGGTCAAGGGCCTCGACGAGCCGCGCCGGCAGGAGAACCTGAGCTACTCGGCGCCCTCGCTCGACGCCTCGCCGAAGGAGAGCGGCCCGGCCAAGGCGGCCAAGACCGCCACGGTCACCGGGACCAAGGAGCCGGCCCGCAACGCGCCGTGCCCCTGCGGCTCGGGCAAGAAGTACAAGGTCTGCCACGGGGCGGCCGGTCGCTGACCGCTCCCGCACACCCCCGGCGCCCCGCCGACCCACCGTGGTCGGCGGGGCGCCGTCGTCCCGGGATCAGGTGCGCGATGAGGGTCTTCCCTGATGTGCCGGAGGCCGTGAGGCGAGGAGCCTTGCTCCATGCCCGCGACCGTCCTCGCTCCTCCACCCGACCGGGTGGGGCCGCGGGCGTCGGCTCCGACGCTGCTCGACCGGCTCCGCAGTGACCGCGTGCCGGCCCAGTTCGTCCGGTTCGTGCTGGTCGGCGGCTCGGCGAACGTCGTCTACGCCGGCCTGTTCCTGACGCTGGTCGGGCTCGGGGACCAGGCGGCCAACCTCGTCGCCGTGGTCGCCTCGACGGCACTGGCCAACGAGCTGCACCGCCGGCTGACCTTCCGGGCCGCCGACCGGACCGGCTGGGCGACGGCGCAGTGGGCCGGCGGGGGGATCGCCGTCGCGGGGCTGGTGACCTCCAGCCTCACGCTGGCCGCGGTCGACGCCTGGACGGTCGCCGCCCCTCCGGTGGTGTCGGTGCTCGCGGTCATCGCGGTCAGCGGCCTCGTGGGCCTGGCCCGGTTCGTCGGTCTCCGCTGGGTCCTCGTGGTCCGCCCGGGAGCGGCGGCCCGCCGTCCGCGGGCACGCACCTGACCGTCAGCCGATCGACAGGGCGGTGCACCGCCAGCGGCCGTCGATGCCCTCCAGCCGGGCGGCCACCGCGTGCGCGCGTCCGGCCCGCCGCGCCACCGCGCTGACCTCGGCCACGCCGTCGACCGGCTCGCACACGTGCACCGGGCCGAGCAGCAGCGGCGCGGTGCCGGCGCACCAGGCCGGCCGCCGTCCGGCGACGAGCGCGGCGTGCACGCCGGGGGAGGCGAGCCGCTGCACCTGGGACAGCGGCCGGCGGCCGGCCAGGGCCTCGAGCACGGTGGTGAACAGCAGCCGGCCGGTGGCGCGGGGGTCGGGCAGGTCGGCCCGCAGCGACCAGGCCGGGCCGAAGAGGTCCGGCCGGCGGCTGCGGGGTCCCTCCGGTGCCGGCCGCGGGCCGGGCCGGTGCGGCGGGCGGGGCGGCGGCGTCGCCGGGTCGACCAGGGTGACGGCCGGTCCGGTCAGCGGCGGGTGCAGCGGCGGGACGAGGCTGAGCCGCAGGGTGTGCAGCGGCGCGGCGGTCGTAGGGGCGGGCTGGGTGGACGCGGTCACGGGAGCTCCCGGGGTCGGATCGGGGTCGGGGGCGATGCGGGCCGGGGGAGCGGCCGGGCGGGTTCGGCGGGGTGCGGCCCTCACGGCGGCGGGCGCAGCACCTGACCGGGCAGCAGCAGGTCGGGGTCGGGGCCGATGACGGCCGCGTTCGCCGCCCACCAGCGGCCGACGGCGGCGGCGGTCGCGGCGTCGGGGGGCTCGGCGCCGGTGCGGGCGCGCAGGTCGGCGGCCGCGATGGTCCACAGGCACTCGCCGCGCAGCACGACGTGCTCGCCGAGGGCAGGGGCGGCGGGCCAGTCGGGCACCGCGGGGGCGGGGACGGGCGCCGGCCAGTCGGGGACGGCCGGCGGAGCCGGCGCGCCGGCAGTCGCGACGACGACGGGCCCCGCGGCCGCGCAGCCGCTGAGGACCGGTGCCGTGGCGAGGCCGACGCCGAGGGCGAGCGCGGCGGCCCGCCGCCCGGACGCCGGGACCACCCGCCGCAGGAGGACGCCGGCGGCCGCGCCGGCCAGGCCGGGCAGCGCCGACAGCGCGGTGAGCACCAGCCCGAGCGCACCCCAGGCCCAGACGGCCCACGCCACGACGGCGACCGCGTGGGGCAGCAGCGCCTCGGGCCCGGCGGTGTCGACGACGGCCTGCAGGTCACCGCCGCTGTGCAGGAGCGCGCCGAGGTCCGGGGTGAGGGCGTGCAGGACTCCGCCCAGCGCGGTCATGACCGCCGTCGCGACGCCGAGTCGACGTGCCGACACGTGCCCTCCTTCCATTGACGTCGGCGTACTGAAGCAAGCAAATGCAACCAAACGCAAGAGTCCTTGTGGATCTAGGCTCTGCGGCATGCGCTGGCAGCAGCTGTTCGCCGACCTGCAGGCGGAGTTCGAGGAGGCCGCGGCGGCCGAGGAGCGGGCCGAGCTCCCGTCCCGGTCCCGGGCGGAGGTCGGTGCGCTGCGGCTGGCGGACCGGCTCGGCGGCGCGGTCGGCGGGCACGTGTCGCTGCGCTGCCGCGGCGCGGGGGAGGTGGCCGGCCGGCTCACCGAGCTCGGGCCGGACTGGGCGCTGCTCGACGACGGCTCCGGGCGCGAGGTGCTGGTGGCGCTGCCGGCCGTCGTCGCGGTGTCGGGGCTGGTGCGGACCACGGCCCCGGCCGGGCCGCCGTCGGCCGTCCGGGCGGCGCCGGACCTGCGCCGGGCGCTGCGCGGGCTGGCGCGCGACCGCAGCGCGGTGTCCGTCGTCCTCGACGACGGCGGGGTGCTGACCGGGACGGTGGACCGGGTGGGGGCCGACTTCGTGGAGCTGGCCGAGCACGCGGCCGACGACTTCCGCCGGGCCGGCGCGGTGCGCGGCGTGCGGGCGGCGGTGCTGTCGGCGGTCGCCGTGGTGCGGACGCTCGCGCCCGGCGCCGCCTGAGCTCAGCGGGCGAGGCGCCCTCCCCGGGCGGGCGCCTCGCCGGCCGGGGCCGCGTCCCCGCTGGTCCCGGCACCGTCGGCCGGCTCCCCGGCGGGCGCGACCTCGTCGGCGGCGGGCACCGCGCCGGCGCGGGCCTCGGCGTACTTCCGCTGGATGAACCGCTCCAGCTCGTCGACCTCGACCCGCCACTGGCCGCGGCCGCCGATCTGGATGGCGATCAGCTCCCGGCGCCGCACGAGGGCGTAGGCCTGCGACCACGAGACGTTGAGGATCTCGGCGACGTCGTCGAGGGTCAGGAAGCGCGGTGTGGGCATGGGGCTCTCCGTCCGGTCCCCGCCAGTCTGTCAGGAACGCACTCACCCGCACGCTTCCCGTCCACACCCGAACGTGTGGACAACCGGTGCACGCATCCGCATCCGTACCGCATCATCTGCGTCCGACCGAGCCTCGCCGTGCCGGTCGGGACGGACACCCGCCGGCCGGCGGGCCGCCGGGGCCAGCCCCGGCCAGCGGAGGGAGGAGCGCCCGGTGAGCGCTGCGACGCGCACGGTGCCGACGGGTTCCGCCGCGGAGACCCCGGCCGGGCCGGTGCCGCGCCGGGTGCGGCCGCCCCGCTGGCTGGACCTGCGCCTGGTGCTCGGCGTGCTGCTCGTCCTGGGCTCGGTGCTGCTGGGCGCCCGCGTGCTCACCGCCGCCGACGCCACCGTGCCGGTGTGGTCGGTGACCGCCGACCTCGCCGCCGGCACCGTGCTCGGTCCCGAGGACCTGGCCGCCGTCGACGTCCGGCTCGGCGACGCTGCCGGCGCCTACCTGTCCACCGGCACCGACCCCGCGGGCCGGACCCTCGCCCGGGCGGTCCGGGCCGGCGAGCTGCTGCCGCGGACCGTCCTGGAGGAGCCGGAGGACCTGGTGCAGGTCGCGCTGCCGGTCCAGGCCGGCTACGTGCCGCCGGGCCTGGCCCGCGGCACGGTCGTCGACGTCTACGGGGTCACCGACCCGGCGGGCACCGCGACGGGGGAGGGTGTCGTGCTCGTGGTCGGCTCGGCGCCGGTGCAGGCGGTCAGCGGCCGGGCGGAGGGCGTCCTCTCGACCACGACCACGACCGTGCAGGTGGTGGTCGCCGTGCCCGCCGACGACGCGCCCGACGTGCTGGCCGCCATCGGTGGCCGGCCGCTGGTGGTCGTGGTGCACGGGTCCGTGGAAGGCGCCGGCACGCCCGCGGTGTCCCGCTCGCCGGCCGCTCCGCCGTCGCCGTCGCCGTCGCCGTCGCCGTCTCCGGCCTCCTCGTCTCCGGCCTTCTCGACGCCGGCGCCGGGGCCGGCTCCCGGGCCGGCTCCCGTGCCCGTCCCGCCGGTGCAGCCCGCGCCCGCGCTGGTGGAGCCGGTGGCCCCGCCGGTGACCGTCGACCCCGCGGCCGGTGTCCCCGCCGCGCCCGCCGCCTGATGGCGCTGCAGGTCGTCACCGCGGTCACCGGCGCGCCGTGGGAGGCGGCGCTGGTCGGGGCGCTGGACCGCGCCGACCACGGCGTCACCGTCGTGCGGCGCTGCGTCGACGCCTCGGACCTGCTGGCCACCGCGGCCACCGGCACCGCCCAGGCCGCGCTGCTGTCGGCCGACCTGCACCGGCTCGACGGCGAGGCGGTCGCCCGGCTGACCGCCGCAGGGGTGGCCGTCGTCGGGCTGGCCGACCCCGCGGACCAGCGCGCCGGCGACCGGCTGCGCGCCCTCGGCGTGGGGACGGTGCTGCCGGCCGACGCCCCGGCCGAGGACGTCGTGCGCGCGCTGCGGGACGCCGTCGCGGGCGGGCCCGCCGCCGGGCGCGACGTCGCCGACCCGCGGGCGGCGCTGCCCGCCCCGGCGCTGCCCGAGCCGGAGCCGGAGGAGCAGCGGCCCCCGCGCGGCCGGGTCGTGGCGGTGTGGGGGCCGACCGGCGCGCCCGGCCGGACCACCGTCGCGGTCAGTCTCGCCGACGAGGCCGCCCGTCTCGGCGTCCCCACGCTGCTCGTCGACGCGGACGTCTACGGCGGCGTGGTCGCCCAGGTGCTCGGGCTGCTCGACGAGTCGCCGGGGCTGGCCGGGGCGGCGCGGCAGGCCGCGGCCGGCACGCTCGACGGCGCCGCGCTCACCCGGCTGGCCTGGTCGGTCCGCCCGGACCTGGCCGTGCTGACCGGGCTGGCGCGCGCCGACCGCTGGCCCGAGCTGCGGCCCGCCGCGGTCGCCGCGGTGCTCACGGAGGCGCGGCGGGCCGCCGACCTCGTCGTCGTCGACTGCGCGTTCAACCTCGAGGAGGACGAGGAGCTGTCCTTCGACACGGCCGCGCCCCGGCGCAACGGCGCCACGGTGACCGTGCTCGAGTCCGCCGACGACGTCCTCTGCGTCAGCGGCGCCGACCCCGTGGCGCTGCAGCGCACCATCCGCGCCCTCGGCCAGCTGCGCGACCTGCTGCCGGAGGTGGAGCCGGCGGTCGTGGTCAACCAGGTGCGCCGCGGGCCGGTGCCCGGGGACCCGCGCGAGGAGATCGCGGGCGCGCTCGAGCGCTTCGCCGGCCGCACGGTCCGCGCGTTCCTGCCGGCCGACCGCCGCGCCACCGACGCCGCCCTCGCCTCCGGCCGGACGCTCGCCGAGGTGGCGCCCGGCTCCCCGCTGCGCGCCGCCCTGCGGTCGCTGGCCGCGGGGCTCGCGGAGGTGCCCGAGCCCGCCGCCGGCCGGCGCGGCCGCCCCCGCAGGAGGGCCGGGTGACGCCGCCGTCCCGGCCCGGCGGCCACCCGTCCCGCGGGTGTGCCGGTCTCCGGCCGCGACGTACGGTGGGCACCCGATCCGGAGGAGGACGATGGCCGAGCGGCTGAGCACCCTGGACGCGTCGTTCCTCTACCTGGAGGACGACGGGGCACCGATCCACGTCGCCGGGGTGCTGGTCCTGGAGCCGGTCGAGGGCGGTCTCGACGCCCTCGCCGAGCTGGTCGAGGCGCGGCTGCCGCTGGTGCCGCGCTACCGGCAGCGGATCGTGCCGGTGCCGGGCCACCTGGCGAACCCGGTGTGGGCCGACGACCCCGACTTCGACGTCGCCTACCACGTCCGGCGGTCGGCGGTGCCGCGCCCGGGCACCGAGGCGCAGCTGCTCGACCTGGTCTCCCGGGTGACCTCGCGCCCGCTGGACCGCGGCCGGCCGCTGTGGGAGGTCTACCTGGTCGAGGGCCTGTCCGGCGGCCGGGTCGCGGTGGCCACCAAGACCCACCCGGCGCTGGTCGACGGCCTGGGAGCCGTCGACATCGCGCAGGTCCTGCTCGACAGCTCGCCGGACGCGCCCGTCCCGTCGGCCGACCACTGGGCGCCGCGGCGGGTGCCCGGCCCGGTCGAGCTGGTCCGCGACGCGCTCGGGGACTACGTGCAGCGCCCCACGGCGGTGCTCGAGACCGCGCGGTCGGCGGTCGGGGACCTGCGCTCCACCGCGGCCCGGGTGCGGGGCGTGGCCGGAGGGCTGGTCCGGGCGGCCCGCTCGGCGGTCGTCCCGGCTCCGCACGGCCCGCTCGCCCGCACGCTGGGCAACCAGCGGCGGGTCGCCGTCGCGCGCGCCGACCTCGAGGACCTCAAGGCGATCCGCAAGGCGCACGGCGGCACGATCAACGACGTCCTGCTGACCGTGCTCAGCGGCGCCCTGCGCGACTGGCTGCTGTCCCGCGGCGAGCCGGTGCTCGGCTCGACCGCGGTCCGCGCGCTGGTACCGGTGTCGGTGCAGGGCGAGGACCAGGACGCGCCGGGCAGCGGCGTGGCGGCCTACCTGGTCGACCTGCCGGTCGGGGAGCCCAACCCGTGGGTGCGGCTGGCCCGGCTCAGCTACGCGATGCGCGGGGTGACCGGCTCGGTGCGCGCCGACACGCTCGTCGCGCTGACCGGTTTCGCCCCGCCCACGCTGCACGCGCTCGGTGCGCGCGCGGCCCGGGGGCTGTCGCGGCGGATGTTCAACCTCGTCGTCACCAACGTCCCGGGTCCGCAGGTGCCGCTGTACGCCGCCGGCAGCCGGATGCTCGAGGTGTTCCCCGTGGTCCCGTTGATCGGCGGGCAGGGCCTGGCGGTCGGCATGACCAGCTACGACGGGCACGTCTACGTCGGGCTCAACGCCGACCGGGACGGCGCCGGGGACGTGGACGTCCTGGCCGACCTCGTCGAGCAGGAGGTCGGGGCGCTCGCCGACTCCGTGCGCTGACCCGGCGGCGGACCCGGGCCGAGGGGTGCGGGATACGGTCGCCTTCCCCGACAGGAGAGGAGCGGCCGGGTGCGGATCTACCTGCCGGCGACGACGAGCGTCCTGCGGACGCTCGTGGACGAGGGCCGGCTGAGCGGGCCGCACACCGGCTTCGCCGTCACCCCGCGGCTGCGCGACCACTACGCGCTCAGCGACGCCGCGGCCGACGTCGAGGAGCTGGAGTACGCGGCGCTGCTCGCCGCCGCCCGGGCCAGCCTGCGGCTGGTCGACGTCGACCCCACGGCCGCCCGCCGCCGGGTCGTGCTCGCCGCCGACGTGCCCGACGGCACGGTCACCGAGATCGACGACCCGGACACCGAGCCCGGCGCCGTGCGGGTCACCGCCGACGTCGCGCTCGCCGACGTGGCCAGCGCGCACGTCGACGGCGCCGAGGCCGAGGAGGACGTGCGCGCCGCGGTCGCCGTGGTCCTCGAGGCCGACCTCGGCAGCGAGGAGGCGCAGTTCGTCGTCGACCAGGCCGAGGGGCACGAGCTGGCCTGGTACGCCACCCAGGAGATCGGCCCGGCGCTCGACCTGCTCTGACCGGCCGGTCACGGGCCCGCCGGCCGGGCGCGGGCGACCTGGACCCGCTGCGGGGTCCCGGCGGTGACCAGCCAGCCCGACCCCGGCCGGACCGGCACCGGCGTCCGGGGCAGCCGGGTGCCCAGCAGGTCGGCGTCGCCGGGGCCCGGGCACAGCAGCAGGCCGCTGCGGCCGCGGCGCAGCTCGGCGACCGGGCCGCGGAAGGCGGGGGAGAGCTCACCGGCCGTCCCGGCGGCGAGCACCAGCACCTCGCCGGTGCGCTCGCCGCCGGCCAGTGCGGCGCCGACCGGTGAGTCGGCGAGCGTGCCGGCGTCGTCCAGCAGCACCGCGCCCGGGCGCCCGGCCAGGCCCGCGCACCACGCCCGCCACCCGGTGACGTCGTCGGCGAGGAGCACCGGCAGCCCGTCCGGTGCCGACCGGCCGGCCCGGAGCACGCGCAGGACGGGGACGCCGGCCGCCGTCAGCGTCGCGCCCAGCGCCGTCAGCGTGCTCGTCCGGCCGCTGCCGGGCGGGCCGACGACGAGCAGCCCCCCGGCGCGCAGCAGGTCGACGGTGAGCACGCCGCCCTCGTCGCCGCCGGGCCCCAGCGGCACGCGGCGGAGCAGGCCGGCGTCCTCCCCGGCCGGCGGCTGCACCGGCGGCGGGTCCGGCGGCAGCTCGGGCACGAGCAGCGGCCCGGCACCCGGCGGGGCGGCCGGCGCGGTGCGGCGGAGGGGCCGGGGCAGCGCGACCTGGCACTCGAGTGCCTCCTCGCCCAGCAGCGCCCGGCCCGGCGGGCGGGCACCGGGCACCGCGCGGACCGGCACCCCGGCCACGGCGTAGTCGGCGCGGTCGGGCAGCGGGAGGACCAGGCGGGTCCCCGCGGCCGCGGCCAGCCGCCCCCCGGGGACGGCGCGGTCGGCGGTCAGGACGCAGGTCAGCGCGGCCGCGCCGCCGTCGCGGACGAGCCGCAGGAACTCGGCCGCGCCCTGCCCGGGGACCGCCTCGTCCAGCTGCGCCAGCAGCCCGTCCACGCCGTCGACCAGGAGCAGGACGGCCGGGACCTCCGCACGCCCTCCGGCCCGCCGCCCGGCGACCTCCCCGGCCAGCCGGGACACCAGCCGGACGGTGCGCAGCGCGTCGTCCGCGCCGACCACCGTGCCGGTGTGCGCCAGGCCCGCGGCCTCGGCGGCCAGCGCGCCACCGGCGTGGTCGAGGACGTGCACGTGCAGCCGGCCGGGCGACAGCCGGGCCACGGCCTCGGCCAGCACGGTGCGCAGCAGGGTGGTGCGGCCGCTGCCCGGGCCGCCCACGGCCAGCCAGCCGCCGCCGCGGTCGAGGTCGAGCCGCAGCGGCTCCCGCGCCTGCCGGTCGGGGCGGTCGACGAGCCCCACCACCAGCCGCGTCGCGGGCCCGTCCGCGCCGGGGAGGTCGGTCGTCCTCAGCCGCTCGGGGAGCGCCGGCTGCCAGGGCCGGTGCGGCCGCCGCACGCCCGCCGCCTCGGCGTGGCCGGTGGTGGCCGCGGTGACCCGGGCGAGGTCGGTCGGGCCCACCGGCGTCCCGGGCGCGGTCCCCGCCGGAGGGGCCGGCCAGGACCAGCGGGTCACCGTCGGGCCGGCGGCCGCCACCGCGGGGCCGAGCGCCACCCGTGCCGCCTGGAACGGGACCGGGCGCCCGCTGCCGGTGCGCAGGTACCCCCGGCCGGGGCGGTCCGCCGGCACCGCCGCGGCGACCCCGCTGCCGAGCACGTCGCGCGAGTCGGCCTCGTCGGTGGTTCGCAGGCACAGCCGCAGCGAGCAGTTGGCCCGGATCTCGGGGGACACCACGCCGCCGGGGCGCTGGGTCGCGAGCACCAGGTGCACGCCGAGGGAGCGGCCCCGCTGGGCGATGCCGACCAGGCCCGCGACGAACTCCGGCAGCTCCTCGGCCAGCCCCGCGAACTCGTCGACGACGATCACCAGCCGCGCCAGCTCGACCTCCGGCGGGAGCGCCGCGAGGTCGGGGACCCCGGCCGCGGCCAGCAGCGCCTCGCGGCGGGCGAGCTCCGCCGTCAGCGACCGCAGCGCCCGGGCGGTGGCCGCGCCGTCCAGGTCGGTCACCAGGCCCACGGTGTGCGGCAGCGCCACGGCCTCGGCGAAGGCGGCACCGCCCTTGTAGTCGACCAGCAGGAACGAGCACCGGTCGGGCGGGTGTGCCAGCGCGAGCCCGGCGACCAGCGTCTGCAGCAGCTCCGACTTGCCCGACCCGGTCGTCCCCGCCACCAGGGCGTGCGGCCCGTCCCGCACCAGGTCCACCTCGGCCGGCCCGTCCGCGGTCACGCCCAGCCGAGTGGTGAGCGACGACCGCGTGGCCGACCAGGTGACCGGCACCTCCCCGGCGGGCCCGCCCCGGCCGTCCGCGAGCAGGTCGAGCAGGCGCACGCTGCCGGGCAGCCCCGCGGCCTGCCGGGCGGGCGCCAGGGGAGCCAGGTCGCGGGCCAGCCGCGCCGCGGCGGCGCGGGGCAGGCGGTCGACGACGAGGTCCACGGGGAGCACGCCGTCGCCGAGCCCGAGCCGCCCGGTGTCGCCGGTCTCGCCCCCGACCTCGAGGACGGCGGGGACGCAGCCGCCGAGGTCCTCGCCGCGGCGGGCGAGCGCCAGCAGCACCGCCCCCCGCTCGCGGCACCGGCGCAGGAGCTCGGCGAGCGCCGGGTCGACCGGCCGGTCGACGACGAGGACCGGCGTCCCCTCGGCGTCCCCGCGCCCGTCGGCCAGGCCGGTCAGCCAGGCGGACGGCGCCGTGTCGGCTCCGGCCCCCGAGGGGCGGACCGGGACCGCGCCGGCCGGCAGGTGCGGCAGCCACCGCGCCCAGGACCAGTCGGCCACCCGGCCGGCGGAGGCGAGGACCGCGACGTCGACGTCACCGGGCGCGGACAGGGCGACCAGCTGCGCCAGCAGCCCGCGCACCACCCCCAGCGCGGGCTCCCGCGGGCCGGTCACGGCCAGGCCCCCGGTCCGGCCCAGGTCGACGGTCACCGGCAGGTCGGCCGCCGGTTCGGGCACCCGCCGGCCCGCCTCGACGCGGACCACTCGTGTGGCACCCGCGCCGGTCCCCACCCGCACGGTCAGCGCCGCCGGGTCCCCGGCGCCGCGGGACCACAGCAGGGTGGTCCGCCGGCGCGCCGCGGCGGTCAGGGCCGCCAGGTCCGGAGCGGCCGCCCGCGCCGCCCGGACGTCGGCCCGGACCGCCTCCGCCAGCCGGGCGCGCGCCTCCCGCACCTGCCCGGCGTGCGCCGCGGCGGCCCGCCTACCGGTGCGCGACCCGCTCCACCGGTCCGACGCCCAGCCGCCCACCGCCACCAGCGGGCCCAGCAGCGCGAAGAACAGGAAGGTGGGCGCCGACAGGACCAGCGCGAGGGCGACCCCGGCGACCGCCGGCAGCACCACGGCCACCCAGCCCAGCCGGCGCCGCGGTGCGGCCGCGGGCGGCTCCGGCCAGATCACCTCCACCTCCGGGCGGTGCGCGGAGGGCGGGACGCCCGGGCGGACGAGCCGGCGGCCGCCCGGCCCGGGCCGCAGCCCCGCGCGCCCGTCCCGCGGGCCGGTGACGGTGACCGAGCTCGCGCCCAGTCGCAGCACCGCGCCGGGTCGCCACGGGCGCGCGGTGCCGTCGAGGTCGGCGTCGTCGAGCCGGCTGCCGTTGGTCGAGCCGAGGTCGGTCACGGTGAGGCCGCCGGCGCCGACCTCGAGCGCGACGTGCCGGCGGGAGACCCCCGGATCGGGCAGGGACAGCGTGGCGCCGGCCCCGCGGCCGAGCACGTGCCGGCCGGTGGCCAGCGGGACGACGGTGCCCGCCGCGGGCCCGCCGACCACGTGCAGCTCCAGAGGGCTGGCGGCCGGCTCGCCGGACCGGGGGACCGGGCGGCCCAGGCCCAGGACCGCGCCGTGGAGCAGGCGGTCGTCGGTCAGGAGGAGCTCCCCGGGCAGCCGGGTGCTGCCGGACCACAGGCCCGCGGCCGCGGTGCCCAGGGCGTCGGCCAGCGGGGCCAGCACGGCGTCGAGCCGGGCGTCGTCGGGAGCGCGGACCTCGACGTCGACGGCGCCCTCGGCGCCGACCAGCGTCCAGCAGCGGGCCTCGGCGCCGGCGGGGAGGGGAGCGGACACGGGCGCGACGCTCCCGGCGGCGGGCCCACCGCGGGGCCGGCCGGGCCCAGCTGTGGACGGGACCGCGGCTGTGGACGGCCCCGGCGCCCCCGGGGCCGGTCCGGCCTACCGTCCGCAGCCACCCGGGAGGGACCCGGGACGGACAGGAGGGGCCATGAGGGTCGACATCGGGACGCTGCAGTCGATGGCCGGGCGGTGCCAGGCCGAGGCGGCCGAGACCGCCGCGCGGCACGCGACGCTGTCGAGCACGGTCACGACCTCGGTGCTCGACGGCTGGACCGACAGTCAGGCCGCGGTGCAGTTCAGCGCGCTCTACGAGCAGTGGCGGGTCTCGGCCCAGGGGGTCAGCGACGCGCTCACCGGCATGGGCGGGCTGCTCACGGCGGTCGCCGCGTCCTACCAGCAGCACGAGGCGGACGTGGCCGCCCGCATCGGCGCGCTGATCTGACGCCGGGTCAGCCGGGTGGTGCCGCGGCGGACAGCGCGGCGGGCCGCCCGGGCTGCAGGCGCCGGCGCACCGCGGCGAGGACCTCGGGCGCCCGCTCCCACGGCAGGATCGACAGGATCGCCACGCAGTGCGGCAGGAAGATGATCCGCAGCCCGCCGAACACCACGAGGTGGAAGCCCAGCAGGAACACCACGAGCGCGACGCGGGCCCGGTCGGACCGGACGAGCAGCATCAGCGGCGCGGCGAACTCGAACACGAGCATCACCCACTGCACGGCCACGAGCAGGCCGGGGACGTCGAGCGTCCAGTCCGACAGGGCGGTGCCGCGGCGGATCACCGCCCGGGTGATGGTCGAGCCGGTCGCCCAGTCCCAGCCGCCGAAGCGCATCTTCGCCCAGGCCGCGAGGAAGTAGGTCAGCATCACCGTGACCATCACCGCGGCCATCGCCCAGCCGGCGGCCTCGGACCGGCGGCGGTCGCGCCAGCGGACCCGGCCGATGGTGGGCAGCACGGCCAGCGCGACGAGGTAGGCGATGCGGTCGTGGTCGACCTT
Source organism: Geodermatophilus sp. SYSU D00684 (assembly GCF_054050455.1). Classification (NCBI taxonomy): domain Bacteria; kingdom Bacillati; phylum Actinomycetota; class Actinomycetes; order Geodermatophilales; family Geodermatophilaceae; genus Geodermatophilus; species Geodermatophilus sp. SYSU D00684. Next base: position 56,180 of record NZ_JBJGZI010000004.1, on the reverse strand, counting down.
GCCGTAGCTCATCGCGATGACCATCCACTCGAGGTACAGCACGAACACGGCCGTGCCGAGCAGACGGGGCGCGCGGCCGGTGGCCGCGGCGAGGGCGGTGAGGACCAGCGCCCACTGCACGACGTGGACGACGGTCGACGTCGGCGTGGGCAGGTGCAGCACGCGGGCGATCTCGAGGGGCTGGTACCAGACGGTGGGCACCTCGGCGTGGGCGCGGACCCACGCGGTGGTGAGGAAGACGTCGACCGGCACGAACAGGTAGGCGATGGTGCGGAACACCGCGATGCGGGCCAGCGGGACCGGGCGGGTCCAGAAGCCGCGCAGGCCGCGGACCGCGGACACGAGGAAGGTCACCGGGGAGGTCACGCGCCGCCCCCCAGGTCCTGGCCGACGAGGACGCGGTCGGTCCACTCACCGGTCGGCTGCCCGTCGGCGAGCTCGAAGTGCCGCTGCACCACCTGCACCTCGACGAGGTCGGGGGCGTCCGGGTGCCGGCGCGCGTACGTCTCGGCCAGCGTCACCAGCAGTGCCGGGTCGTCGACCAGCCGCGGGAGCTGCCCCTCGAACTCGGCGCGGCGCAGCCCGACCTCGCCGCCGGACAGGCGCACCTCCTCGCCCTCGCCGGTCAGGCCGACGACCCGGGTGGAGACCACCGGCGCGTTCACCTCGGCGCGGGTCGAGTACATCTTGAACGGGCCGAAGGGGAACGAGGCGTCGGTGCCCCAGACCGTCCCGGCGAGCAGCAGCGCGAGGACGGCCGCGGAGGCGGCGAGGCGGACGCGGCGCCCGGCGGTGGAGAGCCTGACGACGTCCGCCTCCGCGGGATCGCCGGCGCGGGACGGCTGGACCACCCGGGCATCGTAGGATCGGCGCCCGTCCAGATGGGTCACCGACGCCGCGTGGTGGGCAACTGGCCTGCCCGGCCCGGGACGGCCCCTGCCCGCGCACGACGTCGGCACCGTCCACCGCACGACGACGTCGGAGGAGCGCACATGCAGTTCGGTCGGTACTACGAGGAGTTCGAGGTCGGTGCGGTCTACAAGCACTGGCCCGGGAAGACCGTCACAGAGTACGACGACCACCTGTTCTGCCTCATCACGATGAACCACCACCCGCTGCACCTGGACACCCACTACGCGGCGGAGACCACGGACTTCGGCAAGAACGTCGTCGTCGGCAACTACGTCTACTCGCTGCTGCTCGGCATGAGCGTGCCCGACGTGTCCGGCAAGGCCATCGCCAACCTGGAGATCGAGTCGCTGCGGCACGTGGCGCCGACCTTCCACGGCGACACCATCTACGGCGAGACCACCGTCCTGGACAAGACGGAGTCGAAGTCCAAGGACGACCGCGGCGTCGTGTACGTCGAGACGATCGGCTACAAGCAGGACGGCACCGTCGTGTGCGTCTTCCGGCGCAAGGTCATGGTGCCCAAGCGGTCCTACGGCGAGGCGCGCGGCGGCGAGCAGCCCGGCCGCCCGGAGCCGAAGCCGCGCTCCTGAGGGGGGAGGGGCGCTGCCGGACCGCTCAGGTGGGCAGCGCGCCCCAGCCGCGCAGCGTCGCGACCAGCCCCGGCGTGCAGGCCAGCCGGCCGAGGTCGGCGGCGCCGGCCCAGGTGACCGCGTCCGCGTCGTCGCCCGGGACCGGCGCCGCCGCCGGGTCCTCGGGGGTGCAGGCGAAGTCGACGACGTCGTAGACGACGCCGTCGCCGGGGATCGTCACCCGGCCCACCTCCGCGCCGACCCGGACCGCCAGCCCGGTCTCCTCGCGCACCTCGCGGGCGACCGCCGCGGGCAGCGTCTCGCCCGGCTCCACCCGCCCGCCGGGCACCGACCACAGCCCCCGGCCGGGGGCGTTGCGCCGGCGGACCAGCAGCAGCCGGCCCTCCCCGTCGAGGACCACGGCGCCGACGCAGGCCTGCACCGGCAGCCGGTCGCCGGGGGAGTCGGGAGCCACGGCGGCAGGCTACGGCCGGGGTCGCGGCGGGGGACACGGCGAGACGGGACGGCACCGTCCGCCTGCGCTTGACGTCAGCCCCGAGTGACAGGACGGTGTCATCCGATGAGCGGCTCCCCGGTCTGTCCCCGCTGTGGCGAACCACTGGTGGTGCGCCCCGGGGACTCGGCGGTGGCCTGGTGCCACGTGCACGGCGCGGTCACCCCCCTGCACCACACCACGCTCATCGCCCACGACGCCATCGCCGCGGTGACCGCCGACGCCCGGGTGCCCGCGTGGGTGCCCGACCCGGTGCCGCCGGGCTGGTCGGTGACCGGCCTGGCGTGGGGCGGGGAGCCCGGGGCGCGGGCGATCGTCGTCGGCTGCGCCGGCCCGGCGCCGCTGGGCGGGTCGGCGGAGCTGGTGCTGGTCGCGGAGGAGCCGGGCACGGGCGTGGGCTGCGGCTACGCCGGCCTCCCGGGCCTGGACCCTGGCGGGGTCATCACCGGCCCGTCGTCGGCGTCGGTGGAGGCCGCCGGCCAGCACGCGCCGCTGTGGGCGGTGCCCACCTCCGACGACCGGGCCGCCTTCGTCGGCGAGGCGTTCGGCGTGTGGTTGTGGCTGGTCATGTGGCCGATGTCGGCGGCCTGGCTGCTGGCCGAGGAGATGCGCCTGCTCGACCTGCGGGAACGGCTCTACCCCGACCTCCCGCTCGGCCCGCCCAGCGAGCACCTGCTGCCGGGGGACTGACCCGTCCGTCCGCCGCCCGGCGTGTCCCGGCGGAGGGTGCTGGGGCCTGTGTTACCCATGGGGCCGGCCTCCGGGCCTACCCGCGCGGGCACGTCGTCCGCCGGTCCGAGCGGATCCCCCGGGGGTGGCGGTGAACCTGAAGAAGGTGCTCGTCTGGCTGGCGGTGGCCTTCGTCGTGTTCTACGTCATCCAGCGCCCCGAGGCCTCGGCCGACGTGGTGCGCAGCGCCGGGGAGGCGCTCGGCAGCGCGGCGTCGTCGATCGCGGCCTTCGTCGGCTCGCTCGTCTGACCCCGCCGTGAGCGGCCCGGCCGGCGGCCGCCCGCCGCGGTGGGCCAAGGACGCCGCCAAGTACCTGCTCCCCGGTGAGCAGGCGGTCGTGGCGACCCGCCGGCACTGGGCGGTGCTGCTCTGGCCGGCCGCGAAGGCGGTCGCCGTCCTGCTCGTCGGGCTGTGGGTGCTCACCCTCGACCCGGACAACCGGGTCAGCGCGAGCGTCGGCCTGCTCGTCGTCCTCGGTGCCCTCGGCTGGTTCGCGCTACGGGCCGGCGAGTGGTGGATGCGGCACTTCATCGTCACCCGCCGCCGCGTGCTGCTGACCTCGGGGATCGTCGCGCGCACGGTCAGCCTGCTGCCGCTGCGCCGGATCACCGACCTGACCTGGAAGGAGACCGTCCCCGGCCAGCTGCTGGGCTACGGCACCTTCCGGTTCGAGTCGGCCGGCTCGCAACAGGCCCTGTCGCAGATCACCTTCCTGCCGCGCGCGGACCTGCTCTACCGCGAGGTGAGCGAGCTGCTGTTCGGCAGCGACGGCGGCGGCGCAGCGGCCGGCGACGACGAGGGCAACCCGGACGACGGCCGGCGCCCCGCCGCGGCGCCGCCCCGGCACGACACCCAGCCGATCCCGCGCCCGCCGGGGGCCTGAGCAGCGCGCGCCCGGTTGGGGGAGGCTGGACGCCGATGCGCATCGACCTGCACACCCACTCGTCGGTCTCCGACGGCACCGACACCCCGGCGGAGCTGGTGGCCGCCGCCCGCGCCGCCGGCCTCGACGTCGTCGCGCTCACCGACCACGACACCACCGACGGGTGGGCGGCGGCCGCCGCGGCCCGGCCGGAGGGGCTGACCGTCGTCCCGGGCCTGGAGCTGTCCGCGCGCTGGTTCCCCGCCGAGGGGCGGCCGGTCAGCGTGCACCTGCTGGCCTACCTGTTCGACCCCGAGCACCCCGAGCTGGCCGGCGAGCTGCGGCGGCTGCGCGAGGAGCGGCTGACCCGCGGCCAGCGGATGGTCGCCGCGCTCGCCGCGGCCGGATACCCGGTGGAGTGGCAGCGGGTCCTGGACTCCAGCGGCGGCGCGGTGGTCGGCCGCCCGCACGTGGCCCGGGCGCTGGTCGAGGCGGGCGTCGTCGCGTCGGTCGATGCGGCCTTCACCACGCTGCTGCACCAGGGCGGGCCGTACCACGTGACCAAGGCCGACACCGACGTGCTCGAGGGCATCCGGCTGGTCCGGGCGGCCGGCGGGGTGCCGGTGTTCGCCCACGGCCTGGCCACCCGGCGCGGGCGGGTGGTCGACGACGCCGCGATCGCCGCGATGGCCGAGGCCGGGCTGGTCGGGCTGGAGGTCGACCACCCCGACCACGACCCGGCCCAGCGCGAGCACCTGCGCGGCCTGGCCGCCGACCTCGGGCTGCTGGTCACCGGGTCCAGCGACCACCACGGCGCGAACAAGGCGACGCCGCTGGGCGCGTGCACCACCGACCCGGAGCAGTACGAGGCGCTGGTGGCTGCGTCCACCGGCAGCGTGCCCCTGGCCGGCTGAGGCGCCGACGCCGGTTAGCGTGGCCGGGTGAGGCAGTCCGACGGCGCACAGCTCGAGATGCCCGGCATGCCGCGCCGGCTGTTCCCCGCGACGCCGAGCAAGCTGGCCACCTTCGCCGACTGCCCGCGCCGCTACCGCTTCGCCTACGTCGACCGGCCGACGCCGCCCAAGGGCCCGCCGTGGGCGCACAACACGGTCGGCTCCGCCGTGCACGCCGCCCTGCGCTCGTGGTGGGACCTGCCGCGGGGCCGGCGCACCGCCGTCGCCGCCCGGCAGCTGCTCTACGGCGTCTGGTCGGCCAACGGCTTCCGCGACGACGAGCAGGCCGCCCGCTGGCGCGCCACCGCGGCCGGCTGGGTCACCGGCTACGTCGAGTCGCTGGACCCCGCCGAGGAGCCGGTCGGGCTGGAGCGGCAGGTCTCCTGCACCACCGAGCGGCTGGCGCTCACCGGGCGGGTCGACCGCATCGACCAGCGCGGCGACGAGCTGGTCGTCGTCGACTACAAGACCGGCCGGGTGCCCAGCACCGACGACGAGGCGCGCGGGTCGGCGGCGCTCGCGGCCTACGTGCTCGGCGTGCGGCGCACGCTGCGCCGGCCGTGCAGCCGGGTCGAGCTGCACCACCTGCCCAGCGGCACGGTCGCCTCCTTCGAGCACACCGAGCGGTCGCTGGCCAACCACGTGCGCCGGGCCGAGGACGTCGCGGAGGACATCGCCGTCGCCACCCGGCGGATGGAGGACGGCGTGCCGCCGGACGAGGCGTTCCCCGCCGCCCCCGGCCGGCAGTGCGGCTGGTGCGACTTCCGGCCCAGCTGCCCGGTGGGGCAGGCGGCGACGCCGCCGCGGGAGACGTGGAGCTTCCTGCCCGCCGACGACCCGGTGGAGGCCCGGGCGCGGGAGGGTCAGGCGCGGGAGGGCCAGGCGCGGGGGGGCTAGGCGCCCACCTCGACCGCGCCCGCCGTCCGCTCGAAGGCGGCGCGCCGGATCGGGGAGTGCCGGGCCCGGTCGGGCAGCGCGAGCATCCCGGTGCGGAACGCCCGCAGCGCCGCCGTCGCCGCGGTGTCGGTCAGCGTCAGCCCGGGCAGCGAGGCCATCCGGCGCGCCCACGGCGGCAGGGTGGCCACCGCCAGCGACGCCAGCGACCCCCAGGCCGGCCGGGCCGGGGTCAGGAACTGCACCCAGCGCGGCATCGGCGGGACGACGAGGAAGCGCCACGCCTCCCGCCCGGCCGCGGTGAGCGTGAGCTCGGGCCGGAGCCGCTCGAAGTAGCCGGCGAGCGCGGCCGCCGAGTCGGGGACGTCGGCGCGGTCGATCCCGATGAGCTCGGCGGCGGTCACCTGCTCGGCCACGTAGCGATCGGCCTCGGCGGCGGTGACGACGCCCGTGCGGCGGGCGACGTCGAGCAGCGAGTCGACCTCGCAGTTGTGCACCCACAGCAGCAGGTCGGCGTCGTCGACGCGGTAGGTGCGGCCGGTGGTCTCCTCCGTGCCGCCCAGGCGCCGGTGCATGCCGCGGACCCGCCGCACGGCGCGGATCGCCTCGCGGCGGGTGCCGAAGGTCAGCGTGTCGACGTACTCGGCGGTGCGCACCAGCCGCTGCCACGGGTTCGCGCGGAAGACCGAGTTGCGGGCCACCCCGTCCATCGCGACCGGGTGCAGCGCCTGCAGCAGCAGCGCGCGCAGCCCGCCGACGCTGTAGACCGGGTCGGCGTGCACCCGCCAGGTGACGCTGTCGGGCCCGAAGAAGCCGAGCAGGTCCTCCTCGGCGGTCCAGTCGCGCGCCGAGGGCCGGAGGTCGCTCACCGGGTCCCCTCCGGCACCGAGGACCAGAACGCCTCGAGCACCTCGAGCGTGCGGCGCGGGTTCTCGACGGCGGGGGAGTGGATCGCGCCGTCGATGACCTCGTGCCGGGCGCCCAGCCGCCGGGCCATGTCCGCCTGCACGTCCGTCGGCCAGGCGTCGTCGGCCACGCCGTAGGCGACCAGCACCGGCACGCCGGTCGCGGCCAGCTCGGCGACCCGGTCGGGTTCCGTGGTCATCGCGTCGGCCATGCCGCGCAGCCCGGCGGCGGTGTTGGCGAGGAACCGGCGGGCGTAGAACGCGCGGGTGGGGGCGGGCACCGCCTGGGCGCGCTCGTCGGTCATCGCCAGCTGCTCGAGCGTGGCGTGCACGGCCGGGACGCCGCCGGAGTCCAGCAGCGGGCCGAGGTGCTCGAGCAGCTCGGCGCGCAGGCCGCCCAGCCGGGAGGGGCCCGACCCGAGCAGGGTCAGCGACCGGAAGGCGGCGGGGTCGGCGAGGACGGCGCCGCGGCCGACCAGCCCGCCGAAGCTGTGCCCGAGCAGGTGCGGGGTGCCGGTCTCCTCGCGCAGCAGGCGGGCGACGTCGACGACGTCGGCGGCGAGCTCGGCGACCGAGTAGGCGGCCGGGTCGTCGGGGCCGGGCGACTCGTACTGCCCGCGCTGGTCGATCGCCACCACCCGGTAGCCGTCGGCGGCCAGCGGCGCGAGCAGCGGAGCGAAGTCCTCCTTGCTGCCGGTGTAGCCGGCGACCAGCAGCACGGTGCCGCTGCGCCCGTCGCCGCCGGTGTCCAGCGCGGCCAGCGGCCCGGCCCGCCCGGGGAGGGTGCGCGGCGTCGCGTCGTGGTCGGCGAGCTGGCGCAGGTCGTCGGCGGCGATGGCGAGGTCGGGGCTGTGCGAGGTGCCGGGCAGGACCATGGTCCCCAGTGAACCTCGCCCGCGGCGGCCGCGCCGCCGTGCGGGGGACTAGGCGTACCCGAGCACCCGGTCGGGGAGGGCGTAGACGAGCACCGGCCCGGCGACGGCGGCCCGCCCGCCCGGCGCCGGCGGGGCCTGCAGGGCCACCCGGGAGAGCTCGGCGCCGGTGACCGGGTCGCGCAGCACGAGGCCGTCGGGCTCGGGCACCCAGACGCCGGCCTGCCCGACCTCGCCCTTGCCGGCGGCGGACGCGGTGGGCAGGCCGAGGGCCGGCGTCGACCACAGCGTCGCGCCGCTCGTCCGGTCCAGCGCCCACACGGTGCCGCGCGCCCACACCAGCGCGACGTCGCCGGTCCCGGACTGCAGCACCGGGTCGCCCTCCGCGCCGCCGTCGGTCGCGGCCGGGAGCGCGAGCTCCTGCAGCTGGGCGCCGTCGTCGGGGCGGTGGACCAGGAGGGCGTCGCCGGCGACGACGGCGACCAGCCGGTCCGCGCCGGCCAGCCGCACCTCGGCGCCGTCCGCGACGGCCAGGTCGCGGGTCCAGCGGGCCTCGCCGGAGAAGGAGTCGAACAGCCGCAGCTGGACGGCGGCCGAGCCGGCGCAGCGCTGCAGCACCGCGACGCCGGCGCTGCCCGCGGCGGTGTCGAGCAGCGTGCAGCCGGACTCCGCGCCCGCCCGCCAGCGGACGTTGTCCCCGACCGGGTCGAGGACGACGACGCCGGTGTCGCTGCTGGCGAGGACCACCTGGTCGGCGCCGGTGACGGTGGCCTCGCCGCGCAGGCTCAGGTTGCGGGTCCAGGCGCGCACGCCGGTGGCCGCGGTGAGCGCCAGCGCCTCGTCGCAGCGGTCCGCGGTGCGGAAGACCGCGACGACGAGCCCGTCGCTGGCGGAGAGCCCGCACAGCGCGGCGTCGGTGCGCCGGTAGTGCCAGGCCTCCTCGCCGGTGGCCGGGTCCAGCGCCGTGACGCCGTCGGGGACGGGCACGACCACCCGGCCACCCTCGACGACGGCGTCCGGCAGCGGGACGTCGACGTCGACCGACCAGGCGGGCCCGACCTCACCGGCCGGCGCGGCCGAGGGGACCGGCGGCTCGGCGGCGGTGGTGCTGTCGGTCGCGGCGACGCTCGACCCCCGCCACAGCAGGGTGGCGACGACGGCCAGCGCGAGGGTGGCCGCCGTCCAGACCCACACCCGCAGCGGCGGGGGACGCAGCGCCACGCGGCGTCTTACGCGGCGGACTCGGAGTCGCCGCCGTCGCCGTCGCCGTCCTGGCCCTCGGCGCCGGAGCCGGAGTCGGCGGAGGCGCCGGAGCGACCCCGGCCGCCGCGGCGGCGACGGCGCCGGCGCGGCTTGGCCGCACCCTCGCCCGACCCGTCAGCGGCGTCCCCGGCCGGGTCCTCCGAGGCCTCGGCGGACCCGGCCTCGGCCGGCGCGGCGTCGGCCGGCGGGGCGGCGATGGCCTCGGCCGCGGCACCGCCGCCGCGGGTGCGGCGGCGCGAGCGGGACCGGGCCGGGCGCTCGTCCTCGGTGCGGGGCTCCTCCCGCGCGGGACCGCGGCCGGCGCCCTTGGGCTTCCGGCCGGTCTCGCCGAGGTCCTCGAGCACCTCGGCGTCGAGGCCCTCGCGGGTCCGCTGCGAGCGCGGCAGCCGGCCCCTGGCGCCCTCGGGGACGTCGAGGTCGGTGTAGACCCACGCCGAGGTGGAGTAGGTCTCCGGCGGGTCCACGAACGGCAGGTCCAGCGCCTTGTTGATCAGCTGCCAGCGCGGGATGTCGTCCCAGTCGACCAGCGTGACGGCGACGCCCTCGCGCCCGGCGCGGCCGGTGCGGCCGATCCGGTGCACGTAGGTCTTCTCGTCCTCGGGGCACTGGTAGTTGACGACGTGGCTGACGCCGGTGACGTCGATGCCGCGGGCGGCGACGTCGGTGGCGACCAGGACGTCGACCTTGCCGCTGCGGAAGGCGCGCAGTGCCTGCTCGCGGGCACCCTGGCCGAGGTCGCCGTGGACGGCGGCGGCCGCGAACCCGCGGTCGACCAGCTCGTCGGCGACCTTCTGCGCGGTGCGCTTGGTGCGGCAGAAGACCATGGCCAGGCCGCGGCCGCGGGCCTGCAGCACGCGGGCGAGCAGCTCGGGCTTGTCGAGGTTGTGCGCCCGGTACACGAACTGCGTCGTCTGCGGGACGGTCGAGCCCTCGTCGTTGCCGTGCGCCCGGATGTGCGTCGGCTGGGTCATGAACGACCGCGACAGGGTGACGATCGGGCCGGGCATGGTGGCCGAGAACAGCATCGTCTGCCGCTGGGTCGGGACCATGCCGAGGATCCGCTCGATGTCGGGCAGGAAGCCCAGGTCGAGCATCTCGTCGGCCTCGTCGAGGACCAGGACGCGGACCTTGCCGAGGATCAGGTGGCCCTGCTCGGCCAGGTCCAGCAGCCGGCCGGGGGTGCCGACGACGACCTCCACGCCGGCCCGCAGCGCGGACACCTGCGGCTCGAACGCGCGGCCGCCGTAGATGGCCTGCACGCGGATGCCGCGCTTGGCGCCGGCGGTGCCGAGGTCGCGGGCGACCTGGACGCACAGCTCGCGGGTGGGGACGACGACCAGCGCCTGCGGGACGCCGTCACCGCCCTCCGCGGCGGGGACGACGCGCTGCAGCAGCGGGACGCCGAAGCCGAGGGTCTTGCCGGTGCCGGTGCGGGCCTGCCCGATGAGGTCGTTGCCGGCCAGCGCCAGCGGGAGGGTCAGCTCCTGGATCGCGAAGGTCCGGGTGATGCCGGCCTCGCCCAGCGCCGCGACGACGTCGGGGTGGACGTCGAAGTCGCTGAACAGCGGCGCGGTCTCCTCGACGGGGGCGCCGCCGAGGGCCTCGACGGTCTGCTCGACCTGCTCGGGGGCCGGCGCGCCGGTCTCGGCGTGCTCGAGCTCGGTGATCGGGGTGCTGGTCCCGGTGGGGGTGGTCTCGGTGGGGGTGTTCTCGATGGAGGTCAGTGCTCTCGCCTCTGGTCGGCTGGGGGAGCTGCCGGGGCGACGGCGTCGTCGCCCGGGGCGCTCCGCGGTCGGGTGTCGCGGGATGCGTTCCAGCGCCGACGCGGCCAGCGGACCGGGGAGGACCGGGACGCGCCCGGTGCCCGATCGGGGCTCCTCAGGGCGTCGTCCGACGTTCGTCAGCGCACAGATACCAGCGAGCCTGGCGGCCCGCCTGTTCCCCATGCTAGCGCGGACAGCGGTTAGCCTCGGTCGCCGCGCGGCCCCGCCCGCCCCGACACCACCCGGAGGTGGCACGTGACCACGGTCGACACCCGAGCCGTCGTCGACCTGCTCGGCGTGCTGGCCTACGCGGAGCTGACCGCGTTCGACCGGCTGGCCGAGGACGCGCGGATGGCGCCGACCCTGGCCGGCCGCGCCGCGCTGGCGCGCATGGCCGCCGCGGAGATGGGCCACCACGACCGGCTGGCGCAGCGGCTGACCGAGCTCGGCGCGGACCCGACCGAGGCGATGCGCCCGTTCGTCGCCGCGCTCGACGGCTTCCACGAGGGCACCCGCCCGCGCACCTGGCTCGAGGGCCTGGTGAAGGCCTACGTCGGCGACGGCCTGGCCGCCGACTTCTACCGCGAGATCGCCGGCTCCCTGCCGGATCCGGACCGGTCGCTGATACTCGAGGTGCTCGCCGACACCGGCCACGCCGACTTCGCCGTCCGCGAGGTCCGGGCCGCGATCGCCGCGCAGCGCACGCTGGCCGGCCGCCTCGCGCTGTGGGGACGCCGGCTGGTGGGGGAGGCGATCTCCCAGTCGCAGGCGGTCATCGCCGAGCGGGACGGCCTGGCCCGGCTGATCATCGGCGGCACCGGCGACCTGACCGGCGTCGTCCGGCTGGTGGACCGCATCACCGCCGCGCACACCGAGCGCATGAAGACCCTCGGCCTGAACCCCTGAAGACGCCGGGAGGGCGTCCCCGCGGGATGCGGGGACGCCCTCCCGGGACGTACGGGGGTCTCAGGCGCCGGCGACGAAGCCCACCCGGCGCTGGTCGGCCTGGGCGATCTCGACGTAGGCGATCCGGTCGACCGGGACGAGGACACGGCGGCCCCGCTCGTCCTCCAGGGTCAACAGCCCGTCCTTCGTGCCGCCGGACACGGCGGCGGCCACGTCGGCAGCGATCTCGTCAGGGGTCTTCGGGCTGTCGACGACCAGCTCCCGGGGGGAGTGCTGGACACCGATCTTGACTTCCACGGGGGATGCCTCCTCGGGTTGCACGGCTGCCGACCACGCTAGTCCAGCGCGGGGTGCGCGGCCCCGGCGTGCGCCTGTGCCCTCAGCGAACAGGCACGGCGCGGGACCGGATCAGCCCGCGGCCGGCTCGCCCTCGACCCGCGGGAAGCGGGAGATGCCCCGCCAGGCCAGCGCGGACATCAGCGACACCGCCTCGTCGCGGGTCACCGTCCCCTTCTGCGCCAGCCACCATCGGGCGCTGGTCTCGGCCAGGCCGGTCAGCCCCGAGGCCAGCAGGTGCGCCTGCTCGGGCGAGCTGCCGGTGTCACCGGAGATGACCTCGGCGATCGCCTCGACGCACGCCCGGTTGCCGCGGTCGACCAGGGCGCGCACGTCGTCGTCGTTGCGCAGGTCGGACTCGAAGACGAGCCGGAACGCGCCGCCCTCGGCGTCGATGAAGTCGAAGTAGGCGCCGACGGCGCCGTGCACCCGCTGCCGGTTGTCCTCGGTGCCGGCCATCGCCTCGCGCACCCGGTCGGTGAGCTCGGTGACCTGCTGCTCGAGCAGCGCCAGGTAGAGCTCCCGCTTGCCCGGGAAGTGCTGGTAGAGGACGGGCTTGCTGACGCCGGCGCGGTCGGCGATGTCGTCCATCGCGGCGGCGTGGAAGCCGTGCGCGACGAAGACCTCCTGGGCGGCCTGCAGCAGCTGCAGCCGCCGGGCGCCGCGGGGGAGCCGCGACGTGCGGCGGACGGGGGCCGGTCGGGAGGACTGCATGGTCCCGGGGATGTTACCGGCGGGTCACCCGCTCCACGCGACACCTCCGGCTGGCATACCGTTCGCCGCGTGCCCGAGGTCCGTCGCGTGCGCCGCCGCCCGCCGGCGCCCCCGTCGATCGCCCCGTCGTCCACCGCCCGGCTCTCGACGACGCCCCTGCCCGTCCCCGGCGCGCCGCCGGACGCGTGGCCCGGCCGGGAGCTGCCGGTCAGCGGCGGCACCGTGTACGTCCGCACCACCCCGTGGGCCGGGCCGCCCGGGGCGCCGCGCGAGCGCGCGCTCTACGTCCACGGCCTCGGCGGCGCGTCCACCAACTGGACCGACCTGGCGGCGCTGCTCGCCGTCCGCTGCGCGGGGTGGGCGGTGGACCTGCCGGGGTTCGGCCGCTCGCAGCCGCCGACCGGCGGCTCGTACTCCATCCGCGGGCACGTGCGCGCGGTGGTCGAGGTCCTCGAGCACGTCCGGGACCAGCCGGGCGACGGGCAGGGCGGGCCGGTGCACCTGCTCGGCAACAGCCTCGGCGGCCTGGTCAGCCTGGTGGTGGCCGCCCGCCGGCCGGACCTCGTCGCGTCACTGACGCTGGTCTCCCCGGCGATGCCGGTCTACCGCGTGCCGCAGGCGTTCAGCCGCGCGCTGCTGCTGCTCCTGCTGCCGGGCGTGCCGGGCGTCGCCGAGCGGCGGCTGGCGGGCGTGACGCCGGAGCAGTCGGTGCGCGGCATGCTGCAGATGTGCTTCGGCGAGCCCGCGCGGGTGCCGCCGGAGCGGGTCGACGCCGCCGTCGAGGAGACCCGCGAGCGGGTGCGGCAGGAGTGGGCCAACCGGGCGCTCACCCGCAGCATGCGCGGCCTGATCACCTCCTACCTGCGGGTCGGCCGGGCCAACGCCTGGCGGCTGGCCCGCGCGCTGCGGATGCCGACGCTGGTGGTCTGGGGCGACCGCGACCGGCTGGTCGACCCGCGGCTGGCCCCGCGGCTGGCCGCGGCCGTCCCCGACGCGCGGCTGCTGGTCCTGGAGACCGTCGGCCACGTGGCGATGCTCGAGGCGCCGGAGGAGACCGCCCGGGCGGTGCTCGGCCTGCTCGAGGAACTCGACGCCGGGGACCTCGACGCCGGGGACCTCGACGCCGGGGACCGCGACGGCGCCACCGGGGCCGCGGACGACGAGGAGCCGGAGGTGCGCGCGGGCTGAGCCGGGTCGCGCGACGCGCCACCCGCGGGTCGCACGGGTCTCGTGTGACGCGTGAGAACCTGACCTGGACGCGCGGTGACGCCGCCCGCGACACTGCGTGACCGGAAGGACGACCGGCGGCCCCGCGGCCGCGAGGCCCGACACGGCGAGGAGGCGGCACCGTGGCAGGTCCTCCGCCCGGCCGGCCCCCCGGGGCCCGGATCGGGAGGGAACCGGCCCGCGGACTCCCTCCGCTCCCGCCGCTGCCCTCCCGCGCGCCGTCCTCCCGCGCTCCGTCCTCCCGCACTCCGTCCTCCCGCACTCCGGGGCCCGCGGCCGACCGCCGCGATCCGCCGGCGCGGCCCCGGTCCCCGCGGCCCGCGGAGCCGGAGGCGCGGCCCGGCGCCGGCCGCCGGGCCGCCCGGCCGCAGCGGCGCCGCGGCGGAACGGTGGGCCGGTTCGTGGCCCGGTGGGGCTGGCGCGCCTACGCGATCCCGCTGCTCGTCGTGGCCACCGTGCTGACGGTGGTCGACCTGCTCGGCCCGGGCACGCCGGCCCGGGTGGGCGCGACCGCCGGCAGCACGGGATCGGTGGCCTCGACGGCGCCCTCCTCGTCGGCGGCCTCCTCGACGCCGAGCGCGACCCCCACGGACACCCCCGCGCCCACCGCGCCCGCCGAGGGCGACGCCGGCCCGACCGGCCTCCCGGCCCCGGCGGCCGGCACGTACGTGGAGCAGGGCGCGGGCACCGTGGCGGTCGTCCCCGGCAGCTCGGGGGTCTACGGCACCGGCCCGCTGCAGCGCTTCGTCGTCGAGGTCGAGGACGGCATCGGCGTCGACGGCGCGGCGTTCGCGGCCGCGGTGGAGGCCACCCTCGGCGACCCCCGCTCGTGGGGCAACGGCGGCCGGATGTCCTTCCAGCGCGTGGACGCCACCGACGCCGGCGCCTACGACTTCCGGGTCAGCCTGGTCAGTCCCGGCAGCATGGAGCGCTACTGCCCGGGCGTGGGCACCGGCGGCTACACCTCCTGCCGGTACGGCGAGCGCGCGGTCATCAACCTGGCCCGCTGGGAGACCGCCGTCCCCCACTACCAGGGCGACGTCGCCACCTACCGCCAGTACGTCGTCAACCACGAGGTCGGGCACGCGCTGGGCAACGGCCACCAGGACTGCTCCGGTCCCGGCCAGGTCGCTCCCGTGATGCAGCAGCAGACCCTCGGCCTCGAGGGGTGCGTGAGGAACGCCTGGCCCTTCCCCTGACCAGGGGCGCGGAGCCCTCCCGCCGGGCGCGGGCCGGGTCTACGCTCCGGGGCCGGTGCGCCGGGAAGTCTGGTCGGCAGTCGTGATCCCGACGACCCGATCGGACCGCCATGACGACTCCGGACGTCCCCGCCGTGCTGCTGGACTCCCTCGGCAAGCGCTTCGGCGCCACCGAGGCGGTCGTGGACCTCTCCCTGACCGTCCCGCCGGGTGAGGTCTTCGGCTTCCTCGGGCCCAACGGGGCCGGCAAGTCCACCACCGTCCGCATGCTGCTCGGGCTGCTGCGCCCGACGACCGGCCGCGCAGAGGTGTTCGGGCACCCGGCGGCCGACGTCGGGGAGGCGCACCGGCACCTCGCGTACGTGCCGGCCGACGTCGCGCTGTGGCCGTCGCTGACCGGCCGGGAGTGCCTGGACCTGCTGGCCGGGGTGGGCCCGGGCACCGACGCCGCCTACCGCGACGAGCTCGTCGAGCGGTTCGCCCTCGACGTCGGCAAGCGGGCCCGCGCCTACTCGACGGGCAACCGGCAGAAGGTCGCCCTCGTCGCCGCGTTCGCCACCCGCGCCCCGCTGCTGGTCCTCGACGAGCCGACCAGCGGCCTGGACCCGCTCATGGAGCGGGAGTTCCGCGCCTGCATCGCCGAGGCCGCCGACCGCGGGCAGGCGGTCTTCCTGAGCTCCCACCAGCTGGCCGAGGTCGAGGCGGTGTGCAGCCGGGTCGGGATCCTGCGGGCGGGCCGGCTGGTGGAGGTCGCGGGCCTGGCGGAGCTGCGCCGGCTGCGCCGCTCGGAGGTGACCGTGCAGCTCGCCGGTCCCGCGCCCGGCCTCGCCCGGCTGGCCGAGCTGCCCGGGGTGGCCGACGTCCGGTGGACGACGCCGCTGGAGGTCACCCTCGCGCTCACCGGCCCGCCCGGCCCGGTGCTGCGGGTCCTCGGCGACGCCGACGTGGTGCGCCTCGACGTCCGGGAACCGTCGCTGGAGGAGATCTTCCTCGACTACTACGGGCGGGCGGCGTGACCACCCGCACCGCGCCGCGTGCGGTCCCCGGCCGGCGGCCCGCCGTCGCCCCGGCGCGGCCGGCGACGGCGGTCCGGCGGGTGGCGGTCCGGTCCGTGCGCCGCGGGACGCTGGTCGTCGCGCTGCTGTGCGGCGGGCTCCCGGCGTTCGTCGCGCAGCAGTACGAGTCCACGCTCAGCGGCGCGGTCGGCCTGGACTCGCTCGCCGCGCTGGCCGACAACCCCGCGATCCGCACGCTGTTCGGGCCGCCGCTGGCCCTCGACGACGCCGGCGGCTTCACCGTCTGGCGCACCGGCACGGTCGCGCTCGTGCTGGCCGGCGTCTGGGCCGCGCTGGCCGGGACGCGGCTCACGCGCGGCGAGGAGGAGGCCGGCCGGGCCGACCTCCTGCTCGCCGGCCGGGTCCGGCTCGCGACGCTGGCCCGGACCGCGCTCGGGGTCCTGCTCGGGGCGGGAGCGGTGGTCGGTGCCGCGGTGGTCGCGGGGATGCTGCTCGCCGGGACCGCGCCGGCCGGGGCGGTGCTGTTCGGCGCGGTCGTGGGCGGCACCGCCATGGCCGGCGGCGCGCTCGGCGTGCTGGCCGGGCAGCTGCTGGCCGAGCGGCGGTCCGCCACGGGCCTCGCGGTCGCCGTCGTGCTCGCCGGCCTGCTGGCGCGGATGGTCGGCGACGGAGTGGCCGCGCTGTCCTGGCTGCAGTGGGCGAGCCCGTTCGGGCTGCTCGGCCGCGTGGCGCCCTACGCCTCCGACCGGTGGGCGCCGCTGCTCGTCCTGGCGGTCCTCGTGGCCGCGCCCGCCGTCCTGGCCGTCGCCCTGTCCGGGGCGCGGGACGTCGGCGCCGGCCGGTGGCACCGCGCGGACCGGGCGCACGCGCCGAGCCGGCTGCTGCGCTCGCTGCCCGGCCTCGCGGTGCACCGCACCCGGCGGCCGACGGCGACCTGGTCCCTCGGCGTCGCCGCCTACTTCCTGCTCATCGGCCTGCTGGCCACCGCGATGGTCGACTTCCTGCGGCAGAACCCGGTCTTCGCGGAGATGGCGGCCGCCGCCGGGTTCGACCGGCTGGCCTCGGTGCAGGGCTACGCGGCGTCGCTGTTCACCCTGCTGGCGGTGCCGGTCGGGGCGTACGCCGCCGCGCGGGTGGCGGCGGTCGCCGCCGACGAGACGTCGGGCCGGCTCACCCTGCTCTACAGCCGGCCGGTCGGGCGGGTGCGCTGGGTGGCCTGGGAGACGGGTGCGGTCGCGACCGGCGCCGTCGTCGTCGCCGCGGCCGCCGGGGTGGCGACGTGGGCGGGTGCCGCGTGGGTGGGCGCCGGCCTGGGCCTCGGGGAGGCGCTGGCCGGCGCGCTGTCGGTCGTCCCCGTGGCGCTGCTGTGCCTGGGCGCGGCGCTGTTCGCGCTGGGCTGGCTGCCGTCGGCCGTGCTCGCCGTCGGCGTGCTGCCCGCGGCCGGCGGCTACCTGCTCCTGGTCCTCGCCGACAGCTTCCGCTGGCCGGGGTGGGTCCGGGGGGCCTCGCCCTTCGCGCACCTCGCGGCGGTGCCCGCGGAGCCCTTCGACGGCGCCGGGGCGGCCGGGATGCTCGCCGTCGCGGCGGTGCTGGCGGCCGCCGGGCTGGCCCGGTACGCCCGGAGGGACCTCGCGGGCTAGGACCTCGCGGGCCAGGGACCTCCGGGCCGGGGGAACAAGGCGTCCTGTCACGCTGTTGTGCGCACGAAACACCGGCCAGGGCCGGAGTCCGCGACCCCTGAGGAGCAAGCGTGTCCCTGCCACCCCTGGTGGAGCCCGCCGCCGACCTGTCGATCGACGAGGTCCGCCGCTACAGCCGCCACCTGATCATCCCGGACGTCGGGATGGACGGGCAGAAGCGGCTCAAGAACGCCAAGGTGCTCGCCGTCGGCGCCGGTGGCCTGGGCTCCCCGGTGCTCATGTACCTGGCCGCCGCGGGCGTCGGCACGCTCGGCATCGTCGAGTTCGACGTCGTCGACGAGTCCAACCTGCAGCGGCAGATCATCCACGGGCAGTCCGACGTCGGCCGGTCGAAGGCCGAGAGCGCGCGCGACTCCATCAAGGAGATCAACCCGCTGATCGACGTCCGGCTGCACGAGACCCGGCTGGACAGCGACAACGTGCTCGACATCTTCAGCCAGTACGACCTCATCGTCGACGGCACCGACAACTTCGCCACGCGCTACCTGGTCAACGACGCGTGCGTGCTGCTCGACAAGCCGTACGTGTGGGGCTCGATCTACCGGTTCGACGGGCAGGTCTCGGTCTTCTGGAACGAGCACGGGCCCAACTACCGCGACCTGTACCCGGTCCCCCCGCCGCCCGGGATGGTCCCCTCCTGCGCCGAGGGCGGCGTGCTCGGCGTCCTCTGCGCGACCATCGGCGCCATCCAGGCCACCGAGGCGGTGAAGCTGATCACCGGCATCGGCGAGACGCTGCTCGGCCGGCTCATGGTCTACGACGCCCTGGAGATGACCTTCCGCACCATCAAGGTGCGCAAGGACCCCGAGGCCGAGCCGATCACCGGGCTCATCGACTACGAGGCCTTCTGCGGCGTCGTGTCGGTCGAGGCCCAGGAGGCGGCCGCGGGCTCGACGATCACCGTCGACGAGCTCAAGGACATGATGGACGCGGGCAAGGACTTCGAGCTGATCGACGTCCGCGAGCCCAACGAGTACGAGATCGTCTCGATCCCGGGCGCGACGCTCATCCCCAAGGACGAGATCCTCTCCGGCCGCGCCCTCGCGCAGCTGCCGAACGACAAGCCGATCGTGCTGCACTGCAAGACCGGCGTCCGCTCGGCCGAGGTGCTCGCCGCGGTCAAGAACGCCGGCTTCAGGGACGCCGTGCACGTCCAGGGCGGCGTGACGGCGTGGGCGACGCGGATCGACAAGACGCTCCCCACGTACTAGAAGGACCTCGCCCCTCCCCACGACACGCTCCGCGCGCCGCGGGACCCGGGGACGAGGCCGTTCCAGCACCTCGCCTGGGCCCGGCACCCGTCACGGGTGCCGGGCCCTCGGCGTCCGTGTTGACTGGTCCGGTGACCGAGCCGACGACGTCCCCGACCGAGCTGCTGGAGCTCTTCCAGCGCGCGCAGGCCACGTTCACCGACCGCGTCGACGCGGTCGAGCCGGGGCAGTGGGACCTGGAGGCGCTGCCCGGCTGGACGGTGGCCGACCTCGTCGCGCACCTGGTCGGCGAGGCGCACTGGGTGCCCGGCCTGCTGGCCGGCGAGCCCCTCGACGACGTCGCCGCGCGCGTGCCGTCCGGGACCGACACCCTGCTGGGCGACGACCCGCTGACCGCGTGGGAGACCGTCGCGGACGAGGCGCTGGCCGCCGTCGCCACCGCCGACCTGGCCGCCGGCACCGTGCACCTGTCCCGCGGGCCGACGCCGGCGCGCGAGTACGTCGAGGAGCTCACCGCCGACCTCACCGTGCACGCCTGGGACCTCGCCCGCGCCACCGGCGGGGACGAGACGCTGGACCCGGCGCTGGTCCGCGCGGCGGAGGCGATGGCCGGCCGGCTGCCCGCCGACGGCGTGCCCGGCCTGTTCGCGCCGGCGGTCGAGCTGCCCGACGGCGCCGGCCCGCAGCAGCGCCTGCTGGCCCGCCTCGGCCGCCGGGCGTAGCCCGCCCGGCGCGTCGGAGGGGACTGCCGCCGCCGACGTCTCCCTATCCTCCGGGGCACGTCAGCGGGAGGTGCCCATGAGTCAGCCGCCCTACGGTCCGCCCGGCCAGCCGGGTCCGTACGGCCAGCCGGGTCAGCCGGGTCCGTACGGCCAGGGTCAGGCGGGTCCGTACGGCCAGCCGGGCCAGTACGGCCCCCACGGGCAGCCGGGCCCCTACGGGCCGCCGGGGCCGTACGGGCCGCCCGGAGGTCCGGGGCCGGGACGCAACCGGCGCGGGCTGGTCGTCGGCCTCGTGGCCGGCCTGATCGTCCTGGTCGTCGCCGCGGTCGCCCTGTTCTTCGTCCTCCGGGACGACGACCCGGCCCCGGCGGCCGGCGCCACGACGACGGCGACCGGCTCGTCGGAGGCCGGCACGTCGTCGCGCCCGTCCTCGAGTGCGCCGTCGTCGTCGACCAGCGCGCCTCCGACGACGGGTGGCGCCGGGCCCGGCGGGGACCTGCTGGCGATCCTCCCGGTCGACTTCCCCGACTGCGCGGAGGCCGCGCTCGCCGGCGACGGCGACGTCGCCCACGCGTCGTGCGGCCCCAGCACCACCCAGCCCGGTCCGCAGCAGGCCGAGTTCTTCCAGTACCCCGACAAGGCGACGATGGACTCGGTCTTCACGAACGACGCCTCGGGGCAGGGGCTGGCGCAGCTCCCCGAGGGGCAGGACTGCACCGCGACGACCGGCATCGGCTCGTGGGGCGGCGGGAGCAACAGCGGCCTGGTGGCGTGCGCCATCGACACCGGGAACAACGCGGTGGTCATCACCTGGACCGACGACGCGGCGCTCGTCGAGGGCATCGTCGGGGCGCCGGGCGCCACGCAGGCCGACCTCGCCGCGCTCTACACCTGGTGGCAGGCGAACAGCGACTACCGGCTGTGAGGCCGCCGGCGTCCGGGGACCCGCGCCGCCCGTCCGACGCGGACGCCGCCGACGTCGACGAGGCGGTGTACGACGCCGTCGAGTCGATCCCGCCGGGCCGGGTGAGCACCTACGGGGCGATCGGCCGGCTGGTCGGCGTCGGGCCGCGCCGGGTGGCCCGCGCGCTGTCCGGCGGCAGCGGTGGGGCGGCCGTGCCCTGGCACCGGGTGGTCCGCGCCGACGGCACGTGCGCCGAGCCCGTGCGGGTGCGCCAGCTGGAGCTGCTGGCCGGCGAGGGCGTGCCGGTGCGCGACGGCCGGGTGGACCTGGCCGCCGTCGCCTGGCCCTGAGGCGGGCCGCCGACCAGGGTGGGCCCGTGGCTCCGCTGCTGTACTCCGCGACCGCGTCGCTGGACGGCTTCATCGCCGGTCCCGGCGGCGACATGTCCTGGCTGACCCCGCACCTCGGCGGGCCGAACCCGACGGCGGACCGGCTGGTGGCCCGCGTCGGCGCACTGCTGGTCGGTGCCCGCACCTTCGGCGGCGACGACCCGAACCGGGGCACCGAGCAGGAGGGCGCCTTCGGCGGGCAGTGGTCCGGGCCGGTCGTCGTCCTCACCCACCGGCCGCCGGCCGAGGCGCCCGACGGCGTGACGTTCACCGACGACCTGCACCGCGCCGTCGACCTGGCCCGCGAGGCCGCCGGGGACGACTACGTCAACGCGCTGGGCGCCGACGTCGCGCGGCAGCTGATCGAGGCCCGGCTGCTGGACGAGGTGCTGCTGTTCTTCGCGCCCGTCCTGCTCGGCGACGGCGTCCGGGTGTTCGAGCACCCCGGCGGCACGCAGGTGCTGCTGGACCGCCTCCCCGGGGAGACCGAGCACTGGTACCGGGTGAGGTACCCGCCCGCGTGACGAAGCGCTCCGTGGCGCTGTCGGTGAGTCGTGGTGTCATCGGAGGGTGGCACTGCGGGGGGACGAGGGCGCGCCGGTCTACCGGCTCGTGCAGCCGCACCGGGAGCCGGTGGCGCCGCCGCGCCTGGACCCCACCCAGCAGGCCGTCGTCGACCACGCCGGCGGCCCGCTGCTCGTGCTCGCCGGCCCCGGCACCGGCAAGACGACGACGATCGTCGAGGCCGTCGCCGCCCGCATCGACCGCGGCGTCGACCCCGAGCAGATCCTGGTCCTGACCTTCAGCCGCAAGGCCGCCGCCGAGCTGCGCACCCGCATCACCGCCCGGGTGGCCCGCACCATCCGCGAGCCGCTGGCCCGCACCTTCCACTCCTACGCGTACGGCGTGCTGCGGCGGGCGGCACTCCTGCGCGGCGAGGCCCCGCCCCGGCTGCTCACCGCCGCCG
Organism: Geodermatophilus sp. SYSU D00684; assembly: GCF_054050455.1. NCBI lineage: Bacteria > Bacillati > Actinomycetota > Actinomycetes > Geodermatophilales > Geodermatophilaceae > Geodermatophilus > Geodermatophilus sp. SYSU D00684. The sequence goes on along the minus strand of NZ_JBJGZI010000004.1, from coordinate 34,652 downwards.
AGCAGGACGCCGTCGTCGCCGAGCTGCTCCGCGGCGACCTGGCCGGCGAGGGCGCGGTCCGCTGGCCCGCGTCGCTGCTGCCCGCGCTGTCCACCGCCGGGTTCCGCGGCGAGCTGCGCGAGCTGCTGCTGCGGGCCACCGAGCGCGGCGTCGACCCCGAGCTGCTGGCCGAGTGGGCCCGGGAGACCGGCACCGACGCGTGGCTGCACGCCGCGGCGTTCCAGGAGCAGTACGAGGCGGTCACCGCCTTCTCCACGGCCGGTGGCGGCGACGCCTCCGGCTACGACCCCGCCGAGCTGGTCCGCGCCGCGATCGCCGAGCTGGAGGACGACCCCGAGCTGCTGCGCCAGGAGCGCGCGCGGGCCCGCTGGCTGTTCGTCGACGAGTACCAGGACACCGACCCCGCCCAGGTCGAGCTGCTGGAGCTGCTCGCCGGGGGCGGCGGCGACCTGGTCGTCGTCGGCGACCCCGACCAGGCCATCTACGCGTTCCGCGGCGCCGAGCCGCGCGGGATCGTCGAGTTCCCCGACCGGTTCCGCACCGTCGACGGCCGGCCCGCGCAGCGGCTGTCGCTCGGCGTCTCCCGCCGCTCGGGCCCGGCGCTGCTCGACGTCAGCCGCCGCGTCGCCGAGGCGCTGCCCGGCCCGTGGGAGCACCGCCGCCTGCAGCCGGTCGAGGGCGCCGACCCGGGCCGGGCCGAGGTGCACGTGTTCGGGTCGGCCGCCGTCGAGGCCGCCCACGTCGCCGACACGCTGCGCCGCGCCCACCTCGTCGACGGCGTCCCGTGGTCGGGCATGGCCGTCGTCGTCCGCACCGTGCTGGCCGTCGGCCCGCTGCGGCGCGCGCTGACCTCGGCGGGCGTGCCGGTCGAGGTGTCCACCGACGACCTGCCGCTGGCCGCGCAGCCGGCCGTCGCCCCGCTGCTGGCGGCGCTGACCGCGCTGCTGCCCCGGCCCGGCGACGAGCCCGGCGCGCTGGCCCTCGACGAGCCCGGCGCCGAGGCGCTGCTGGCCTCCCCGCTCGGCGGCGCCACCGTGCTCGACCTGCGCCGGCTGCGCCGGGCGGTGCGCATCGCGCAGGCCCGGCGCGGCGTCGACGCCGACGAGCGCGGCACGCCGCTGGCCGCGGCACTGGCCGACGCGCCGCTGCTGGAGGAGCTGCCCGAGGCGGTGGCCCGCCCGGCGCTCCGGGTGGCGGGGGTGCTCGCCGCCGGCCGGGTCGCGCTCGCCCGCGACGGCTCGGCCGAGGACGTCCTGTGGGCGATGTGGCAGCGCAGCGGCCTGGCCGGCCGGTGGGCGCGGGCCAGCGCCGCCGGGGGTGCCGCGGGTGCCGCCGCCGACCGCGACCTCGACGCCGTCGTCGCGCTGTTCGACGCCGCGGCCGGGTTCGTCGACCGGCTGCCGTCGGCCACCGTCGGCGCGTTCGTCGAGCACCTGGCGGCGCAGGAGCTGCCCGGCCTCACCGGCGCCGAGCGCGACGCCGCCACCGACGCCGTCCGGCTGCTCACCGCGCACGCGTCCAAGGGCCTGGAGTGGGACGTCGTGTGCGTCGCCGGCGTGCAGGAGGGCATCTGGCCCGACCTGCGCGACCGCGGCACGCTGCTCGGCACCGAGCTGCTGGTCGAGCGGGTGGCCGGCATCGACGGGACGTCGGTGGACCGGCGCACGCAGATGCTGGCCGAGGAACGGCGGCTGTTCTACGTCGCCGCCACCCGCGCCCGGAAGCGGCTCGTGGTCACCGCCGTCGAGGGCGCGCTGGACGGTCCTGACGCCGGGGCCACCGCCTCGCGCTTCCTCGACCTCGTCGTCGCCCCGCCGGACGACGGCCGGCCGCTCACGCCGCTGCCGCGCTCGCTCACCCTGCCGGCGCTGGTGGCCGAACTGCGCCGGGCGGTCAGCGACCCGCAGACCGACCCGGCCCGCCGCTCGGCGGCCGCGGCGGTGCTGCGCCGGCTGGCCGCCGAGGGCGTGCCCGGCGCCTCCCCGGAGGACTGGTGGGGCCTGGCGCCGCTGTCCGACGACGCCCCGCTGGTGCCGGGCGACGAGGTGGTGCGGGTGCGCCCGTCGGCGATCGAGACCTTCCAGCGCTGCCCGCTCACGTGGGTGCTCGGCGCGGTCGGCGCCGAGGCCGCCCCGGAGTCCCACCGCACGGTCGGCTCGGCGGTGCACGCGGTCGCGCAGAAGGTGGCCGAGGGGCTGCCGCCCGCCGAGGCGCGGGCCGCGCTGGCCGAGGAGCTCGACGCCCTCGACCTCGGCCCCGGCTGGGCCGACCAGCGGCAGCGGGTCGCCGCGCGCGACATGCTCGAGCGCTTCCTCGGCTGGCACGCCGCCAACCGCCGCGAGCTGCTCGCCGCCGAGGCCGACTTCGACGTCACCGTCGGCCGGGCGCGCCTCCGCGGCCAGGTGGACCGGCTGGAGCGCGACGCGGCGGGCCGGCTGGTCGTCGTCGACCTCAAGACCGGCCGCACGCACGCCAAGGAGGTCGACACCCACGGGCAGCTGGCCGCCTACCAGGTGGCGGTGGCCGCCGGCGCGTTCGGCGACCACGGCACCGCCCCCGGCGGGGCGTCGCTGCTGCAGGTGGGTACGGGGACGAAGGCCAAGGAGCAGGCGCAGGACGCGCTGCCGCCGGACGTGCCGCTGGGGGAGACGTGGGCGGGGCAGCTGGTCGCCGAGGTCGGCGAGGGCATGGGCGCGGCCACCTTCGAGGTGCGCACCGGCAGCCACTGCGGCCGCTGCCCGGCGCGGCGCAGCTGCCCGCTGCACGAGCGCGGCCGGCAGGTCACCGCGTGACCCCGTGGGGACCCCGGTGAGCCGCCGCACGCCCACGCCCGACGAGCAGCTCTCCTTCGACGACCTCCTGGGCCCGGCGGCCGCCGAGCCGGCCGAGCCGAAGCGGCTGCTCGACCCGGCCGAGGTGGCGGCCCGCTGCGGGCTGTCCTACGCGCCCTCGCCCGAGCAGGCCGGCGTGGTGTCCGCGGCCGCCGACCGGCCGCTGGTCGTCGTCGCCGGGGCCGGGTCGGGCAAGACCGAGACGATGGCCGCCCGCGTGTGCTGGCTGGTCGCCAACGAGCTGGTCCCCCCGGAGGAGATCCTCGGGCTCACGTTCACCCGCAAGGCGGCCAGCGAGCTCAACGAGCGGATCCGGCTGCGGCTCACCGCGCTCGCCCGCCACCCCGAGACCGACCCGCAGCTGAGGGAGCGGCTGGCCGTCGCGATGCCGACGGTGTCGACCTACCACGGGTACGCCGCCTCGCTGGTGTCCGAGCACGGGCTGCGGATCGGTGTCGAGCCCGGCGCCGGCGTGCTCGGCCCGGCCATGTGCTGGGGGCAGGCGGCCGCCGTCGTGTCCGGCTGGACCGGCGACATGGACGACGTCCCGCTGAGCCCGCTGACCACCACCGAGGACGTGCTGGCGCTGGCCGCCGAGCTCGGCGAGCACGACGTCAGCCCCGCGGCGCTGCGGACCTGGACCGCGCGCCTGGAGGCGCAGGTGGCCGGCTACCCCGACGCGAAGGGCAAGCGCGGCCCCTACAAGCCGGTGGTCGAGATGCTCGCCCGGCAGCGCGCCCGGGTGGCGCTGCTGCCGCTGGTCGAGGCGTTCGAGGGGCGCAAGCGCGCCGCCGGGGCGATCGACCACTCCGACCAGGTCGCGCTCGCCGCCCGGATCGCCGTCTCCGCGCCCGAGGTGGGCCGCCGCGAGCGGTCGCGCTGGCGGATCGTGCTGCTCGACGAGTACCAGGACACCAGCGTCGGCCAGCTGCGGATGCTCGAGGCGCTGTTCGGGCGGGCCACCGGCCACGCGGTGCTCGCCGTCGGCGACCCGCGCCAGTCGATCTACGGGTGGCGCGGCGCCTCGTCCGGGACGATCGAGCGCTTCGACCGCACCTTCCCCGGTGCCCGCGGCAAGCGGGCGGAGCGGCTCACGCTGGCCACGAGCTGGCGCAACGACGGCGCGGTGCTCGACGTCGCCAACGCCGTCGCCGGGCTGCTGCCGGCGCCGGCCGTGGCGCTGCCGGACCTCACCGCCCGGCCGGGCGCCGGGCCCGGCACCGTGCTGGCCGGGCTGTACACGACGGTGGCCGAGGAGACCGACGCGCTCGCCGACCGGCTGGCCGCCTGCTGGCGCGGGGAGGACCCCGCGCTCCCGCCCCGGCCCGACGGCCGCCCGCCCACGACGGCGGTGCTCGTCCGCACCCGCAAGCAGTTGCCCGGCATCGCCGCCGCGCTCCGCGCCCGCGGGCTGCCGGTGACCGTCGTCGGGCTCGGCGGGCTGCTCGAGGTGCCCGAGGTGTCCGACGTCGTCGCCACCCTGACCGTGCTGGTCGACCCCTCCGCCGGCGACGCCCTGGGCCGGCTGCTCACCGGCGCCCGGTGGCGCATCGGCCCGCGCGACCTGGCCGCGCTGGAGGCCCGCGCCCGCGCGCTGGTGCACGCCCGCAAGCCGGACGGGGACGACGACGGGCCGGTCCGGCGCTCCGAGCGGGGCAGCATCGTCGAGGCGCTCGACGACCTCGGCGACCCCGGCGCGTACTCGCGCGCGGCCTGGCGCCGGCTGCGCCGGCTCGGCGGGGAGCTCGCGCACCTGCGCGGGCGGCTGGGGGAGTCGCTGCCGGACCTGGTCGACGAGGTCGCCCGGACCCTCGGCCTGGAGACCGAGCTGGCCAGCACCCCCGGCGTGAGCCCCGGGGCGGCGCGGGCACACCTGGACGCGCTGCACGCCGTCGCCGCCGAGTTCACCGAGCTGGCCGAGCTGCCCTCGCTGCCGGCGTTCCTCGGCTACCTGCGCGACGCCGAGGAGCGCGAGCGCGGCCTGGAGCCCGGCGAGGTGGCGGTCGACCCCGAGTCGGTGCAGCTGCTCACCGTCCACTCGGCCAAGGGCCTGGAGTGGGACGTCGTCGCCGTGCCCGGCATGACCGCCGACCAGTTCCCCTCGCGCACCGACACCAGCGACTCCTGGGTCAAGGACCCCGGCGCGATCCCGGTCGACCTGCGCACCACCGACCGCGGCGAGCTCCCGCAGCTGAAGCTCCCGGTGCCCGGCTCCGGCGACCAGGCGGCGGTGCGCGCGGCGCTCGAGGACTACGTCGAGGAGTGGAAGGCCTTCGGCGAGGCCGAGGAGATCCGGCTGGGCTACGTCGCGGTCACCCGCGCCAAGCACCTGCTGCTGTGCTCGGGCAGCTGGTGGCGCGAGGGCGTGAAGCCCAACGGGCCCTCGGTGCTGCTGGACACCGTCCGCCGCGCGTGCGCCGCCGGCGCGGGCGTCGTCGTCGCCTGGGCCGAGCGGCCGGAGGAGGGCGCGACCAACCCGGCGCTGGAGGAGTGGCCGGTCGGGGTGTGGCCGGCCGACCCGCTGTCCGAGCCCCGCCGGCGCGCGCTCACCGCCGCCGCGGAGCTGGTCACGGGCGCCGCACCGCACCCCCTCGACCCGGAGGCCGCGCTGGGCACGTCCGACCCGGTGGTCGAGCAGTGGGTGCGCGAGGCCGACCTGCTGCTGCGCGAGCGCCGCCGCACCGCGCGGCCGACCGTCGAGGTGCCGCTGCCCAGCCACCTGTCGGTGTCGGAGCTGGTCGCGCTGCGCCGCGACCCGGCCGAGCTGGCCCGCCGGCTGCGCCGGCCGATGCCGTCGGCGCCCGCGCCGCTGGCCCGCCGGGGGACGGCCTTCCACGCCTGGCTGGAGGAGCGCTTCGGCGTCTCCCGGCTGCTCGACCTCGACGAGCTGCCCGGCTCCGGCGACGAGTCCGCGGCGCCCGACGGCGCGCTGGGCGCCCTGCAGGCGGCGTTCCTCGCCGGCCCCTGGGCCGACCGGCAGCCGGTCGAGGTCGAGGTGCCGTTCGAGACGCCGCTGGGGCCGCTCACCCTGCGCGGCCGCATCGACGCCGTCTTCGCCGACGGCGACGGCGGCTTCGAGGTCGTCGACTGGAAGACCGGCCCGCCGCCGTCGGGCGCGGAGCTCTCGGCGGCCGCGGTGCAGCTGGCCGCCTACCGGCTGGGCTGGTCCCGGCTGACCGGCGTCCCGGTCGAGAAGGTGAGCGCGGGCTTCCACCACGTCGCCGCCGGCGTCACCGTGCGCCCGGTCGACCTGCTCGACGAGGCCGGCCTGCTCGCCCTGGTCACCGGCGAGGCCGTCCACGACGGCCTGCCGCCCGGGCCGGACGACGAGCTGCCCCCGCCGCCCGAGCCCGACGACGACGAGCTGCCCCCGCCGCCCGACGACGACCTCGGCTGACGCGTCGGCGCCGCCGCCGTCGCGCCGCCGCCGCGCGCCCCGACCTCACCCCGTGGTGCCCGACCTCACCCCGCAGCGCGAGGTCGGGCACCGCACGGCGAGGACGGACGGGGAGCGGTCAGCTGGAGGCGATGCGGTCCAGGATCGCGGCCGCGAGCTGGTCGGGCGCCTGCTCGGGGATCCAGTGGCTCACGCCGGGCAGCTCGACGAAGCGGTAGTCGCCGGCGCAGAACTCACCGCAGCCCTCGGCGGCGATCCGGCCGATCGCGATGTCGGCGTCGCTCCAGACGAACGTGGTGGGCACCGGGACGTCGTCGACCGGCGTCGACGAGCTCATCGCCCGGTACCAGTTGAGCGCGGCGGTGAGCGCGCCCGGCGCGGACAGCACGGCCACGTACTCGTCGACCGCCGCCGGGTCGACGGCGTCGCCGTACATGCGGCGCAGCCGCCGGGCGCCGTCGGCCAGCAGCACCTCCTCGGCCTTGCCCTCCTGCCAGAACAGCCGGATGTAGGACGAGCGCTCCTTCTGCTCCGGGTCGGAGCGGTAGGCCGCGGTGAACGCCGTCGGGTGCGGCACCGAGACGGCGGTCAGCGACCGCACCCGGTCGGGGTGCCAGCCGGCCAGCCCCCACGCCACGTTGGCGCCCCAGTCGTGCCCGACGACGTCGGCGACCGGGACGTCCATCGCGGTCATGAGGTCGGCGGTGACCTGCACGAGGTTGGGCAGCGCGTACGAGTCGACGTCGAGCGGCCGCGCGCCGGGGGAGTAGCCGAGCTGGTCGACGGCGTAGGTGCGCAGCCCCCCCTCGGCCAGCCGCGGCGTCACCGCGGCCCACGACGCCGAGGTCTCCGGGAAGCCGTGCAACAGCACCACCGGCCGCCCGTCCCCGGGGCCGTCGGCCCGCACGTCGAAGGTCAGGTCACCGACGTCCACCCGCAACAGTTCTCCCGCCATGTCGCCGAACCTAACGAGCGGGGCGCGACGTGTCCGGTGCCGGTCCGCCGCTACCGTCGCGCCCGTGACGAGCCCGGAACGCGACTTCGTGCAGGCCCACCTCGACGACCTCCACGCCGACCTCGACGCCTGGCTGCGCATCCCCTCGATCTCGGCCGACCCCGCGCACGCCGGCGACGTCGCGGCGAGCGCGGAGTGGCTGGCCGGGGCGTTGCGCCGCACCGGGTTCCCCGTCGTCGAGATCTGGCCGACGCCGGGCGCCGCGGCGGTCTACGCCGAGTGGCCCAGCGCCGACCCGGACGCGCCGGTCGCCCTGGTCTACGGCCACCACGACGTGCAGCCGGTCGACCCGCTGGAGCTGTGGGACCACCCGCCGTTCGAGCCGACCCGCGTCGAGACCCCGGCCGGCCCCGAGCTGCACGCCCGCGGCGCCATCGACGACAAGGGCAACGTCGCCTTCCACCTGCTCGGCATCCGCGCGCACCTGGCCGCCACCGGCCGCGACACCCCCGCCGTCACGGTGAAGCTGCTGGTCGAGGGCGAGGAGGAGTCCGGCTCGCCGCACTTCGCCGACCTGCTGCGCGAGCGCGCCGACCGGCTCGCCTGCGACGTCGTCGTCGTCAGCGACACCGGCATGGCCGCCCCCGACGTGCCCAGCGCCGTCGTCGCGATGCGCGGCCTCGCCGACGCCGAGATCACCCTGCGCGGCCCCGCCGTCGACCTGCACTCCGGGTCCTTCGGCGGCGGCGTGCCCAACCCGCTGCACGCGATGGCGTCGCTGCTCGCGGCGCTGCACGACGAGCAGGGCCGGGTCACGCTGCCCGGCTTCTACGCGAAGGTGCGGGAGCTGACCGACCGCGAGCGGGAGCTCATGGCCCGCGTGCCGTTCGACGAGGCCGCCTGGCTGGCCGGGCCGGCCGCCTCCCGCGCCACCGCCGGCGAGGCCGGGTTCAGCACGCTGGAGCGGGTCGGTGCCCGCCCGACCGCCGAGGTCAACGGCATGTGGGGCGGCTACACCGGCCCCGGCCACAAGACGATCGTCCCGGCCGAGGCGCACGCCAAGCTGACCTTCCGGCTGGTCGCCGACCAGCGTCCCGAGGACGTCGGCCCGATGCTGCGCGCGTGGGTCGAGCAGCACCTGCCCGAGGGGATCACGGCCGAGGTGCACACCCCGCCCGGCGGCGTCGCCCCGTGCGCCAGCGACCTCGACTCGCCGCCCATGGGTGCCCTGCTGCGCGCCATCGGCCGGGCCTTCGACACCGACCCGGACGACGTCCTGTTCACCCGCGAGGGCGGCAGCGGCCCCGAGGCCGACCTGGTCGAGGTGCTCGGCGCGCCGCTGGTCTTCCTCGGCGCCGGCCTGCCCACCGACCGCATCCACTCGCCGAACGAGCGGGTGCTGCTGCCGATGCTGCACCGCGGCGCCGAGGCCGCGGCCCACCTCTGGCGGGAGCTGGCCGCCCGGTGACCGCGCCGGCCGACGGCGGGCGCTTCGGCCCCTACCGGGTGCTCGGCGTGCTCGGCCGCGGCGGCATGGGGCAGGTGCTGCGGGCCCACGACGGCGAGCACGAGCGCGACGTCGCCCTCAAGGTGCTGCACCCGCAGTGGGCCGCCGACGAGAGCTACCGCGAGCGGTTCCGCCGCGAGGCCCGCATCGCCGCGCGGCTGAACGAGCCGCACGTCGTCCCCATCCACCGGTACGGCGAGGTCGACGGCCAGCTGTTCCTCGACATGCGGCTGGTCGAGGGGGAGGACCTCGCCTCGCTGCTGCGCCGCGCCGGGCGGCTGTCCCCGGCCCGCGCGGTCGACGTCGTGGGGCAGGTGGCCCGCGCGCTCGACGCCGCGCACGCCGGCGGCCTGGTGCACCGCGACGTCAAGCCGTCCAACGTGCTGCTGGTCGCCCGCGCCGACGGCGGCGACCTGGCGGCGTCCGCACCCGGTGAGGACTTCTGCTACCTCGCCGACTTCGGCATCGCCCGCACCTCGGCCGACGCCACCGGCCCGGCGCTGACCGGCACCGGGATGGCGGTGGGCAGCACCGAGTACATGGCGCCCGAGCGGTTCGGCTCCGGCCCGCTCGACGCCCGCGCCGACGTCTACTCGCTGGCCTGCGTGCTGTTCGAGGCGCTCACCGGTCGGCGGCTGTTCGCCCGCGACGACCCGGTGGCGCTCATGGCCGCGCACGTGCACGAGCCGCCGCCCCCGCCGTCGTCCCTGGCCCCCGGCGTCCCGCCGGCGCTCGACGCGGTGGTCCTGCGGGGCCTGGCCAAGGACCGCGACCGGCGCTGGCCCACGGCCGGGGCCATGGCCGCGGCCGCGCGCGCCGCGCTGGCCGAGAGCGGCGTCGCCGTCCCCGGGGGCGACGCCGGGACGGCGGTGGGCCCGGCCGCCGACGGCGCCCCGGCCCGGGCGGTCACCCGGCACCGGGGGACGGGCCGCCCGGTCGCGCCGCCGACCACCGTCGGGCCGCCCCCGCCGGCCCCGCAGCGGCCCGCCCGTCTGCCGTGGGTGCTCGCCGGGCTCGGCGCGGTCCTCGCGCTCGTGCTCGCCGGGGCGCTGGTCGCGGTGGTCCTCCGGCTCGACGCCGCCCGCGAGGACGTCCGGGCGGCCGGCCAGCGGCTGGTCGCCGCCGCGCTGGCGGCCGGCACCGACCCCGCCGGGTGCACCGCGGAGGAGCCCGCCGACGGCGTCCTCCGGGTGCTCGGCTGCCCGGGCGACCCGGAGGCGGACGGGCCGTCCGGGGTCACCTACTCGGCCCACGACGGCGACGGCGCCGCGCGGGCCCTCGCCGCCGACGTCGAGGCGCAGGGGCTCCCCGAGCTCGAGGACCGCTGGTCCTGCGGCCAGGACCCCGAGGACGGGGACGGCCCCACCGGCTGGTTCCCGGTCCTCGGCGACGGCGACACCGAGGTCGGCCGCGCGGCGTGCTGGGTCGACGGCGAGGGCGACGCCGTGTTCGCGTGGGCGTGGGACGACCTCGGGACCCGCGCCGTGGCCGAGCTGCGCGGCGGCGGCGTGGACGGCCTGTACACGCTGCGCAACTGGTGGGACGACAGTGCCGACCGCGGCTTCGGCTGACCTCCCCCGCGCCGCGGCGGCCCGGGACGGCGCGCCTGCCGCCCTACGCTGCCCCCCGTGACCGGACCTGGGCTGACGCGCGCACCCGCGGGGTGGTACCCCGACCCCGACGGTGCCCCCGGGATGGTGCGCTGGTGGAACGGGGAGACCTGGTCCGACGTCACGACCCCGTCCGGTCCCGGCGTCGCCGTCCAGGCGCCGCCCGTGGCCGTGCCGCCGTCGCCCCGGGACGGCGGGTCCTGGCAGCCGGGCCCCGCGTCGCAGCCGGCCCGGCGTCCCCGCACGGCCTGGTGGGTCGGCGGCTCGGTGCTGGCCGTCGTCGCCGTGGTCGTCGTCGCGGTGGTCGTCGGCCTGTCCGGGGGCAGCCCCACCGGACCGGGCGCCCGGACCGACCCGCCGGCCGCCGGCTCCTCGCCGGCCGGCCCCACGTTCCCGCCGGGGACCGTGCGGATCGTCGACGAGGAGTCGGGCATCTCCTACCCGTTCCTCGGCAACGGCTGGTACGAGTACGACCTCGGCCTCATGCCCGAGACCCGCACCATCGCCGGGCAGTACTTCATCACCCAGGAGCTGACCCCCGACGGCGGCAACTTCATCGCCCAGTGCACCTCGGGACCGGTCTCCGACGGCTACGGCTGGACCGGCCCGGGCAGCGAGCAGGCCACGGTGACGGCGCTGGCCGACAGCGTCCGCGCGGCCTACTACCCGTACCCGAACGAGCGGGAGGTGCTGCGCGACGAGGCGCTGACCGTCGACGGCCACGCCGCGCACCTGGTCGAGTTCCAGCTGACCTGGGACGTCGAGGGCTACGACTCCACCGGCGAGCGGGCGGCACTGCTGGTCGTCGACGTCGGCCGGCCCGACCCCGCGCTGCTCTACGTCTCGATCCCCAACACCCACGCCGAGCTGTACGGGACCATCGACCGCGTCATCGCCGACATCGACGTGTTGTAGGCCCCCGGCGCCGCGTCCTCCCGCGTGGTTAGGGTCGGTCCGTGACAGCAGCCGGAGCCGACCTGACACTGCGGCACCCGGTGGAGCGCTTCACGCTCGACAACGGGCTGCGAGTGGTCCTCGCACCCGACCGCAGCGTGCCGGTCGTCGCCGTGACCGTCTTCTACGACGTGGGCATGCGCAACGAGCCGGAGGGCCGCACCGGCTTCGCCCACCTCTTCGAGCACGTCATGTTCCAGGGCTCGGCACACGTGCCGAAGATGGAGCACGCCCGCCTGGTGCAGGCCGCCGGCGGCACGTTCAACGGCTCGACCCACCAGGACTACACGAACTACTACGAGGCGCTGCCCGCCGAGGCGCTCGAGCGCGCGCTGTTCCTCGAGGCCGACCGGATGGCCGCCCCGGCCATCACCGAGGAGAACCTCCGCAACCAGATCGACGTGGTGAAGGAGGAGATCCGCGTCAACGTGCTCAACCGGCCCTACGGCGCCTTCCCGTGGCTGCAGCTGCCGCAGATCGCGTTCGAGAGCTTCGCCAACACCCACGACGGCTACGGCTCCTTCGTCGACCTGGAGAGCTCCACGGTCGCCGACGCCGAGGACTTCTTCTCCCGCTACTACGCGCCGGGCAACGCGGTGCTGTGCATCGGCGGCGACCTCGACGCCGGCGAGACCGAGCGGCTGGTCCGCCGCTGGTTCGGCCCGGTCGAGGCCCGCGAGGTGCCGCCCACCCCGTTCACCGGCGAGCCCTCCCCGACGACGGTGCGCCGCGACGTCGTCGAGGACCGGCTGGCCCCCGCGCCCGCCGTCGCCCTGGGCTGGCGGGTGCCCGACCCGGTCGGCGATCTCGACACCTACCTGGGCACCGTGCTGCTCGCCGAGCTGCTCAGCGAGGGCGACGCCTCCCGGCTGGAGCGCCGCCTGGTGCACGACGACCGCCTGGCCGTGGCGCAGAGCAGCTACGTGGGCCTGTTCGGCGACCCGTTCGACGTCCGCGACGCCACGCTGCTCACCACCCAGGTGCACCACCCGGCCGCCGTCCCCGTCGACGACGTGCTGGCCGCGGTGCACGAGGAGATCGGCCGGGTCGCGAGCGAGGGCGTGCCGCCCGAGGAACTGGCCCGGGTGCAGGCCCGCACCGAGGCCCAGCTGCTGCGCCAGGCCGACTCCGTGCTCGGCCGCACGCTCGCCTTCGCCGGCGCCGAGCTGATCCACGGCCGCGCCGAGCTGGCCGGCGAGCTCGCCGCCCGGCTGGCCGCGGTCACCCCCGACGCGGTGCAGGTCGCCGCCAAGGGACTCGATCCCGGCACCGCCGCGATCCTCGAGCTGCGCGCCACCGGAGGAGCCCGATGAGCGCCCCCGTCCTCGACCTGGACCTGATCCCGCCGCTGGGCGAGCCGCGCCCGCAGCCGGTCCCCGAGGTCGCGACGACGACGCTGCCCAACGGGCTGGCCGTCGTCGTCGTGCCGCGGCCCGGCGTGCCGCTGGTCGAGCTGCGGCTGCGCGTGCCGTTCGCCGCGACCTCCCCGCGCGGCGCCCTCCAGCACGCCGCCCGGTCCTCGGTGCTCTCCGGCGCGGTGCTGCTCGGCACCGGGCAGCGCGACGCCACCGCCGTCGCCGAGGCGCTGCAGGGCCACGGCGCCGAGCTGACCGTGGCCGCCGACCCCGACCGGCTGCTGTTCTCCACCACGCTGCTGGCCGAGAGGCTGGCCCCGGTCCTCGGCGTGCTGGCCGAGGTGCTCACCGACGCCGCCTACCCGGGCGACCAGGTCGAGGCCGAGCGCGACCGGGTGGCCGAGCGGATCGCCATCGCCCGCTCGCAGCCCGGCGTCATCGCCCGCACCGCGCTGGCCGCCCGTCGCTACGGCACCCACCCCTACGCCGCGCAGCTCCCCGCACCGGACCTGGTCGGCAAGGTCACCGGCTCCGCGCTGCGCAAGCTGCACCGCGAGCGGCTGCTGCCCGCCGGCAGCACGCTGGTGCTCGTCGGCGACCTCGACGTCGCGGCGGCCGCCGACGCCGTCGCCGCCGCGCTCGGCGGCTGGACGGGGGAGGGCGCCGCCGCCGGCGCCAAGCCCGCCCCCACGCTCGCCCCCGGCCACCTCGAGGTGGTCGACCGGCCGGGCGCGGTGCAGTCCAACATCCGCCTCGGCGGGCCGGCGCCGGGCCGCACCGACCCCGACCTGCCCGCCGTGCGGCTGGCGAGCATGGTCTTCGGCGGCTACTTCTCCTCCCGGCTGGTCGAGAACATCCGCGAGCGGCGCGGCTACTCGTACAGCCCGCGCAGCGCCGTCGACCACCTCGCCGCCGCCTCGTCGTTCCTGGTCGAGGCCGACGTCGCCACCGAGGTCACCGGCGCCGCCTTCCTCGAGACGTGGGCCGAGCTGGGCCGGATGGCGCTGGCGCCGGTCACCGAGGCCGAGCTCGACGCCGCCCGCCGCTACGTGCTCGGCAGCATGGCGCTGTCGACCGCCACGCACGCCGGGCTGGCCAGCACGCTGTCCGCGCTGGCCGGGTCGGGGCTGTCGGCGGAGTGGCTGGCCGAGCACCAGCGCGCCCTGGCCGAGGTCACCGTCGACCAGGTGCAGGAGGCCGCGCGGCGCTACCTGGCGCCGGCCGCGCTGACCGCCGTCGTCGTCGGGGACGCCGAGCGGGTCACCGACGCCCTGCGGGCCCTCGGCCCGGTCGACGTCACCGCCAGCGCCGCCGCCGCGCCGGACCCGGCGTGACCGTCCCGCCGGGCGGCAGCACGCCCGACGACGTCGCCTCCCCGGAGGCCGTGCGCGGGTTCTGGCCGGCCGGCACGCCCGACACCACGGGCACGGTGCCCGTGCTGTCCCGCTCGGCGCACGACCGCGACCACCTCGGCCGGGCGCTGGAGGACCCCACCCGCGGCCGGCCGGTGCGGGTGCTCACCGTCGACGACCGCCGCGCCGTCCCGGTGCGCGAGACCGACGGCGGCCCCGAGCTGGTCTGGGACGAGCAGCCGGCCCTGCCGGTGGGCGCGGTGTACCTCGGCGAGGCCGGCGGCGTCCCCTACGCCGCGGTCCGCGGCGAGCGGGCGCTGACGGTCAACGGCCGGCCCGTGGACCTGTGGACCGGGCTGCGCGAGGTGGGCGCCGACCTCGGCGACCTCGACGCCGGCCTGCTCGCCCAGGCCGTCGGCATCCTCGAGTGGCACGAGCGGGCCCGGTTCAGCCCGCTGTCCGGCGCCGCGACGACGATCGAGCGGGCGGGCTGGGTGCAGCGCGACCCGGTCACCGGCACCGAGCTGTTCCCGCGCACCGACCCCGCGGTGATCATGCTGGTCCACGACGGCGGCGACCGCTGCGTGCTGGGCCGGCAGGCGGTGTGGCCGCCCGGGCGGTTCTCCATCCTCGCCGGGTTCGTCGAGCCGGGGGAGTCCGCCGAGGGCGCGGTGGCCCGGGAGGTCGCCGAGGAGGTCGGGCTGGCGGTCACCGACGTCCGCTACGTGAGCAGCCAGCCCTGGCCGTTCCCGCAGTCGTTGATGCTCGGCTTCGTCGCGCGCGCCGAGGGGGACCTGGAGCTGCGGCTGGACCCGACCGAGATCGAGGAGGCCCGCTGGTGGACCCGCGACGAGCTGCGCTCGGGTCGCGGGCCCGCCGCGCTGCCGCCGCCGGTCTCGATCGCGCGGCACATCATCGACCGCTGGGTGGCCGGCGAGCTCAGCTGAACCGGCCCTGCAGCACCAGTGCGGGGTGCTCGGGGCGGTCGGCGAGCACCACGGCGTCGGCGAGCAGCACGGGGTCGACCTCGTCGTCGTAGCGGTCGAAGGCGGGCAGCTCCCACGCCTGCCCGGCGGGGAAGCGCCGCTTCCGCGCGGCCGGCGCCACCCGCAGGTGGACGACGACGTCGAAGGCCAGCCCCACGCCCTGCAGCAGCGGGCCGGGGACCAGCAGCACCCCGCGCGCCGGCATCGGGCGGTAGTCGGCCCGGGCGGCGCGGTCGCGGGCGACGTCCCACAGGACCGGCAGGTACTCGCCCGGCCCGCCGGGACCGACCCGGTCGAGCACCTCGCGGGCCAGCGCGCCGGCGTCGAGCCAGTCGGTGTAGCGGGCGTCGGGGTCGGTGCGGCCGTGCTCGAACCGCAGGGAGGCCGGCCGCAGGAACCCGGCGGCCGGGACGACGACGGCCGGGCGGCCGAGCGCGGGCAGCCGCTCGGCGACCGCCCGGGCGAGGTCCTCCGGATCGGCGACGTCGGGCCCGTCGACGGCGACGCGCAGGGCGGCCGCGCCCGGCTCGGGGTCGACGTCGGCGAGGAGGGCGGCCAGCCGGTCGGCCAGCGCGCCCGGGGTCAGCGGCTGCGGACCGCTCAGCGGCGGCCGTCCGCGGGCACGGCGGGGCCGGGGCGGCCCGGCGCGTGCGGCACCCGCCGGCCCGGCGGGCGGCGGGGGGCCGGCGGCAGCACCGCGGCCGCCTCGGCGGCCGCGCCGTCGAGGGGCTCGAGCACCTCGCGGGCCAGCTCGTGCACCGGCCGCCCGAGCGACCGGGCCTGGGTGCGCAGCGCCTCGAACGCCGCCCGCGGCGAGGTGCCCTGGCGCTCGGCGAGCACCCCGATGGCCCGCTCGGTGGCGACCCGGGAGGCCAGCGCGTGCTCCAGCTGGGCGACGGTCCGCTCGAGCGCGGCGATCCGGGCGTCCCGGGGGTCGCCGTCGGGCCCGGCGTCGGCCGCCCCGCGCGCGGCGCGACGCGTCGCGCGGTCGGGGTCGGCGGGACCGTCGAGCTCCTCGGTGACGAGGTCGGCCAGCGACAGCCCCTCAAGCAGGTCGGCGACGTCGTCGGCGCGGCCGGGGGACAGGACGCTCCAGCCGCGGCCGGTCCGGGCGAGCACGACGGAGGGGCGGTCGGCGGGCGGCTCCTCCGGAGTCGCTGCGGACACGGGGAGGTGCACGGCGTCCGAGGTCACGACAGCGGCTCCCGCGGGTGCTCGGCCGGTGGGCCGGGTGGACGTCGGCGTGTCACGGTCGCGACCCGCCGGGGGACGATGATGCACCGCCGGGGGCCGGGACCCCTACACCACCCGCCGATCAGGCGCTCGGTTGCTGCGCGAGCTGCGCCTTGACCTGGTCGATGCTCGGGTTGGTGAGGGCGCTGCCGTCGGGGAAGACCAGGGTCGGGACGGTGCGGTTGCCGCCGTTGGCGTTCATGACGACCTCCGCCGCGGCGGCGTCGCGCTCGATGTCGACCTCGGCGAAGTCGATGCCCTCGACCTGCATGAGCTTCTTGAGCCGCACGCAGTACCCGCACCAGGTGGTGGTGTACATCGTCACGGCGGCGGGCGCGGCAGTCACTCGGGGTCCTCCAGGCAGTCGGGGCGGGGACGCGGCGGCGTCCCAGGGGGCCAACACCGCGGGCCCGGCGGCTCTTCCCGGCCTCCCCGTCCCCAGGCGCACCGGCCGTCCCCAGGCGCCGGGGTGTCCCTGCCGTCTGTCGTCCCGGGCTGGGACACTCGCAGGAGCGGTCCGCCGGCCGCCGTCCCCCTGTGCCCTCGGAGGAACCACCGCATGCCCCGGACAGCCGACGCGCCCCTGGCGACCCCCGGGTCCGCGGGGACCTCCGCCGGCGCCGAGGCGGTCCTGGCCGGCCTCGACGACGAGCAGCGCGAGGCCGCCTCGGCGGTGACCGGCCCGGTGTGTATCCTCGCCGGTGCGGGGACGGGCAAGACCCGCACGATCACCCACCGCATCGCCTACGGCGTGCACACCGGCGCGTTCGTCCCCGAGCAGGTGCTCGCGGTGACCTTCACCGCCCGCGCGGCGGGGGAGCTGCGCACCCGGCTGGCCGGTCTCGGCGTCGGCGGGGTGCAGGCCCGCACCTTCCACGCGGCGGCGATGCGCCAGCTGCGCTACTTCGCGCCGCGCGTGCTCGGGGGCCCGCTGCCGCCGCTGATCGAGAACAAGCTGCGGGTCGTCGCGTCGGCGGCCACCCGCAACCGGCTGACCACCGACCGGACGAGCCTGCGCGACCTGGCCAGCGAGATCGAGTGGGCCAAGACCACGCTGGCCACCCCGGAGGACTACCCGGCGCGCGCCCAGGCCGCCGGCCGCGAGCCGCCGTTCGACGCCGCGGCCGTCGCCCGCGTCTACGCCTCCTACGAGTCGGCCAAGCAGCGCGACGGCGCGCTCGACTTCGAGGACCTGCTGCTGGTCACCGCGTTCGCGCTGGAGGAGCACCCCGACGTCGCCCGGCAGGTGCGCGCGCAGTACCGCCACTTCGTCGTCGACGAGTACCAGGACGTCAACCCGCTGCAGCAGCGGCTGCTCGACGCCTGGCTGGGCGGGCGGGCCGACGTCTGCGTCGTCGGCGACCCCAACCAGACGATCTACTCCTTCACCGGGGCCGACCCCGACTACCTCCTGGGCTTCGCCGACCGCTATCCCGACGCCGCGGTGGTCAAGCTCGAGCGCGACTACCGGTCGACGCCGCAGGTGGTGGGGCTGGCGAACAAGCTGATCGGGCAGGCACCGGAGCGCAAGAGCATCTTCCGGCTCAAGCTCCTCGGCCAGCGCGCCGAGGGCCCCGAGCCGCGCTTCTTCGAGCACGCCGACGAGCCCGCCGAGGCCGCCGCGGTCGCCCAGGCCTGCCGCGCGCTGATCGAGAACGGGACGCCCGCGTCGGAGATCGCCGTGCTGTTCCGGATCAACGCGCAGTCGCAGGTGTACGAGTCGGCGCTGGCCGACGCGGGCGTGCCCTACGTCCTCAAGGGCGGGGAGCGGTTCTTCGAGCGGCCCGAGGTCCGCGAGGCGGTCGTCCTGCTGCGCGGCGCGGCCGCCGGCGGCCACGAGCCCGGCGCGCTGGTGCCCACGGTGCGCGACGTGCTGGCCGCGACCGGCTGGGTGGAGCACCGCCCGCCGGCCGGGGGAGCGGCCCGTGACCGCTGGCAGTCGCTGGCCGCACTGGTCGACCTCGCCGTCGACCTGGTCGCCGAGGACCCGACCACCGACCTCCAGCGCTTCGTCACCCACCTCGCCGAGCGGGCCGACGCCCAGCACGCGCCGACCGTCCAGGGCGTGACCCTGGCGTCGATGCACGCGGCCAAGGGCCTGGAGTGGGACGCCGTCTTCGTCGTCGGCCTGGTCGACGGGGTGCTGCCCATCTCCCAGTCGCTGTCCCGGCCGGAGGCGGTGGAGGAGGAGCGGCGGCTGCTCTACGTCGCGGTCACCCGCGCCCGCGAGCAGCTCACCCTCTCCTGGTCGCTGGCCCGCAACCCCGGCGCCAAGCGGGCCCGCCCGCGCAGCCGCTTCCTCGACGGCCTGGTGCCCGGCTCCACGCCGTCGGCCCTGCCACCGCCGCGGAAGACCAAGCGGGCCAAGGTCGTCCTCGAGGGCGAGGCCGGGGAGATCTTCGAGCGGCTGCGCGCCTGGCGCAGCAGCACCGCGCAGGCCGCCTCGGTGCCCGCCTACGTCGTGTTCACCGACGCCACCCTGCAGGCCATCGCCGAGGCGAAGCCGACGAGCATCCGCGAGCTGTCCGCGCTGCCCGGCATCGGCGCCCGCAAGTTGGAGATGTACGGCGAGGACGTCCTCGCCACCGTGGGCGGCTGACCGGTCACCGGCCGTGCCCACCGCACGGCCGGACCGGCGCGTCCCACGCCCTCGGAGGACGCGCCCGTTAATTGCGTTGCGCCGCTGTGGTGACCTTCCCTACTGTCCTGCCTGCGCCCGACGGACGACCGCGGGCGCGCCAGACCGAGCCCGGCCCGACCGCCGGACTCCGACCCCGGGAGGAGGGGTACCGATGATCGACATGCGCTGCGTCCTCGCCCCCGCCGGGGTCCCCGCCTGGGGCGCCCTTGTCGTGCGTCCGGCCCTGACCGGCGCCGTCCCGTCCGCGCGGCCGCGCTACGCCGTCGTCAAGACGATGACGCCGTTCGACCTGACCGGCACCGCCGTCGCTGCGCCCACCGCTCCGGTCCAGGGGACCGGTCTGCCCACCGCCGGTGACTTCGGCACCGGCGTCGGCGGCACCGACGCCCTCCGCACCCACATCTCCAACCAGCGCCACACCCTCGGGATCCACTCCCCGGGGAGACCGCAGAGCTAGCCGCTCGACCGGTCCTCCTCGAGGCCGCGGAACCCGAACCCCGGGATCCGCGGCCTTCGTCTTTCTCCGCGGCACCCGGCCCCGACCACCCCGGTCGGCGGGCCCCCGCCGGCCGCGCAGACGACGAGTACGAGGAGGAGCGGCAGTGCAGCAGACGATCGACCGCCCGACGTCCCACCGCCGACCCGGGCTCCCCCGGACCGGCGGCGCCACCCCGAGGACGCCGCACACCCCCCTGGCCCCGGCACCGGTGCGGCGCCCCCTGCCGTGCCGCGGGACCGACGACCCGGACCTGTGGTTCGCCGAGAGCCCCGCGCTGCTCGAGCAGGCCAAGGTCCTGTGCGGGGAGTGCCCGGTCCGCGACGCCTGCCTGGCCGGCGCCCTGGACCGCGGCGAGCCGTGGGGCGTCTGGGGCGGCGAGATCTTCGAGCGGGGTGTGGTCATCCCGCGCAAGCGCCCGCGGGGCCGTCCCCGCAAGGTCGTCGCGGCGTGAGCCGGGACGGCGACAGCCGACAGCGACAGCGACAGCCATCCGATCGGGCACGACGCCCGACGAGCACCGAGGACCCGAGATGACCACGTACGAGTACGACCTGGCCACCACGCGGCTGCGCGAGCTGCGCGCCGAGGCCGACACCGCCGGCCGCGTGCGCCGGCTGCGGGCCGCCCGCCGGTGGGCCCGCCGCGCGGAGTACGCCAGCCGGCGTGCCGCGCGGGCCAGCGCCGCCGTCCGCTAGGCGGCGGCGCCCCTCAGGGACCCGGCAGCACGCCGAGCCCCTCGCGGTCGAGGCCGGGCTCCCGACGCTCCCGGTGCGTCGGGGGTCCGGCCTCTCGTCGTCCCGGGCCGGTCGTGGTCGGTCCGGTCCGGGTCGGGCGCGGGTCAGGCCTTGAAGCCGGGCAGCCACTCCTCCAGGACGCCGCGGTAGTCGGCGGCGGCGTCGAGCTGGCAGAGCACGCCGATGGAGCCGATCGTCACCCGGTGGATGAGCAGGTAGGCCGGCGGCAGGTTGAGCTGGCGGCCGAGCTTGCTGGCCTCGGTGCGGGGGTCGGCGAGGCGGGCGGCCTGCTCCTGCATCCACTTGCGGGTGAAGCGGAAGCCCGGGCTCTCGACCGGCTCCAGCATCGGCCGCAGGTAGTCCAGCACGCCCTGGGCGTCGACCTCGATGCCCGGCCGCACGAACCCCTCGGCGCGCAGGTCGGTGAGCACCTCCTCGGCGCGGCCCTCCAGCGCCCAGCGGACCAGCCGGCCGATCGGCTCGGGCAGCCCGTCAGGGAGCCGGGCGGTGGCCCCGAAGTCGATGACGCCGAGCCGGCCGCCGTCGACGAGCCGGAAGTTGCCCGGGTGCGGGTCGGCGTGCAGCAGCCCGGCCCGCTGCGGGGCGGAGAAGTGCAGCACCGCCATGAGGTGGCCGGCGCGGTCGCGCTGCTCGCGGGTGCCGTCGGTGATGACCCGCGACAGCGGCAGCCCCTCCAGCCACTCCGAGACGATCACCTTGGGCGCGCTGGCCACCACCCGCGGGACCACGATCTCCGGGTCGCCCGCGTAGGCGGCGGCGAACTGCCGCTGCGCGTCGGCCTCCAGCCCGTAGTCGAGCTCCTCGATCACCCGGGCGCGCAGCTCGGCGATGAGCGGCTTGACGTCCATGCCGGGGAACAGCGCGGCGAACAGCCGGGCGAACCGGGACAGCTGGTTGAGGTCGGCCATCAGGGCGGTGGCCGCACCCGGGTACTGGATCTTCACGGCGACGTCGCGGCCGTCGCGCCAGGTGGCGCGGTGCACCTGGCCGATGCTGGCGGCCGCGGCCGGCTGGTCGTCGAACTCGCGGAACCGGGTGCGCCACGTGCCGCCGAGCTGCTGGGCGAGCACCGCGTGCACGGTGCGCACCGGCATCGGCGGCGCCGCCTCCTGGAGCTTGACCAGCGCCTCGCGGTAGGGCGCGGCCACCTCCTCGGGGACGGCGGCCTCGAACACCGACAGCGTCTGGCCGAGCTTCATCGCCCCGCCCTTGAGCTGGCCCAGGACGGCGAACAGTTGCTCGGCAGTGCGCTGCTGCAGCTCCGCGGCGACCGCCTCCGACGACTGCCCCGACAGCCGCTTGCCGATCCCCAGCGTGGCGCGGCCGGCCGCACCCAGGGGGAGCGAGGCCAGCCGCGCGGTGCGCGAGATCGAGCCCCTCGGGATCCCCCGTGCGTCGTCGGTCACCGTGCCATTGTCCCCGACGCGGAGCCCGGGCCGCTGACGGTGCCGTGGTGGGCGTCACCCGGAGGGGCGGGCGTCGCCCCACACCCGCAGGACGGGTGCGCCGGCCAGCGGCGCAGCCGCGGCACCAGGCCCGGGGGCGACAGCTCCACCGTCCCCGCCAGCGCCACCGGGCTGCCGCTGCCGTCGAGGTAGGCCAGCGCCGTCTGCGTCGCGGCCAGCGCGGTCGCCCAGCAGGTGAGGGTGGACCCGCCGGGGACGTCGGCGGCGGTGAGCTGGGCGGCGAGCACCGGCCAGCGCGGGTCGGCGTCGCGGCGGCGCAGGTCGGCGCACCGCAGGCAGCCGGTGACGCCGGGGACCACGAGCGGCCCGACGACGCCGGTGTCGCCGCGGACGGCGGCCACCAGGTGCGCCACGCCGGCGTCCCGCAGGCCGGCGACCAGCGGGTCGGAGGCCGCCCAGGGCCGGGCGAGGACGACGAGGTCGGGGACGGCGCCCGGCGGCAGCGGGCGCAGGTCGGTGAGCGGGCTGGCGCGGCGGACGGCGTCCGCGGCGGCGAGCGAGCGGGCCCGCCCCTCGTCGGCCGCGGTGAGGCCGCCGGCGACCGCGTCGGCCGCGGTCGCGACGCCGTCGTCGCGGACGTGGACCCGGCCCACGCCGCTGGCGGCCAGCAGGGTCGCCAGGGGCACGCCGACCCGGGTCGCGCCCTCGACGACGACCGTCGCCGCGCGCCGGGCGTGCCAGCGCACCGCGCCGTCGGGGTCGCGCGCGGCGGGCAGCTCCGCGGCGGTGCGGGCCGCGGCGGCCGGGCCGGCGTCGGAGGCGAGCAGGTCCGCGGCCTCGAGGTCGACCAGCGTGCCGGTGGCCCGCAGGTGGTCGAGCAGCGCGGCGACCGAGCGTGGGTCGAGCCCCTCGCCGGCGGCGTCGGTCAGCACGGTCCGCTGGGAGCGCCGGCCGTCGAGCCCGCGCAGCAGCGCGGTCACCGCGGCCGGGGCGGAGCCGACCAGCACGCCGTCGCGCTCGACCCCGCCGACCTGGAGGGCGTCGGGGGAGCGGCGGAGCAGCGGCGTGCCCGGGGGCAGCAGGGGGTGGGCGGTGTCGGACACCCGCGCAGGGTGGCAGGACCGGCCCGGCGTCCGCTGCCGTCGTCCACAGGGCCCGGGGACGACGACGGCGGCGCCCGCGGTGCGGGACGCCGCCGTCAGGAGGCAGTGCCTAGGCCTTGCCGAGGATCCGGTTCATCTTGGTGCCGCAGACCGGGCAGGTGCCCTGGGCCATCCGGCGGCCGGACTCGCTGACCTTGACCTCGCCGTCGAAGTCCCGCTTCTCCTTGCACTTCACGCAGTAGCCGTTGTAGCTCTCCGCCACGGTGCCTCCTCTTCCAGCTGCTCGGCACCCGTTCGGGCACCGTCTTCGCGAACGCTACCCGGACGGTCCCCTCCGACCCGTCCGGCCGGGGAACCCGGCCTGCCGCGGTGCCCACAGCCTGTGGACAGCGCTGTGGAGACGGTGGGGACCCCGCGGCGTGTCCCTGTGTGCAGCCAGGGGAGGGGCCGGCGGCCACCCGCCCGTCGCCGGCCCGTTCCACGCCCGTCACCTGCGCGGACGCCGTCCGGGCCGCTGTGGACGGAGCGTCCGGCCGCCGCAGCCGGGACAGGGGCCGGCGTGTCCACCGTCCGTGCGACTCGTACCCGAGCGGGTGGCTCCCCTCCGCGCGTCGCCGGCGGCCGGTGGCTACCGTCCTCCCGTGCCCGGATCGACCCCCGACCCCTCGCGCGGCCCCCTGTCCACGGACGGGCCGGTCGAGGTGCGCCGCAGCGCGCGCCGCCGTCGGACGGTGACCGCCTACCGCGAGTCGGGGCGGACGATCGTGCTCATCCCGGCGGCGTTCACGCCGGCCGAGGAGCGGCGCTGGGTGGCCCAGATGGTGGCCAAGTTGCAGACCCGGGAGGAGCGCCGCCGCCGGTCCCTGGGCGGCGACGACGAGCTCATGAGCCGGGCCCGCGCCCTGTCGGCCGAGCACCTCGACGGCGTGCCGCAGCCGACCAGCGTGCGGTGGGTGGACAACCAGCAGCGCCGCTGGGGCTCGTGCACCCCGGCCGACGGCAGCATCCGGCTGTCCAGCCGGCTGCGGTCGATGCCGGAGTACGTCGTCGACTACGTGCTGGTGCACGAGCTGGCGCACCTGCTCGAGGCCAGCCACGACGCGCGCTTCTGGGCGCTGGTGGCCCGCTACCCGCGGGCCGAGCGGGCCCGCGGGTTCCTCGAGGGCATCGAGACGGCCCGCGCCGACGGCGCCCGCGAGGACGACGGCGACCTCGTCGACTGAGCACTTCGTCGGCCTACCGGCCGACACCGCGGCCAGGTGCCGTCCCGGCCTGCGCGGAGCCCATCCGTCGCACCCGCCGCAGAGCCCTCCGGGCCCCCCCTCGGGCACGACACCGCGGCCAGGTGCCGTCCCGGCCTGCGCGGAGCCCATCCGTCGCACCCGCCGCAGAGCCCTCCGGGCCCCCCCTCGGGCACGACACCGCGGCCAGGTGCCGTCCCGGCCTGCGCGGAGCCCATCCCGGCCCTCGGCGGCCGGGTGCCCTCCGGCCGAGCCGTCCTCAGCGGGTGGGGGCGTCCCCGTCGGTGTCCCCGCCGTCGGTGTGGCCGCCGCCGGTGTCCTCGGCCGGGTCGGTGAGCGCGCGCAGCTCGTCGGCCACGCCCTGGCGGGCGACGAAGTCCAGCGGCTCGTCGAGGTCGTCGGAGGTGGGCAGCAGGTCCGGGTGCGACCAGAGCCGGTCGCGGGCCTCGGTGCCGTGCTGCTGCGCCATGGCGCCCCAGACGGTGGCCGCGTCGCGCAGCCGGCGGGGGCGCAGCTGCAGGCCGACCAGGGTGGCGAAGGTCTGCTCGGCCGGACCGCCCGACGCGCGGCGGCGGCGCATCGTCTCGGCCAGCGCCCCGTGCCCGGGGAGCCGCTCGCCGGCCGCGGCCGCGACGACGGCGTCGACCCAGCCCTCGACCAGCGCCAGCAGCGTCTCCAGCCGGCGCAGCGCCATCTGCTGCTCCGGCGTCTCCTCCGGCTCGAGCAGCCCACTGCCCAGGAGCTCCTGCAGCGCCTCGGGGTTGGACGGGTCGAAGCCGCCGCCCATCGAGCCCATCGCGTCGTTGAGCCCGCGCTCGATCGCCTCGCGGTCGATGCTGATGCCGCGGGCGTAGGCGTGGACGGCGTCGTGCAGCTGCTGGCGCAGCCACGGCACGTGGGCGAACAGCCGCAGCGACGCGGCCTCGCGCAGGGCGAGGAACAGGCGGACCTCGTCGGCGGGGCGGTCCAGGCCCTCGGCGAACGCGGCGACGTTCTGCGGGACGAGCACCGCCGAGCCGGCCGGGGCCAGCGGCAGGCCGACCTCGGTGCCGGTGAGCACCTCGCCGGCGAGCCGGCCGAGGGCCTGCCCGACCTGGGCGCCGAACATCAGGCCGCCCATCCGGCCCATGATCCCGGCGAGCGGGCCGGCCATGGCCATGGCCTCCTGCGGCAGCGCGGAGGTCATGGCGGCCACGACCTTCTCGGCCAGCGGGTCGATGAGCGCGCCCCAGGCCGGCAGCGTCTGCTCGACCCACTCCACCCGGGACCAGGCCAGCGCCCGGTCGGCCCCCGAGGGCAGGTCGGTGACCTGGTCCAGCCACAGGTCGGCCAGCCGCACCGCCTCGGTGACGGCGGCCCGCTCGGCCTCCGACGTCGGCTGGGTGCCGGTGGCCAGGGAGCTGATCGCGCCCTGCCGGGCGAGGTCCCAGTTGACCGGCCCGCCCGACCAGTTCATGAGCTTCTGCAGCTCGGCGAACAGCGGCATCTTGCCGAGGAACTCCTCCGGGGTGCCGCCCCCGGCGCCGCCCGGGCCGCCGAACCCGAACAGGGCGCCGAAGCCGAACGGGTCGCCGCCGGGCTGGTCCCGGCGCTCGGGGTCGCGGTCGGGCATCCCGAATCCGAACGGCACGTCACTCATGCCCCCACGGTAGACGCGTGATCACACCGCCGGAGCCCGAGCGCGGGCTCCCGCGTCCGCTCTCGGCGGACGCTGCCAGCGCGAGGTTCTACTCTGGCCGGTCGTGACCCGTCGGATCGCCGTCCTCGCCGTCGGTGTGGTGCTGCTGCTCGTCGCCGGCGTCCTCGGCGCGGCCCTGCCGGTGCCCTACGTCGCCCAGGTGCCCGGCCCGACCTTCAACACCCTCGGCGACATCGACGGCGACCCGGTCATCTCCCTCCGTGGCCGCGACCGCAACGACGTCACCGGCAACCTCAACCTGACCACGGTCGGCGTCGGCCGGGCGGGCCTGAGCCTGGTCGAGGCGGTCCGCGGCTGGTTCGACGACGAGATCAGCGTGGTGCCCGAGGAGTCGGTGTACCCGCCGGACCAGACCGAGGAGGAGATCGAGCAGGCCAACCGGCAGGCCTTCCTCACCTCGGAGGAGTCCGCCGAGGCCGCGGCGCTGGGCCACCTCGGCTACCCGGTGAAGGTCGTCGTCCGCGGGCTGTCCGGGGACGACTCGCCGTCGGACGGGCTGCTCGAGGAGGGCGACGCGATCGAGTCCGTCGACGGGCGGCCGACGCCGGACTCCGACGCGCTGGCCGCCGTCCTCGCCGCGATCCCGGCCGGTACGACCGTGGAGGTCGCCTACACCCGGCTCGGGCAGCCGGGCACGGCCACGCTGACCACGGGTGGGTCCCCCGACCGCGAGGGCTCGGTGCTCGGCGTCGTGGTGCGCGAGCAGCCCTCCGCGCCGTTCGACATCGACATCGACGTCGCCGACGTCGGCGGCCCGTCGGCGGGCCTGATGCTCACCCTCGGCATCCTCGACCTGGTCGGCGACACCGACCTGACCGAGGGCGCCGTGGTGGCCGGCAGCGGCACCATCGACGCCGACGGCGCGGTGGGCGCGATCGGCGGCATCCAGCTGAAGATGGTCGCCGCCGAGGAGATCGGTGCCGAGCTGTTCCTCGTCCCGGCCGACAACTGCCCCGACGCGCTCGGGTCCCCGGCCACCGGCCTCACCCTGGCGCGGGTGGCCACCCTGGACGACGCCCTGACCGCCCTCGAGGACGTCCGGGAGGGGCGCACGCCCGCGGGCTGCTGACCGCTGCCCGCCACGGGACGCCCCGCGTGGTGGATGCTGTCGGCCAGCACGGGCTCCCGGGGAACCCGGTGCCGCGCCGAGCGTTGGTCAGGGGCGACACCGGCCGCTCGTGCGCCAGCCCGGCGCCCGTGCCGACCGGCGCCCCACACGTCCGACCGCACGCGGTCGCCACACCGCGACGGCGCCTCCCGGTGTCCGCCGCACCTGCAACTGAAGGAGACCGCTCGTGGCCATGCGGCCCCCCGTGTCCGTGCCGACGCTGTCGCGGCGCGCGAAGGTGGTCATCGGGTCCATCGCCGTGCTGCTGGTGCTGTTCACGGCCATCGGGACGTTGACCAACGTCTACGTCGACTACCTCTGGTTCGACGAGACCGGGTACACCGAGGTCTTCTGGACCGAGCTCCAGACCCGGGCCCTGCTGTTCGCCGTGGCCGGCGTGGCCACCGGCGGGCTCACCGCGCTGGCGATCTACCTGGCGTACCGGTTCCGCCCGGCGTTCCGGCCGATGTCGCTGGAGCAGCAGAACCTGGAGCGCTACCGGCAGTCGCTGGAGCCCCGCCGCACCCTGGTGCTGTCGGCCGTCGCGGTCGTCGTCGGCCTGTTCGCCGGGTTCACCGCGCAGGGCAGCTGGGAGACCTGGCTGACCTTCCGCAACTCGGTGCCCTTCGGGGACGTCGACCCGCAGTTCGGCCTGGACCTGTCGTTCTTCGTCTTCGAGTACCCCTTCTACCGGCTGCTGCTGAGCTTCGGCTTCGCCATCGTGCTGCTGGCGCTGATCGGCTCGCTGCTGACCCACTACGTCTTCGGCGGGCTGCGGCTGCAGACGCCGGGGCAGAAGCTCACCGGCGCGGCGATGGTGCAGCTGTCGGTGCTGCTCGGCCTGTTCGTGGCGCTCAAGGCCGTCGCGTACTGGTTCGACCGCTACGCGCTGGTCTACTCCGACCGGGGCGAGCTGTTCAGCGGCGCGAGCTACACCGACGTCAACGCGCTGCTGCCGGCCAAGACGATCCTGGTCTTCGCGGCGGCGTTCTGCGCCGTCGCCTTCTTCGCCAACGTCGTCGTCCGCAACTTCCGGCTGCCGGCCGCCGCGCTGGTCCTGCTGCTGCTGTCCAGCCTGGTCATCGGCGTGGCCTACCCGGCGATCGTGCAGCAGTTCGTCGTCCGCCCGAGCGCCAACGAGCGCGAGGCCGACTACATCGAGCGGGCGATCGCCTCGACCCGCGCGGCCTACGACCTCACCGAGGTCGAGTACACGGACTTCGCGCAGGAGAACACCGGGGAGGACGTCGACACCGACGCCGCGCTCGCCGAGCTGCGCAACGACGACGCGACGATCCCGAACGCCCGCCTGCTCGACCCGAACGTGCTGGCCGGGACGTTCACCGCGCGCCAGCAGATCCGCAACGTGTACGGCTTCCCCGAGAAGCTCGACATCGACCGGTACACGATCGACGGCGAGACCCGCGACTACGTCGTCGCCGTCCGCGAGCTCGACAGCGGCAGCCTGTCGGAGAACCAGGACACCTGGATCAACCGGCACACCGTCTACACGCACGGCAACGGGTTCGTCGCCGCGCCGGCCAACCAGGTGGTCACCGGCCAGGAGGGCGGCGAGCCCAACTTCACCAGCCGGGACCTGCCCACCACCGGCGACATCGAGGTCGAGCAGGGCCGGATCTACTACGGCGAGCTGATCGACGACTACTCCGTCGTCGGGGCGCCCGAGGGCGCCGACGCCCGCGAGTTCGACCGGCCCGAGGACGGCTCCGAGGGCGAGGTCAACAACACCTACGACGGCGAGGGCGGCGTCGCGATCGGCAGCTTCTTCCGGCAGCTGACGTTCGCCATCTACTACCGCGAGCGCAACTTCCTGCTCTCCGGTGCGGTCAACGACGCCTCGAAGGTGCTCTACGTCCGCGACCCGCGCGAGCGGGTGGAGAAGGCCGCGCCGTTCCTCACCGTCGACGGCGACCCCTACCCGGCGGTGATCGACGGCCGCGTGCAGTGGATCCTCGACGGCTACACGACGTCCGACGCCTACCCGTACTCCGAGCGGATGGAGCTCGGCGAGGCGGCGCAGGACGCGCTCACCGGCCAGGGGACCGCGGCGCTGCCGAACGAGCAGTTCAACTACATCCGCAACTCGGTCAAGGCCACCGTGGACGCCTACGACGGCACCGTCCGGCTCTACGAGTGGGACGAGGAGGACCCGGTGCTGAAGGCCTACATGGCCGCGTTCCCGGGCGTCATCGAGGAGCGGTCGGAGATGAGCGACGAGCTCATCGGCCACGTCCGCTACCCCGAGGACCTGTTCAAGCTGCAGCGGGACATCCTCACCCGCTACCACGTGAGCGACCCCGGCGACTTCTACAGCCAGAACGACCGCTGGGCGGTGCCGGCCGACCCGACGCAGGACACGCAGACCGAGGAGGCGCAGCCGCCGTACTACATCCTCGCCGCGCGGCCGGGGGAGCCCGACGCGACGTTCCAGCTGACCAGTGCGCTGAACGCCTTCCGCCGGCAGAACCTCTCGGCGTTCATCTCCGCCTCCAGCGACCCGGACACCTACGGCTCGATCCAGGTGCTCCGGCTGCCCGGCAACACGCCCTTCCGCGGGCCGCAGCAGGTGCAGCAGTCGTTCAACACCAACGACGAGGTCGCCCGGGACCTGACGCTGTTCAACAGCGAGGACTCGCAGGCGGTGTTCGGCAACCTGCTGACGCTGCCGATCGGGGAGAACGGCCTGCTCTACGTGCAGCCGCTCTACGTGGAGGGGACCGGGCAGAACTCCTTCCCGCTGCTGCGCAAGGTGCTGGTCAACTACGGCGGGCGGGTCGGCTACGCCGACACGCTCTCCGACGCGCTGGACCAGGTCTTCGGGGCCGGGGCGGGGGACACCGCGACCGACTCCGACGACGCCGGGACCACCCCGGACACCGAGGAGCCGACGCCGGCCGAGCCGACCACGCCCGCGGAGCCGACCACGCCGGCCGAGCCGACGACGCCGCCGGCCGACGGGTCGGACGCGACGCTGGACCAGGCGGTCGCCGACCTCGACGCGGCGCTGCAGCGGCTGGCCGAGGCCCAGCGCAGCGGCGACTTCGCCGCGCAGGGTCAGGCGCTGGCCGACCTCCAGGCGGCGGTCGAGGCCTACGAGGCGGCCCAGGGAGCGGCCGCGGCGCCGGCCACGCCGACCGGCTGAGCCGCGCGGGTGGGGGTGCGCCGACCCGGTGCACCCCCACCCCGCGACCGGGTGTACGGTGGTGTCACCGACGCGGGGTGGAGCAGCTCGGTAGCTCGCTGGGCTCATAACCCAGAGGTCGCAGGTTCGAATCCTGCCCCCGCTACTCCGAACGGCACCGGCCCCCACCGCTCAGCGGTGGGGGTCGGTGCCGTTTCCGGCCCATCGTTGCCGCTCCTCCTCAGAGGAACGGGAAGGGTGGCTCCTCGCCCAGGACGAGACCGCCGACCATCTCCAGCATCCGGTCCTGGGCCAGCAGGTGCTGCCTCATCGTGACCGCGTCCCTCAGCAGCCGGTCCAGCGGTGAGGAGGTGTAGATCGCCTCGGTGCCCACGGTGTCCACCATCTGCTGGGCGACGTCCCGGGCCATCCGGAAGGCGTTCGAACGCGAGAGGGCCAGGTGCACCCGGGTCGGCGCGGTCATTGCGCCGTCGCTCTCCAGTTCGTCCCACACGCGGTCGAGCGCGTCGTACGCGTACGCCCGCGCCGCACCGAGGTCGGTCTCGGCACGGGCGATCGCCAGGCGCACCCGCGGCTCGTCCCGCATCCGGTTCCCGCGGGGCCGGTACACCTTGCTCTCCGCGACCTGCAGCGCGACGTCGATCGCCCGGCGGGCCAGCCCCAGCGGGACACCGGACGTGTTCGCGTAGAACGCTGCGGGGAAGGCGTACAACGGTCCGGGCCGTCGCGGTGGGTCGAGGAAGGTGAACGACCGCTCGGCCGGCACGGTCAGACCCTGAACGCTGTAGTCGTTGCTGCCGCTGCCGGCCAGGCCCGTGGTGAACCAGGTGTCGTGCACCGTCCAGGCCTCCGCCGGCGCGGTGACGACCCGGACGACCGGCAGCCCCTCGCCGGTCGTCACGGGCACGTCGCCGTCGAACTCGACGCAGCCGCCGACGATGACGTCGGCGTGCGTGCAGCCGCTCCCGAACGACCACCGCCCGTCGACGACGAAGCCGTCCCCCTGGCGGCGGGCCCGGCCTGCGGGGACGACCCAGCCGGCCGTCACCGCGTCGAGGTCCGGCCACACCTGCCGGGCGGCGGCGTCGTCGAGGAACGCGGAGTAGAACCCCGCGTCCGAGCCGATCATCACGCACCAGCCGACGGAGGGGTCGGCGGCGGAGAGGAGCTCGATCACCTCGACCTGCTGCCGGAAGGTCATCTCGGGACCGCCCCATGCCCGGGGCATCGGCATGCTGAAGACGCCGGCGCGCTTGAGCATCCCGACGAGGTCCGCGGGGAGCCTGCGGGCTTCCGCGATCTCGGCGGCGCGCTGCTCGACGACACCCACCAGGGCCGTCGCTGCGCTACGCACCGTCTCGGCCGTGCGCACGGTCTCGCTGACAGCTGACATGACCGATCCTCCGCCGGTTGGAGCATCGTCCGACATGCCGGTGCCCGGACCGGAGCCGGGCGCGACCGGTGTCACCTCGCGTGTCGGCTACGCCGAGGCAACCACCGACGGAGGTGGACGACAAGGACCCCGAGTGCCTCGCCCGTCGCCGTCTCGCTCCGCCCCGGGTAGCCACTCACCCAGTGGTGGCCGGCCGTGTGCCGCGGCGCCGAGATCGCTGTCCGGCGTCTCGGTCATGATCACTCCCGTGTCCCGGGGTCCGCGGAGAGCGGACCCGGGACCGGTCCCCCCGCCCCCACGAACGGGGGCCCTCACAGTGACCGTGAGGGCCCCTGTCGTCCGTGCATCGGCCTGCGGTCGGTCCCAGAAGGGATTCGGCACATCCCGCCGGCTCGACGCCGGCTGCCGTCCGCGGCCCGGGGTCACGCTCGGCACCGGGCTCCTCGTGTTCCGGGACGAGGAGGTTGCCGGCGAGGAGCAGGTGGCCGGACCCCGACACCGGGCCGGGCGCAGCCTGGTCACGATCAGCGGGACGTACCGGGCGGGCGGGCCGAGTCGGCGGGTGCGCAGGCGGACGTCCGTGCCCAGGCGTCGCCCTCGACCAGCTGTCGGCGGGGCTGCAGCGCCACAGGGCCGACACGGGAGTCACCGGCGCAGACGGGGTCGGGCTACGGCGTGAGCACGAGCTTCCCCTGGACCCCGCCGCCGGCCAGCCGCTCGTGCGCCTGGCGCGCCTCGGCCAGGGGGATGCGTGCGGCGATCAGCGGCTTCAGGTGCCCCTCGGCGAGCAGCTGGAACAGGGTGGCCAGGTCGGCCCGGTACCAGTCGGGGTGCCGGTCGCGCAGGACGGCACTCTGATAGGTGCGCACGGAACGGCCGCCGGGGAGGGCGTTGGCGGCCAGGGTGAGCGCACCGGCGGCGTAGAAGGCCGCCACCCGCGTGGCGCTGCGCCGTCCGTGCACCAGCGTGGCGTAGTGGCCGAAGAGGACGAGCACCCCCTGCGGCGCGAGCGTGCGGTAGGACCGCAGCGACACGGTGCCGCCGATGCCGTCCAGGACGACGTCGACGCCCTCGCCGGTCAGCTCGCGGATGCGGTGCATGAAGTCCTCGCGGCGGTGGTCGACGGGGGTGGCCCCGAGCCGGCGGACGACGTCGCAGCCGGCGCCGGTGGCGGTGCCGTAGAGCTGCAGGCCGGCGACGCGGCCGATCTCCAGCGCCGCGGTGCCGATGCCGCCGGCTGCGCCGTGCACCAGCACCCGCGCACCGGGGTGCAGCCGGACGGTGCGGGTGAGCATCTGGAAGGCGGTGATGTAGTTGAAGGCCAGGCAGACGGCGACGGCGGGGTCCACCCCGGCCGGCACCGGGGCCAGGTGCTCCTGCGGCACGCACACGGCGTCGGCGTAGGCGCCGAAGACGGTGATGGCCGCGACGACGTCCCCGACGGCGAGGCCGGTGACACCGGGGCCGAGCCGGTCGACGACGCCGACCAGGTCGTAGCCGGGCGTGAACGGCGGACGCGGGCCGCCCGGATAGGTCCCCTCCCGGATCAGCAGGTCGGGATAGCTGACCCCGGCGGCCAGCGTGCGGACCCGGACCTCGCCCAGGGTCGGCTCCGGGGCCGGTGACTCGACGAGGGTGAGGCGCTCGGGTCCGCCCAGCGCCGGCACCAGGATGCGGCGGATGGTCTCCGGCGCCCTCCCGGCTCCGGCGCCGGTCGTGGCGGTGGCGGTGCTGGACATCGACGGAACCCTCCTGGCGGCGGGAGAGGGGCTCTGCGGAGGAGCGGGCGGTTGGCCGCACGGCTGCCGCGGCCCGATCGGGACCGTTCGATGCCAGCAGCGGCCCTGCCGCCGGGGCAGATGACGACGACCCCGGTCGGTGGGGTCGTTGCTCCCGTCCGGGCGCCCGACGGTCCGGGGACCAACGGCGCAGCCGGGTGGTGCCGTGAGCCACTGCACCGGGCCCTCGA
This sequence comes from Geodermatophilus sp. SYSU D00684, assembly GCF_054050455.1. Lineage (NCBI taxonomy): Bacteria > Bacillati > Actinomycetota > Actinomycetes > Geodermatophilales > Geodermatophilaceae > Geodermatophilus > Geodermatophilus sp. SYSU D00684. Next base: position 1,495 of record NZ_JBJGZI010000004.1, on the reverse strand, counting down.
CGGCGGCCACGCTGCTTCTCCCGGGGAGGAGAGCGGAGATGGCCGGAGTGCGCACCGAGGTCTGCCCGTGGCGGCGCCGGTCGCACCGGGGGAGGGGGCTGCACCCCGTCTCCCGTGTCACCGCGCCGGCGGGTACCGGTCCGCCGTCGGCGTCCGAGCCAGGGCCCCTGTGACCACCACCTCCCGGGAGACGCCGCCATGACGCTGACGGCCACCGAGCTGTGGCAGCTGAGCGCGGTCGAGCTGGCCGCGGCGATCCGGTCCCGCAAGGCCTCCTGCCGTGAGGTCGTGGAGGCGCACCTGCGCCGGATCGAGGCGGTGGACCCCGCCGTCAACGCCGTCGTGGTCGTCCTGGGTGACCGGGCGCTCGACGCGGCGGACGCCGCCGACCGGGCCGTCGCCGCCGGTGACGAGCTGGGGCCGCTGCACGGCGTCCCGTTCACCGTCAAGGGTCTCCTCGACCTGGCCGGCACGCCGACCACCCAGGGCCTGCGGGCGCTGGCCGGGGCGTACCCGGCCCGGGACGCACCCGCCGTCGAGCGGATGAAGGCCGCCGGCGCGATCCCGATCGGCCGCACCAACCTGGCCTCGTTCGGGGTGCGCTGGCACTGCGAGAGCGAGCTCTGGGGCGCGACGGTCAACCCGTGGGACCGCTCGCGCACCGCCGGCGCCTCCAGCGGCGGTGACGCCGCCGCGGTGGCCACCGGGATGACCCCGCTCGGCCTGGGCGGGGACGGGCTCGGGTCGCTGCGCTCCCCGGCCCAGTGCTGCGGGGTGAGCACGCTGAAGCCCACCCTGGGCCGCATCCCCGACGCGTCGAGCGTCCCGGGCCCCGAGTTCGCGCCGATCGGCGCCCAGCTGACGGTCGTGGTCGGCCCGCTGGCCCGGCGCGTGGCTGATCTGCGGACCGCGCTGGAGGTGATGGCCGGGGACAGCTGGCGCGATCCGTGGTCGGTGCCGGCACCGCTGCGCGGCCCCGCACCCGACCGGCCGATCCGGGTGGCCCTGGTGCTCGACCCCGCCGGGCAGGGCACGGACGAGCAGGTACGCGACGGCGTCCGGACCGCCGGCCGGGCCCTCGAGGACGCCGGCTACGTCGTCGAGGAGGTCGAGCCGCCGTCGATCGACCGGGCGGCGCGCACGGACCTGGCCATGCTGAACACCCCGGAGATGCGGGCGGCGCTGCCGGCGCTGGTGCCGTTGTTGCCGGCCGAGACCCGGCGGTTCCTGGCGGAGTTCTACGCGGCCCTCGGGGACCCGGACCCGGCGGCGGCGATGGAGAGCTTCGCCACCCGCCACTCCCTGCTGCGCGCCTGGGGCGAGTTCCAGCAGACCCATCCGCTCGTCGTCGCCCCGGTGTCCACGCGGATCCCCTTCCGGGTCGGCACCGACCTCGGGGGGGGGGGGGGGGGGGGGGGGGGGGGGGGGCCGGGGGCGGGCGGGGGGGGGGGGGGGCGGGGGGGGGGGGCGCCCGGGGGGGGGGGGGGGGGGGGGG
>NZ_JBJGZI010000003.1:0-219159 GCF_054050455.1 Geodermatophilus sp. SYSU D00684 | reverse complement strand
AGCAGCCCTTCGAGCTCCTGCTACTATCGGGTGAGGTGTTGGGCGAGCAGGGTGCCGTGGGTGCGCGCGAGGCCGGCGGGGGGCGGCCCGCCGGGCCCCCCCCCCCCCGGCCCCAGCAGGGCGACGGCGACCACCGCGGCGTCGGCCACCAGCAGCGCCCCCGCCAGGGCCCACCGCGGCGAGCCGGCGCGCTCCCAGGGCAGCAGCCCGGCCAGGTAGGTGGCCACCGGCAGCGCCGCGGCCGCCAGCGCCGCGAGCGCCAGCACCGGCCGCAGCCGGGCGCTCGGCCGCGCGGCCCGGGTGAGGCCGAGCACCAGCACGCCGAGGACGACGACCGCGGCCTGCACCGCCACCAGCGCCGTGAAGAACGTGCCGGTGCTGCGGTGGTGGGTGACCGCGGCGGTGTTGGCCCGCTCCAGCTGCGCGACCGCCTCCGCGGTGGCCGGGTGGCCCCCGGCGACGGTGAGCGGCTGGCCGTTGACCGACGCCGGCTGCTCGAGGCCCAGCGCGCGCAGCACGGTCGGGGCGACGTCGATGAGCTGGGTGAACGGCGCCCGGCCGGTGCTCGCCGAGGTGAGCCACCCCGGGCCGGTGAACCCGGGGCCCGAGGCGATGCCCACGTGCAGCTGCGGCCGGCCGTCGTTGACCTCCGAGACGCCCTGCACCAGCAGCAGCGTCTCGCCGGGCAGCGTGTCCACGGCGGCGCGCAACCGGGCCACCTGCTCGTCGACGGCGGCCAGCGCGGCCTCGCGGGAGACCGGGTCGGTGCCGGTCTCGCTGCCCTCGGGCGCGGGCACGCCGGCGTCGACCAGGCGGTCGAGGGAGACCAGGGTGAGCGGGCAGGGCTCCAGCAGCGCGGCCAGCGCCGCCGGGTCGGCCGGCAGCGCGTCCTCGCGGGTCAGCCCGACCCCGGGCGCGGCCACGGCCAGCGCCGCCGCCCGCCCGGCGACCGTCGCGCAGCCGACCGCGGCACCCAGCGCACCGGGCTCGGCGCCGAAGCGGGCGCTGGCGTCGTCCTCGGCGACCGCGCGGACGGCGCTGAGCGGATCGGCCAGCCCCACCTCCGCCAGCCGCTCCTGCAGCCCGCAGTGCGACAGCTCGGGGCTGGCCGGCGGCCCGGCCGGCACCGGCTCCTGCGAGGGAGCCGCGCCGGGCTGGCCGGGGACGTCCGGCGTCGCCCCGGGCAGCGGCACGGTGGGCAGCGGGACCATCGGCAGCATCTCGTCCGGCGCCGGGAAGCGGGCCCGGTTGCCCGCGCCGAGGGTGGCCCAGCCGTCGAGCAGGCAGGTGGTGGAGCGGGCCGCGCGCACCGACACCGCCCCGACCGGCGAGCTGTCGGCCAGCTCCCACAGGGCCGGGGTCCGCCCGGGGTCGACGTCGTCCCACACGAGCCCGGGCACGCCGACGACGAGCACCCGGTCGGCGCGCCGGCCGTCGTCCGCCACCGCTGCCCCGGGCAGCCCGAGGGCGAGCAGCGCCAGGAGCACGGACAGCAGGACGGCGGCGCGCCTCACCGCGGGGGCCCCAGCAGCTCGCGGTAGACGGCGGTGAGGGTGCGGGCGGTGGCGGCCTCGTCCGGCCAGCCCGCCGCCTGCGCCCGCCCGGCCTCCGCCAGCGCGGCGGCGCGGGCGGGGTCGGCCAGCAGGTCGGCGACCGCGCCGGCCAGCGCGGCGGCGTCACCGGGGGGCACCAGCACCGCGCCGTCGCCGAGCAGCTCCGGCAGCCCGCCGGTGCGGGTGGCGACCAGCGGCGTGCCGGCCCGCAGCGCCTCCTGCGCGGTGAGCGAGCGCGCCTCCCAGCGGGAGGGCAGCACCACCAGGTCGGCGGCGGCCAGCAGGTCGGCGACGTCGTCGCGGCGGCCGAGCAGGGCCACCGGCAGCCGCTGCGCGGCGATCCGGGCGGACAGCTCGGCCTGCAGCGGGCCGTCGCCGGCGATCGCGACCAGCGGCGCGGGGCCGCCGGCCGCTCCCCGGGTCAGGGCCGCGGCGGCGTCGAGGAGGACGTCGTAGCCCTTCTGCGGGTGCAGCCGGCCGACGGCGAGCACCAGCGGCCGGCCGTCGGCCAGGCCCAGGCCGGCGCGGACCTCGTCGCGGGTCCTCCGTGCCGGCGGCAGCGCGGGCGCCGACACCGGCGCCACCCGGACGTCGCGGGCGCCGAGGCGGCGGGCGTTGTCGGCGAGGTCGCCGGAGGCGGCCAGCACGACGTCGGCGGCGCGGACGGTGGCCCGCTCGGCGGCGGCCAGCACCCGGCGCAGCGGGCCGGAGCGCTCGGGCAGCGCGTTGTGCAGGGTCACCACCAGCGGGCGCGGGCCGGTGCGCACCGCGGCGGCGGCGACCAGGCCGGCGCGCAGCCCGTGGGCGTGCACGAGGTCGGCCCCGGCGGTGGCGCGGCGCAGCGCGAGCACCGCGCGGGTGTCGGCGAGCGGGTCGAGCCCGGCGGAGATCTCCACCGGGGTGAACCCGGCGGCGGCGGAGAAGCCGAACAGCGCGTCGGTGGCCGCGGGCCCGCAGACGGTGACCTGCGCGCCGGCGGCGGCCAGCGCGGGCAGCACCGAGCGCAGGTGGGTGCCCACACCGCCGGTGCTGGTGGCGAGCACCTCGGCGACCCGGCGGCCGGCCAGCGGTCGGGCCTCAGCCACCGTGCACCTCCGTCCCCCCGGGCGTCCGCAGCGCGCGCACCGCCGCGGTCAGCGGGCGGCGCGCCGTCCCCATCATGACCGCCGCCGCCACCGCGGTCACGGTCGCCGCCGCCAGCAGCCCCGCGCCCACCGCACCGAACAGGGACCCGCCGGGCACCGGGTCGGCGCCCAGCGCCCGGGCGACCGCGAGGCCCGCGGCCGCGCCCGCCCCGGCGGCGAGCAGCGCGGGCAGCCCCAGGCGGGCCAGCCCGGACAGCCCCCCCGACCCCGCCGTCCGCGCGGTGACGGCGAGCAGGCCGACGCCCGCCGCGGTCACGCCGACGCTGTGCCCGGCGGCCAGCGCCAGCGCCCGGTCGGCGGCCGGCAGCGCGGCGGACAGGACGACGTCGGCGGCCACGGCGAGCAGCCACCCGCCGAGCACGCACGCCGTCGGCGCCTTCCACAGCCCGCGGGCGTACAGCGCCCGGGTGAGGACGGCGACCAGGCCGTAGCCGACCAGGCCCGGGGCGAAGGCGACGACGGCGTCGCGCAGCGCGGCCACCCGGTCGTCGCCGCCGTCGACGAGGAACACCCGCGCCATAGGCCCGGCGACGGCGGCCAGCACCGCGGCGGCCCCGGCGCTGGCGACCACGACCAGGGCGGTGACCGGCGCCAGCGCGCGGCGGTAGCCGGGCAGGTCCCCGACGGCGGCGCGCTCGGCCAGGAGCGGGTAGGCGGAGGTGGCCAGCGGCACCGCGACCGCGGCCCACGGCACGAGGAACAGCGTGAGCCCGGCGGTGTAGGCGACCTGGGTGCCGTCGGGCCCGTCGCCGGCCAGCCGGATGGCGACCGCGGCCACCAGCTGCTGCCCGGCCAGGGTGAGCACCCCGGCGACCGCCAGCCGGCGCACCTGCGGCGCCGCGCCCACCGGGAAGCGCAGCGCGGGCCGCAGCCCCAGGTGCAGCCCCCGCACCGGCACCAGCACCGCCAGGGCCAGCGCCAGCACGCCGAGCGTCGTCCCGACCCCGAGGACCAGCTCGCCCGTCGTCGTCAGGTCCTGCACCTCGCGGCCGCCGTCGGTCCAGGCGAAGGCGGCGTAGGCGGCGGCGACGACGACGCTGGACAGCAGCGGCGCCAGTGCCGGCCAGGCGAAGCGGCGGTGGGCCTGCAGCACGCCGGTGGCGACGACGGCGAGGCCGTAGAGCACCACCTGCGGCGCGAAGACGACCAGGAAGCGGGCGGCGAGGTCGACCTCGGCGGGGGTGCCGCCGCCGAGCAGCAGCTCGGCGACCGGGTGCGCGAGGAGGGCGAGCAGCGCGGCCAGCGGCGTGAGCACCAGCAGCGTCCAGCCCAGCAGCGCCGAGGCGGTCCGGCGGACCTGCTCGCGGTCCCCGGCGGCGATGCCCCCGGCCAGCATCGGGACGACGAGGGAGGCCAGCGCCCCGCCCGCCACCACCTCGAAGACGATGTTCGGGACGGTGTTGGCCGCGGTGTAGGTGTCGCCCGTGCTGTCCGCGCCGACGGCGTTGGTGAACACCAGCGTGCGCCCGAACCCGGCGAGGCGGGCCAGCACGGTGAGGACGGCGATGAGCGCGGCGGCGCCGGCGACCCCCTGCGCGACGCGGCGGCCGGGCGGGCGCACCGCCGGTCCCGCGCTCACGCCGGGCGGCGGCCGAGCCGGTCGAGCTCGCGCAGGCCCGGCGTGGCCTCGATGACCCGGGTGAAGCTGACCCGCTCGCTGGCGAGGGTGAGCGCGGTGACAGCGGCCAGCAGGCCCGCGCGCGCCGGGCGCGAGGGGACGGCGGCGGCCCGCAGGCCGAGCAGCGCGCCGAGGGCGTTGGCGCCGGCGTCGCCCAGCATCACCCGCTCCCCGAGGTCGGCGGGCAGCACCGCCAGCGCCGCCCCGAGCGGGCCGGCGGCCAGGCCGCCGGCCGGGCCGCGCAGGCCCGCCGCGGCGGCGAGCGCGCCGGCCTTGGCCGCGCGGCCGGGGCGCAGGTCGAGCAGGTTGACCAGGTTGGCGGTGCCGGCGACCAGGCCGGTGGTGAGCACGGCGTCGGCGAGCCCCCGGTCCCGGCGGGTGAGCACCGCAGTCACCGCGGCGGCCGCGCCGATGCCGGCGACCTTGACCGCGCCGGCCGACACCCGGCCGGCGCGGAGCGCGGCCAGGTGCCCGGCGAGGCCCTTGTCCCGCGCCTGCTCGGGGCGGGCGCCGGCGAGGTCGTCGTAGCCGCCGACCAGCCCGGACACCGCCCCGGCGACGACGGCGGCGCCGCGGGTGCCGGCCGGGGCGCCGAGCGCGGCGCCGGCGGTGGCGGCCGCGGCCAGCGCGGGCCCGCCGAGCAGGGTCACCGGGCGCCCGGCGTAGTTGGTCCGCCGCCACGGGGCGCCCGCGGAGCGGGCGTCGAGCGCGGCCGCCGCGGCCAGGCCGGCCCGGACCGCGGCCGCCCCCGCGAGGGCGGGCAGGAGCCGGGTCACGGCGTGGTGGCCGGCACCGGCGGGACCGGCTGGGTGTCCTCCCCGGTGCCGTACTTGCCGGAGGTGCCCTCGCGCTCGCGGCCCAGCGCCAGCACGGTGCTGATCTGGCCCGAGGGGCTGGTCACGTTGTCCACCGAGGAGACCGCCGCGGAGACCTCCGGGTCGGCGCGCACGACGCCCACCAGGCCGTTCTCCCCCGCCGCGTCGGCGTCGCCGGCCACGACCGCGCCCGAGCCCTCGGCGTCGAGGGCGGTGACCAGGTCGAGCAGCACGTCGTTGCGGTCGGCGGCGTCGTCGCCGGTGAGCGCCCCGGCGGTGAGCACCACGGCGAAGTCGGCCGGGGTGACCGACGCGGAGTCCTGGGAGAGGACCTCGAGCGCCGACAGCCCGGCCAGCACGGTGGACACCGCGGCGGTGTCGGGGGCCGGGGTGCCGTCGGCCGGGACCATGAGGACCTGGGCGAGCAGCGCGCCGACCAGCTGGCCGGTGTCGTCGGTCTCGGGCAGCGTGACGCCGGCCGGGCGGCCCGGGCCGGTCACGTAGCTCTGCAGGCCCGCCTCGCTGGCCGGGTCGGTGTACTCCGGCGCCAGCGAGAGCTGCCCGGTGATCGTGCCGCCGGCCTCGGTGACCAGCGCGGTGACCTCCTCGACGGTGTCGGTGGTGACCTCCTCGGAGGCCTGCACCAGCAGCACGCTGCGGCCGGTCAGGGCGCCCTGCACCAGGGCGGGGGCGACGGCGGACTCGAAGGCCTGGTCGGTGTCGACCTGCGCCTGCAGCTGCTGGGTGGCGTCCTCCAGCGCGCGCTTGTCCTCCTGCAGCGAGGTGACCTGGCCCTGCAGGTTGTCCAGCAGCGGGCCCGACAGCTGGGTCGCGCCGATCACCAGCCCCAGGGCGATCGCGAGGAACACCGCGATCAGGGAGACCAGGTGGTACCGGAAGTCGATCACGAGAAGAGGTTCTCCAACCAGAACACGAAGCTGTCCCACTGGTCGACCAGCAGGTCGAAGTAGATCCGCCCGGCGGTGGTGACGGCCAGGGCGGCGACGATGGCGACGAGCGCGGCGAGCACGAGCACGACCAGCGCGGCGGTCGAGATGCGGCTGCGGTAGAGCCGGCTCACGCCCTTGGCGTCGACCAGCTTGCCGCCCAGCCGCAGCCGGGTGAGGAAGGTGGAGGCCATGCCGCCGCGGCCCTTGTCGAGGAACTCCACCAGCGTGGCGTGGGTGCCGACGGCGACGATGAGCTTGGCGCCCTTCTCGTCGGCCAGCAGCATCGCGATGTCCTCGCTGGTCGCCGCGGCCGGGAAGGTGATCGCGTCGACGCCGAGGTCCTGCACCCGCTTGAGGCCGGGGGCGCGGCCGTCGACGTAGGCGTGCACGACGACCTCGGCGCCGCTCTTGAGGACGTGGTCGCTGACCGAGTCCATGTCGCCGATGATCATGTCCGGCGAGTAGCCGGCCTCGATGAGCGCGTCCGCGCCGCCGTCGACGCCGATGAGGACCGGCCGGTAGTCGCGGATGTAGGACCGCAGCGCCTGCAGGTCCTCCTTGTAGTCGTAGCCGCGGACGACGACGAGCACGTGCCGGCCCTCGATGGCGGTCTGCACGTCGGGCACGCCGACGCCGTCGAGCAGCAGTGCGCGCTCGCGCTTCATGTACTCCATCGTGTTGGTGGCGAACGCCTCCAACTGCGTGGACAGCCCGGCCTTGGCCTCGGCCATCGCGGTGGCCACGGTCTCCGGCGTCTGCTCGGTGCCCTTCGCGACGGCGGCGCCGCCGGGGCCGTAGAGCGTGTCGCCCTCGACGCGGACCTGCGCGCCCTCCTTGAGCGCGGCGAACACGTCCTTGCCGACGCCGTCGACGAGGGGGATGCCGGCCGCGGTGATGATCTCCGGGCCCAGGTTCGGGTAGCGGCCGGAGATGCTGGGGGCGGCGTTGACGACGGCGCCGACCCGGGCCGCGACGAGGGAGTCGGCGCTGACCCGGTCGATGTCCACGTGGTCGATGACGGCGATGTCGCCGGGCCGCAGGCGCTTGGTGAGGTTCTTGGTGCGACGGTCCAGCCGGACGGTGCCGCTCACCCCGGGTGCCGCCTCCTGGGCCCGGCTCCGTCGCAGGGTGCCGATGCGCATTGGCCGATGGTCCCACGCACGCCCTCGGCGGCTCTCCTCCGACGCGCAACTGCAACGGCCTGGTCACGCAGGGTGTCCGACACCACGGCCGACGCGACACGCCCGGCACGCACGCCCCACCAGCACCGCTCCATCCCCCCGCGGGGCTGTCTAGCGTTGCCCGCTGTGACACGTTCGGCTCCTGCTGCCAGCATCCCGGCGACCCGTCCCGGGGCCGCGGAGGAAGGGCCGGAGACGACGGCTCCCCCGCACATCCGCGCGGTGCCCGGGGGCCCGGCGCCCGCGCCGGCTCCCGTGGGCGGCCCGCCGCCCGCCCCCGCGGGGCGGCCCGGGGACGCGCCCGCCGGGGAGCGCCGGGCCGCGCGCCGGCGGGAGCGGCGCGGCTCGGGCGTGCGCGAGCGCCGCCGGCGGGAGACCCACGACCGGATCGTCGACGCCGCCGCCGAGCTGTTCGCCGAGCGCGGCTTCGACGCGGTGAGCGTCGTGGAGATCGCGCAGCGCGCGGGCGTGGTGGAGAAGACGGTCTTCAACCACTTCCCGGTCAAGGAGGGCCTGGTCCTCGCCGCCGACCCGCCGATGCGCGCCGCGCTGCTCGACGCCGTCGCCACCCGCCCGGCCGGGGAGTCGGTGGCCGCGGCGGCGGGGACGTTCGTCGTCCGGGCGATGTCCATGCTCGGCACGCCCGAGGCCGCCGAGGGCGTGGCCGCGATGGCCCAGGTGGTCCGGGGCTCGCGGACGCTGCAGGCCCGCGAGCGGGAGATCCTCGGCGAGCTCACCGCGGCGCTCGCCGCGCAGATCCGCGCCGAGACCGGCGCCGGCGACGGCGCGGTCGAGCCCGAGCTCACCGCCGCGGCGGTCACCGCGCTCTACGGGCGGCTGCTGGAGCTCGCCCGCGACCGGGTGCTGGCCGGCGTCACCGGCCCCGAGCTGGCCGAGGAACTGCGCACCGCCGGCCGCCGCGGGCTGTCGCTGCTGCAGTTCGGCCTCGCCGGCTACGCCAAGCGCCGCTGACCGCCGGAGTTCCGGAACCGGCCGGCGTCTGCCAGGCTGCGCGCCGTGCGCGCGCCGCGGCGACCGGCCGCCGTCCTGTCCGGGGCGGTCCTCGCCGTCCTCGCCACCGCCGGGTGCGGCCTGCTGGCCGCCGTCGCGGCGCCGGACGAGGAGCGGCCGGTCGCGGTGGGCAGCCCGGAGCCCGCCCCCTCCCTCCCGCCGCCGCCCGCGCCGGTCGAGGTGGCCGCGGCGGAGCTGGCCGACTCCTCCGGGCAGCTGGCCTTCACCGGGTCGGTACGGGCCACCCGGTCCGCGGTGGCGGTCGGGCTGCCGCCGGTGCCGCCGCCCTTCCCGCAGGACTGCGCGCTGCCCGACGACGGCTCCGTGCGGACGCTCGCCGTCGACGTCGAGTTCGCCAACGACACGTTCGCCGCGGCCGGGCTCGCCGCGACCGTGGAGCTCACCACCGCGGACGGCGGCGCCCCGCGGGCGGGCACCGCGGTGTTCGTCGCGTCGTCGTCGCCGGCGGCCCGCTGGTGCCGGGACGGGGACACCGCGCCCACCCGCGACGGCTTCGGCCTGGCCGCCGCGGCCGGGTACGGCGCCGCGGCGACCGTCCACGTCGTCGCGCGCGACGCCGCCCCCACCAGCGACCTGGTGCTGCGGATCTCCGGGCTCCGCAACGAGGCCGGGTCGAACGCCACCGGCCCCTGGGACGAGGTGGCCGTGACGGCCGGGGCGTGCGCCGACGACCCGGCCGCGCTGTGCGTGCCGCTGGGCTGAGCGCCCGGGCTCAGGCCGGCAGCTGCAGCGCCCGCAGCAGCTGGTCGGCGCGGTCGCCGGGGATCTCCGGGTCCTTCGTGAACAGCGCGACGGCGACCATGTACTCGTCGTCGCCGGCCCAGCCGCGGCCCTCGGCGACGATCCGGCGGATCTGCTCGCGCACCTTCGGCTCGCTGCTGTAGGGCCCGTAGTCCAGGCCCATGGCGAGGAAGTTGACCACCCGGTAGCCGAGGTCGGCGGCGGTGCTGACGGTGGTGACCGGGTCGGCGTAGCTCGCGACCGCGGTGATCACGTGCTCGTAGCCGGCCTTGAGCAGCTGCAGCGTGAGGTCGTTGCCGTGGACGCCGCCCCACAGCTCGGGCATGAGGATGCCGCGGTCGGGCGCCGGGATGTAGGGCGGGTTGGCGATCGCGGTGGTCACCGGCTCCCCGCCGGCGGCGTCGGCCTGGTCGAAGAAGTCGCCGAGCTCGACGGTGTAGCGGTCGGCGACCCCGCGCTCGGCGACGTTCGCCTGCGCCTTGCGCACCGAGTCCTCGCTGATGTCGTAGCTGCGGATGCGCAGGCCGGGCAGGCCCCGCACGACGTCGGCGATCGCCGAGGCGTCCCCGGTGCCCAGCTCGACCAGCGGCGCGGACTCCCAGCCCAGCTGCTCGCGGTACTGCTGCAGCAGCATGCAGACCGAGAAGCCGTAGTGCGCCGACTCGTCGGCGGAGCTGAAGCAGCTCACCGGTCGCCGCCGGCGGTCCGGGCGGCGCGGGCCGCGGCGAGGGGGAACGGGGGCGGGGCATCGGCGCGCACGGTGTCGGCCTACCCGCGTTCCGCGATCGACACTCCTGCGTCCCGCCACCCGGTCGTGTGCGACCGGGTGGCGGGCTCCTACGCGGTCCGTGCCGCGGCGGCGACGGCGAGCAGCTCGCGGGCGTGCGCCTGCCCGGTGTCGCTGTCGGTCAGGCCGGACAGCATGCGCGCCAGCTCCCGGACCCGGTCCTCGCCGTCGACGGCGCGGATGTCGGTGGCGGTGACGCCCGCGGCGGTGTCCGGGGACTTGTCCACCACGAGGTGCGTGTCGGCGAAGGCGGCCACCTGCGCGAGGTGGGTGACGACGACGACCTGGTGGTCGCGGGCCAGCCGGGCCAGCCGCCGCCCGATCTCGCCGGCGGCCTGCCCGCCGACGCCGGCGTCGACCTCGTCGAAGACCATCACCGGCACCGGGTCGGCGCCGGCGAAGACCACCTCGATCGCGAGCATCACCCGGGACAGCTCACCGCCGGAGGCGCCGCGGTGCACCGGCCGCGGCGGGGCGCCGGGGTGGGCGGCCATGAGCAGCGCGACCTCGTCGACGCCGTCGGGCCCGGGCTGGTCGGGGTGGCTGTCGATCGAGAAGGAGACCCGCGCGCTCTTCATCGCCAGGCCCGCCAGCTCCCGGCCCACCTCGGCGGCGAACCCCTCGGCGGCGGCGCGGCGGCCGGCCGAGATCCGGGCGGCGAGGTCGTCGACCTCGGCCCGGGCGGTGTCGCGGGCGGCCTCCAGGGCCTCGAGGGCCTCGTCGGAGACGTCGAGCGCGTCGAGCTTGGCGCGCGCGTCCTCGGCCCAGCCCAGCACGCCGGCCAGCCCCTCCCCCGGGTCGGCGTACTTGCGCACCAGCGCGGTGATCGCCGCCCGCCGGTCGAGCACCTCGGCCAGCCGCGCGGGGTCGGCGTCGAGGTCGGCGACGTAGCCGGCCAGCTGCACGCTCACGTCGGACACGACCGCGACGGCGTCGGCGAGGTCGCGGGCGAGCAGGACCAGCGCGGGGTCGTCGGTGCCGGCCAGCGCGCGCTCGGCGGTGGCCAGCGCCGCGGTGGCGTCCTGCGGCAGCCCCTCGGCGCCGAGGTCGCCGGTGACGTCGCCGACCAGCGCCATGCGCGCCTCGTCGACCGCGGCGCGCAGCGCGTCGGCGTCACCGAGCCGCTTGGCCTGCGCGTCGAGCGCCTCGTCCTCGCCCGGCTCGGGCGCCAGCCCCTCGATCTCCTCCAGGCCGTGCCGCAGCACCTCGGCGGCCTGGGCCAGCTCGCGGGCCTGGCCGCGGCGGCGGTCGAGGTCGGCGGCGAGCTCCCGCCACCGCGCGTAGGCGGCCCGGTAGGTCTCCAGCAGCTGCAGGTGCGCCGGCCCGGCGTAGCGGTCGAGGGCGTGCCGCTGCTCGGCCGGGCGGGACAGCCGCAGCTGGTCGCTCTGCCCGTGCACGGCCAGCAGGCCCTCGGCGAGCTCGGAGACCACGCCGACCGGCACGCTGCGCCCGCCCAGGTGCGCCCGCGAGCGGCCCTCGGCGTTGACCGTGCGGGCGAGGATCAGGCTGCCGTCGTCGTCGGGCTCGGCGCCGGCGTCGGCGGCCCGCTCCCACACCGGGGAGTCCGGGGGCAGCTCCAGCCGGCCCTCGACGCCGGCCCGCCCGGTGGCGCGCACCCGGCCGGGGTCGGCGCGGCCGCCGAACAGCAGCGTCAGGCCGGTGACGACCATCGTCTTGCCGGCGCCGGTCTCGCCGGTGACCACGGTCAGGCCGCGGCCGAGCTCGAGGGTGACGTCGTCGATCGCGCCCAGGCCGCGGATGCGCAGCTCGGTCAGCCGGCCGAGGCCGTGCGCGGCGGGCGGCGCGGCGCCCTCCCCGCGGGCGGGCGGGCGGGCGCCGTCGGCGTCGGCCGGGACGGCGGCGCCGGCGGCCGGCGCGGTGCGCGCGCGGCCGGTGCGCTCACGCGTCGGGGTCCGCGGTGCCACCGCGCACCTCCTCCCGGACGCCCCCGTCGCCGTTGCCCGGGTAGGCCACGACGTCGCGGGCGAGGACGTTGCGCGAGGGCCGCAGCTCGTGGCCGGGGTCGTGCCGGCGGGCCTCGCGGAAGCCGCGCACCGGCAGCCCGAACTTGGCGACCAGCCGGTCCCCGAACGTCGTCGTGTGCACCCGCGCGATGCGCACCGGCCGGGCCGCGCGCCGCACGTCGACGCGGCCGCCGTCGGGCACGTCGAGCGCGCGCCGGCCGTCGGCGGAGACGCGGGCGCGGTTGCCGTCGGGCGGGATCGCGACCGAGAGCACGGCGTCGGGCGAGGTGACCAGCGGCCGGGAGAACAGCGCGTGCGCGTTGCTGGGGACCATCAGCATCGCCTCGACGTCGGGCCACACCACCGGGCCGCCGGCGGAGAACGCGTAGGCGGTGGAGCCGGTGGGGGTGGCGAACAGGACGCCGTCGCAGCCGAAGCTGGTCAGCGGCCGCCCGTCGATGGAGACCACGACGTCGAGCACCCGCGAGCGCTCGGCCTTCTCCACCGACACCTCGTTGAGCCCCCACGTGCCGGCGACGACGTTGCCCGCCGCGTCCAGGACGTCGACCTCGATGGCGAGCCGCTTCTCCACCGAGTACTCGCACTGCTCGATGGCCGTCAGCGTCTCCTCGACCGCCTCGGGCTCGGTCTCGGCGAGGAAGCCGACGCGGCCGAGGTTGACGCCCATGAGCGCGGCGTGGCTGTAGCGGGCGAGCTCCGCGGCGCGCAGGAAGGTGCCGTCGCCGCCGAAGACCATGACGATCTCGGCGCCGCGGGCGGCCTCGGCGTCGGCGGCGACCACCTCCGCGCCCTCGATGCCCAGCGCCTCGGCCTCGTCGTCGAGCACGCGCACGGTGATGCCGGCGCGCGCCAGCCGCGCGGCGGAGCTGCGGGCCAGCTCGGTGATGTCCTGCCGCCCGGTGTGCACGGCCAGCAGCACGTGCCGCCCGCCTCCCGGGCGCCATCCGCCCTGGCCGGCCTCGCTCATCGGTCCTCCTCGATCCGGGCTGCTCTGCCCGCCCGTGCCCTGTGCCGCGGCGTCCGCCGCCGGTCCCCAGCGTCCCCCCGGACGGGCGTCCCCGCCCGGCCGGTCCCCCGCGTCACCGTGGCCCCTCCTCGACGGCGCGGCGCACGTCCTCCTCGGCCGGCGCGCCGGCGTCGCGGCGCAGCCGCAGGAAGAACTCGACGTTGCCGGCCGGGCCGGGCAGCGGGCTGGCGACGACGCCGGCGGTGCCCCAGCCCAGCGCGGCCGCGGCCTCGGCGACCTCGAGCACGGCCGCCGCGCGCGCCGCCGGGTCCCGCACCACCCCGCCCGAGCCCAGCCGCTCGCGGCCCACCTCGAACTGCGGCTTCACCATGGGCAGCAGGTCGGCGTCGTCGGTGGCGCAGGCGGTGAGCGCGGGCAGCACCAGCCGCAGCGAGATGAACGACAGGTCGGCCACCACGAGGTCGGCCGGGCCGTCGATCTGCTCGGGTGTCAGCGTGCGGACGTTGGTGCGCTCGTGCACCCGCACCCGGTCGTCGGTGCGCAGCGCCCAGGCCAGCTCGCCGTAGCCGACGTCGACGGCGACCACCTCGCGGGCGCCCCGGGTCAGCAGCACCTCGGTGAAGCCCCCGGTGGAGGCGCCGGCGTCCAGGGCGCGGCGGCCTCCGACCGGCACGGCGAAGGCGTCCAGGGCGCCGATCAGCTTGTGCGCGCCGCGGGAGACCCAGCGGTGCTCGTCGGGGTCGGTGCGGACGACGACGGGGGTGCCGGCCTCCACGCCGGTGGCCGGCTTGGTGGCGGCGCGCCCGGCGACGGCGACCCGCCCCTCGGTGATCAGCTCGACGGCGTGCTCGCGGGAGCGGGCCAGGCCCCGGCGGACCAGCTCGGCGTCGAGTCGGCTGCGGCGCGGCATCAGAGCTGGTCGATCGTGCCGAGCTCGGCCTTCAGGCGGTCGTGCTCGGCCTCGAAGACGGCGACGTGCTCCCCCACCGGGCGCTGCGCCAGGTCGGCGAACCGCGCACCCGGCTGCCCGGGCGCGTCGCTGCCCGGACCGGCGGCCGCCGCGTCGACGGCGGGCCCCGCGGCGACGGGCCGGGCCGGGACGCCCGCGGGACCGGGCCGCGGCGGGCCGGGCACCGGTCGCGGCCGGGTCGGCTCGGTCATGGCGCTGGCCTCTCGGACGGGATGGGGAACGGGGTCGCCGGACGGCGGGCACGGGGCGGCGCGGTGCCGCACCCCTGGCCTGCGAGGGTACCGGCAGGGGACGACGGCACGGGCCGCCCGAGAGGGCCGCGGGCGCCCCGCGCGGTCTCCTGCCCCGGGGTGCCGGCGGGCCGTCTCACCGCTCCGCCAGGCCCCACGCGGCGAGCACCCGGCGCGCCTCGCCGTCCGCGGCGCTCACCCGCACCGGAGCGCCCTCGGGCGTCCCGGTCCAGGCGGCGAGGCACAGCGCGCGGAGCCCGTCCAGGCCGTCGCCGGCGCCGTCCCCGTCCCCGGTGTGCAGCTCCAGGAGGCCGGCGCCGTCCGCGGTGGCCAGCCAGCCCCCGCAGCGCCAGCCGCCGTCCTCGGCGGTGACCGGCGGGTGCGGCACCAGCAGCCCGCCGGCGTCGGCGGCCAGCAGGTCGGGGCGGTGCAGCGGGCCGGCGGCCAGCAGGGTGGCGGGGACGGTGACCCCGCTGAGGACCAGCAGGCTGGCCGCGCCGGCCCGGTGGCTGCCCTCGACGTCGGTGTCCAGCCGGTCGCCGACGACCAGCGGGCGCTCGGCCCCGGTGCGGCGGACGCACTCGGCGTGCATGGCGGGGTCCGGCTTGCCGGTGACCAGCGGCTCGCGGCCGGTCACGTCGCGGACCACGCCCACCATGGCCCCGTTGCCGGGCAGCGGGCCCCGCGGCGAGGGGATGGTCGCGTCGGCGTTGGTGGCCACGTGGCGGGCGCCGTTGCGGACGGCGACCACCGCCTCGGCCAGCTGCGCCCAGCCCACCTCGCGGCCGTAGCCCTGCACCACCGCCGCCGGCTCGTCCTCGGCGCGCTCGACGACGGTGAGCCCGGCCGCCCGCAGCGCCGCCGCGACACCGGGGCCACCGACGGGCAGCACCCGCGCGCCCGGCCCGAGCATCCCGGCCACGACCGAGGCCGCCGCCTGGGAGCTGGTGATGACCTCCTCCGCGCCGGCCGGCACGCCGAGGTCGGTCAGGTGGCGGGCCACCTCCTCCGGCGGGCGAGCGGCGTTGTTGGTGACGAAGCCCAGCCGCATCCCCCGCTCGCGCGCGGTGGCGAGGGCCTGCGGCACGCCGGGCACCGCGTCCGGCCCGACGTAGACGACGCCGTCGAGGTCGAGCAGCGCGACGTCGTGCACCTCGGCCGGCGGCCGGGGGCTGCCGGCCGCGAGAGCCGGCCGCGCGGACGGGTCGCTCACGCCGCTCCCCCTCCCGACGCCCGCCGGGCCCGCACGCCGCGCAGGGCACGGACGTAGTGCGCCTGGTCCGGGCGCATGGCGACCGCCAGCGCGAGGTGCTCGGCGGCCAGGCCCAGCTCGCCGGCCCGGCTGGCGGCCATGCCGAGGCCGAACTGGGCGTAGTCGTCGGTGGGGTTGACCGCCGCCAGCTCGGCGAAGCTGTCGATGGCGTCGCGGTAACGCCCGGCGTCGTACTGCGCGCGGGCCAGCGCCTCGAGGATGCTGCGCGAGCCGGGCTCGGCCTCCGCCGCCCGGGCGAGCAGGGTCGCCGCGGCCGCCGGGTCGCCGCCGCTGAGCAGGTCCAGGCCGCGCCGGTACCACTCGTAGACCCCGCCCTCGGGCACTCCCCCGCCCGGGAGGTCGTCCTCGGGTGAGCCTGCTGTCGACACCGCTGTCCTCCCGCTCCTGCCGCTCGCGTGCGCGCCGGGCGGTGCGAGGCCCGGAAGGGACCGGGGACCCGGCCGCCGCGGCAGTGCGCGGCCGACGGCTCCTACGATCCCGTCGTGCACTCGTCGTCGGCAGGCCCCCTGCCCCACGCTGTGGCGGGACTGGACGTCCGTCCGTTCCGGGCCCTGACCTACCGGCGACACGACCCCGGGCACCTGGCCCGCGTGAGCTCGCCAGCCTACGACCTGGTGACGCCGGACGGCCGCGAGCGGCTGGCCGCCGCCGATCCGCACAACATCGTCCGCCTCATCCTGCCCGGCGGCACGTCCGGACCCGGCACGGCCGGGGCCACCGGCCCCTGCGGCGGCAGCGCCGGCGAGGGCACCGCGGCCCGTGCGGCCCGCACGCTGCGCGAGTGGGAGGACGCCGGGGTGCTCGTCCGGGACGGTGGGCCGGCCCTGTGGCTGTACGAGATGCAGCCCGTCGAGGGCGCGGCCACGGTCGGCTGGCTGGGCGCGGTCGCGGTCGCCGCCGGGGGTGGCCGCGCGGTGCTGCCGCACGAGGACACCTTCCCGGCCGCCGTCGAGGGCCGCCGCGCACTGCTCGCGGCCACGGCCACCGACCTCGAGCCGATCGTCCTGGCCCACGACCCGGAGCCGGAGGTCGCCGCGCTGACGCAGGCGGCGCCGGCCGGCCCGCCCACGATGGACGTCACCGACCCCGACGGTGTCCGGCACCGGCTCTGGCGGGTCGCCGACCCGGAGGTGCTGCGCCGCCTGTCCGAGGCCCTCGCCCGCACCGGCGCGGTGATCGCCGACGGCCACCACCGCTTCGCCGCTGCCCGCGCGCTGCACCGGACCCGCCCCGACGGCGACTGCCGGGTGCTCGCGCTGCTCACGCCGATGGGCGCCGGCGGGCTGCGGGTCGAGGCGATCCACCGGGTCGTGCCCGACCTCTCCCTCGACGCGGCCGCGGAGGCCGCCGCCCGCGGGTTCACCGTCACCGAGGTCCCCGCCGGCCCGGACCCCGACGACGTCGAGGCCGCCGTGCGCCACGCGCACGCCTCCGCCGAGAGCCTCTTCCTGCTCAGCGACGGCCGCCGGCTGCTGCGGCTGTCCGAGCCGTCGGCCGAGGTCCGGGCGACCGTGCCCGCCGAGGCGCCGCCGGCCTGGCGCGGCCTCGACGTCGTGCTGGCCACGACCGGGCTGATCGGGCACCTGTGGGGCCGGCCCGACGACCCCGGGTCGGTGCTCGTGGCCCACGACGTCCCCGAGGCGCTGGGCCTGGCCGACCGGCGCCACGGCGTGGCGCTGCTGCTGCGGCCGCCCTCCCCCACGGACGTCGCCGCGGTGGCGCGGGCGGGGGCCCGCATGCCGAGGAAGTCGACGCTGTTCGTACCCAAGCCGCGGACCGGGCTGGTCCTGCGCCCCCACGGGGACTGACCGGCCGCGGCGGCCCGGGCCGCCGAGCATCACGCCGTCCGCACCGTCCCCCCGGCACTGGTGCGCGGTACCTTGCGGCCGCGCCGGCAGTTGACCTCGCACACCGAGGCCGTGCCGCCCGGCGTCCGCCAGAACCGCCGCTGCAGCGCGCCCTCGACCTCGACGACGTCCCCGGCCTCCCAGGCCGCGACCCGCCGCTGCAGCGCGCGGTCGTAGGTGATGCAGGTCAGCACGTCCACCGACTGCCCGCGGGCCCGCGGCTCGGGCCGGCGCACCACCAGGCGGAAGCTCACCATGGGGTCCCCGCTGGGAAGGGTCTTGAGCTCCGCGGGGGCCGAGAGCCGCCCGCGGAGCACCACGTCGTTCCGGTCGATGACTGCCACGCTCATGGCGGCAGCCTCACCCGGCCCCGGCCCCCCAGGAGGCGCGCCGGCACGCCTGTGGACCGGCGGCCGCGGTGTGGACGACAGGGACCCGATCGTCGGTGGTCAGTGCCCGGGCTCGTCCTCGGCGGGCGGCTCGACCTCACCGAGCAGCTCGGCCACCTCGCGCTCCACGTCGGCGTCGAAGTCCAGCTCGTCCTCGCCCACACCGTCGACCGCGTCGACGTCGACGTCGTCCGCCACCACCGCGTCGTCGTCCACGACCGGCTCGACGTCGGGGACCTCCGGCAGCTCCTCCTCACCGAAGGCGACGTCGTCGTCCTCGGGCTCGGCAGCGGCCACGGCCTCCTGCCAGGCCGCGGCGGCCGGGTCGTCGACGGCGGTGAGCAGGCCGGCGTAGGCGATGGCCAGCCGGCGGGTGGGCTCGTCGTCCCACTTCACCCGGTCGGGCTGCGGTCGCCCGCCGAGCGCGCCCTCGAGCACCAGGCGGGCCGCGGGCACCTCGCCGAGGTCCTGGCGGGCGCCTGCCTCGACGAGCTGCAGCTCCACGGTCTCCTCCCGGTCGGGCTGCTCGGCCAGCGCCTCGCGGACCAGTCGCAGCGCCACCTCGGGACGTCCCTGCGCCCGCTCGCAGTCGGCCAGCACGGCCCGGTAGCCCTGGTCACCGCTCATCCGCCGGTAGGCGCGCAGCTCGCGCGAGGCCTCGGCGTAGTCCCCGGCGTGGTAGGCGGCGACCCCGACGGCCTCCCGCACGAGGGCGATCCGGGACGCCCGGTCGCGCGCCGCCCGGGCGTGCGCGAGCGCCTGCTCGGGGTCCTCGTCGACGAGCGCACCGGTGACCACCAGGTGCCGCGCGACGGTCTCCGCGTTGCGGAAGTCGAGCCCCCGGAGACCGGCGCGGACGGCCGGGTCGAGGTCCCGCGCGTCGGCCCAGTCGGGCAGCGGGGGGCCGGCGGGCGCCGGAGGCGTGCGGTCCACCCTGGCCGGTCCACCGGCGCGGCCGCGACGGTCCTCGCCCGGCCGGCGCTCGCGCCAGTTGCCCGCACCGGACCGGTCGGGACGCCCCGCGCCCGCCGGGCGGCCCGGGCGGCCGGCGGCCCGGTCCCGGTCCCGACCGGTCGGGCGCTCGCCGCGGTCCGCCGGGCGACCCGACCGGCGGTCCTCCCAGGAGCGGCCACCGCCCTGCGGGCCCGCTCCGCGGCCGTCGCGGCCACGGTCGCTGCCGGGACGGTCCCCGGTGGGACGGCGGTCCCGCCACGAGCCCTCCGGCCGGTCGCCGCCACTGCTCCGACGATCGCGCCAGGAGCCCTCGGTCCGGTCGGTCCCGGGACGCCGGTCCTGCCAGGACCGCTGCGGGCGGTCGCCGGCGGGACGGCGGTCCTGACCGGTCCGCTCGGTGCGATCCGCACCGGGACGGCGGTCCTGCCAGGAGCGCTCGGCCCGGTCACCGGTCGGACGGCGGTCCCGCCACGAGCCCTCGGACCGTCCGCCGGCGACCGGGCGGCGGTCCTGCCATCCCGTGTCACCGCGGTCCCCACCCGGACGCCGCTCCTGCTGGCCTCCGGCCCGGCGGCCACCGGCCAGCGGTCGACCGCCGCGCTCGCCCGAGGCGGCGCCGTCGCGGCGCCCCTGGGCGCCCTGCCGGCCGGAGCCGGACCCGCGCTGACCGGTCGCCCCACCGCTGGAGGAGCCACCCGCCCGGTCGTCCCGCCGCGGGCGGGCACCGCCACGCGGGTCCTGGCCGTCGGGGCGGCCACGTCCGGCGGAGCCTCGTCGAGGAGCAGTCATGTCGTCGTCAGTACCTCGGTCGAAAGGGCGGCACTCCTCGGAGCACCGGAACGGTGTGCCGGACACGCGAAACGGGGGCCGGAGCCAATGGCTCCGACCCCCGTTCCTGAATGGTTGTCCGGCGGCGTCCTACTCTCCCACCCCGTCTCCGGGGCAGTACCATCGGCGCTGAGAGGCTTAGCTTCCGGGTTCGGAATGGTGCCGGGCGTTTCCCTCTCGCCATGGCCGCCGTAACACTGTGAACGTTGTTCCGGCCCCACCCCGCGGTCGTGGGGGGTGGGGGGTCGGATGCGTTCAGAACCGCACAGTGGACGCGAGACACGACAGAAGTGTGTAGGTGTGTGGTCAAGCCCTCGGCCTGTTAGTACCGGTCAGCTCGCACGCCTTGCGGCGCTTCCACTTCCGGCCTATCAACCCGCTGGTCTGGGCGGGGGCCTTACCCGGTTGACCCGGTGAGAGACCTCATCTTGAAGCGAGCTTCCCGCTTAGATGCTTTCAGCGGTTATCCCTGCCGAACGTAGCCAACCAGCAGTGCACCTGGCGGTACAACTGGCACACCAGAGGTTCGTCCGTCCCGGTCCTCTCGTACTAGGGACAGCTCTTCGCAAGTCTCTTACGCGCGCGGCGGATAGGGACCGAACTGTCTCACGACGTTCTAAACCCAGCTCGCGTACCGCTTTAATGGGCGAACAGCCCAACCCTTGGGACCTACTCCAGCCCCAGGATGCGACGAGCCGACATCGAGGTGCCAAACCATCCCGTCGATATGGACTCTTGGGGAAGATCAGCCTGTTATCCCCGGGGTACCTTTTATCCGTTGAGCGACACCGCTTCCACCTGCCGGTGCCGGGTCACTAGTCCCAGCTTTCGCTCCTGCTCGACCCGTCGGTCTCACAGTCAAGCTCCCTTGTGCACTTGCACTCGACACCTGATTGCCAACCAGGCTGAGGGAACCTTTGGGCGCCTCCGTTACATTTTGGGAGGCAACCGCCCCAGTTAAACTACCCACCTGACACTGTTCCTGATCCGGATCACGGACCGAGGTTAGACATCCAATTCGACCAGAGTGGTATTTCAACGGCGACTCCACCGACACTGGCGTGCCGGCTTCCCGGTCTCCCACCTATCCTACACAAGCCGAACCGAACACCAATATCAAGCTGTAGTGAAGGTCCCGGGGTCTTTCCGTCCTGCCGCGCGTAACGAGCATCTTTACTCGTAGTGCAATTTCGCCGAGCCTGTGGTTGAGACAGCTGAGAAGTCGTTACGCCATTCGTGCAGGTCGGAACTTACCCGACAAGGAATTTCGCTACCTTAGGATGGTTATAGTTACCACCGCCGTTTACTGGCGCTTGAGTTCTGAGCTTCGCCCCGAGAGGCTAACCCGTCCCCTTAACGTTCCAGCACCGGGCAGGCGTCAGTCCGTATACCTCGTCTTACGACTTCGCACGGACCTGTGTTTTTAGTAAACAGTCGCTTCTCACTGGTCTCTGCGGCCTCCACCCGCTGCCCCGCGCGAGGCGGTTCACGAACGGAGGCCCCCCTTCTCCCGAAGTTACGGGGGCATTTTGCCGAGTTCCTTAACCACAGTTCGCTCGATCGCCTCGGTATTCTCTACCTGACCACCTGAGTTGGTTTGGGGTACGGGCCGCTCGGAACTCGCTAGAGGCTTTTCTCGGCAGCATAGGATCATCGGATTCGCCTCATTCGGCTACGCGTCAGGCCTCACCCTCGTGCGCCACGGATTTGCCTATGGCGCGGGCCACACCCTTGCACCGGTACCACCACTCACCGGCCCGACTACCTTCCTGCGTCACCCCATCGCTTGCCTACTACCAGCTCGGGTCCCCAGCTACTCCCACCCCGACCCCGAAGGGGCGGAGCGGTTTCGGTGGGTCAGCATCACTGGCCTGGGCATGGGCGCTCCTTCGCGGGTACGGGAATATCAACCCGTTGTCCATCGACTACGCCTGTCGGCCTCGCCTTAGGTCCCGACTCACCCTGGGCGGATTAGCCTGGCCCAGGAACCCTTGGTCTTCCGGCGGGGGAGGTTCTCACTCCCCTCTCGCTACTCATGCCTGCATTCTCACTCGCGTGGCGTCCACGGCTGGCTTCCGCCGCCGCTTCTCCCGCCACACGACGCTCCCCTACCCACCCACGCACCTGGCCGGCCCTTCCGAAGAAGAACCGACGGGCTGTCGCGTGAGTGCCACGGCTTCGGCGGTGTGCTTGAGCCCCGCTACATTGTCGGCGCGGAACCACTTGACCAGTGAGCTATTACGCACTCTTTCAAGGATGGCTGCTTCTAAGCCAACCTCCTGGTTGTCACTGCGATCCCACATCCTTTTCCACTTAGCACACGCTTAGGGGCCTTAGCCGATGATCTGGGCTGTTTCCCTCTCGACTACGAACCTTATCGCCCGCAGTCTCACTGCCGCGCTCTCACTTACCGGCATTCGGAGTTTGGTTGACGTCAGTAACCTTGTGGGGCCCATCGGCCATCCAGTGCTCTACCTCCGGCAAGAAACACGCGACGCTGCACCTAAATGCATTTCGGGGAGAACCAGCTATCACCGGGTTTGATTGGCCTTTCACCCCTACCCACAGCTCATCCCCCAGGTTTTCAACCCTGGTGGGTTCGGTCCTCCACGCGGTCTTACCCGCGCTTCAACCTGGCCATGGGTAGATCACCCGGCTTCGGGTCTAGAGCACGCGACTGACGATCGCCCTGTTCGGACTCGCTTTCGCTACGGCTGCCCCTCACGGGTTAACCTCGCCACGTACCGCTAACTCGCAGGCTCATTCTTCAAAAGGCACGCCATCACCGCTCCGCCCCGAAGAACGGAATTCACGGCCCTGACGGCTTGTAGGCACACGGTTTCAGGAACTATTTCACTCCCCTCCCGGGGTACTTTTCACCTTTCCCTCACGGTACTCGTCCGCTATCGGTCACCAGGGAGTATTCAGGCTTAGCGGGTGGTCCCGCCCGATTCACACCGAATTCCACGGGCTCGGTGCTACTTGGGAACACGTGCCAGGAAGAGACCGGGCTTTCGGGTACGGGGCTCTCACCCTCTACGGCGACCCCTTCCAGAGGCCTTCCCCTAACCACGATCTTTTCTGACTTCCCGCCGGCGCGGCAGCACCGGCACACACGCGTCCCACGACCCCGTCCCCACAACCCCTGCCGGGTATCACATGGAAACGGTTTAGCCTCCTCCGCTTTCGCTCGCCACTACTCACGGAATCACGGTTGTTTTCTTCTCCTGTGGGTACTGAGATGTTTCACTTCCCCACGTTCCCTCCACACGCCCTATGTGTTCAGGCGCGGGTCACACCACATGACTGGTGCGGGGTTTCCCCATTCGGACACCCTCGGATCAACGCTCGGTTGGCAGCTCCCCGAGGCTTATCGCAGCCTCCCACGTCCTTCATCGGCTCCTGGTGCCCAGGCATCCACCGTGTGCCCTCAACATCTTGACCACACACAACCCACAAACCATCGAACTGAGAACTCCGACCCCGGACGGAGTCGGAGCTCGAAGATGCTCGCGTCCACTGTGCAGTTCTCAACGACCGACCCGTCACCCGCCCCCGCTGATCCCACCGGCCCGCACACGGTGCGGCGATGTGGCATCGGGACAGGCCCGGACAGAAGCAGCGGTAGTCCGCTCCCTCAGGACCCAACAGCGTGCCTACGACCCCCCGGCCCATCCGCGACTCCGGTCCACGCCCCCCTCGCGGGGAGCCGTACTGGGAGCCGGCGGCGAGCCGGCGGCCGAACTGGTCAGCGTTCCACCCTCGAGCACCATCCCGAACACCCGCCCGGCGCCCCTGCTGGGCACCGGGTCCTCGGTCCGGGCATGGCTTGGACCGGCGCAGCAGGGCTGGCCGGTCGGTGCTCCTTAGAAAGGAGGTGATCCAGCCGCACCTTCCGGTACGGCTACCTTGTTACGACTTCGTCCCAATCGCCGATCCCGCCTTCGACGGCTCCCTCCCACGAGGGGTTGGGCCACCGGCTTCGGGCGTTACCGACTTTCGTGACGTGACGGGCGGTGTGTACAAGGCCCGGGAACGTATTCACCGCAGCGTTGCTGATCTGCGATTACTAGCGACTCCAACTTCATGGGGTCGAGTTGCAGACCCCAATCCGAACTGAGACCGGCTTTTTGGGATTCGCTCCACCTCGCGGTATCGCAGCCCTTTGTACCGGCCATTGTAGCATGTTTGCAGCCCTAGACATAAGGGGCATGATGATTTGACGTCATCCCCACCTTCCTCCGAGTTGACCCCGGCAGTCTCCCATGAGTCCCCACCATCACGTGCTGGCAACATGGAACGAGGGTTGCGCTCGTTGCGGGACTTAACCCAACATCTCACGACACGAGCTGACGACAACCATGCACCACCTGTGCACGACCCTAAAAGGACACCGTATCTCTACGGCTTTTCCGTGCATGTCAAGCCTAGGTAAGGTTCTTCGCGTTGCATCGAATTAAGCAACATGCTCCGCCGCTTGTGCGGGCCCCCGTCAATTCCTTTGAGTTTTAGCCTTGCGGCCGTACTCCCCAGGCGGGGCGCTTAATGCGTTAGCTGCGGCACGGAGACCGTGGAATGGCCCCCACACCTAGCGCCCAACGTTTACGGCGTGGACTACCAGGGTATCTAATCCTGTTCGCTCCCCACGCTTTCGCTCCTCAGCGTCAGTATCGGCCCAGAGACCCGCCTTCGCCACCGGTGTTCCTCCTGATATCTGCGCATTTCACCGCTACACCAGGAATTCCAGTCTCCCCTGCCGAACTCGAGTCCGCCCGTATCGACTGCAGGCCCGGAGTTGAGCTCCGGGTTTTCACAGCCGACGCGACGAACCGCCTACGAGCTCTTTACGCCCAATAATTCCGGACAACGCTCGCACCCTACGTATTACCGCGGCTGCTGGCACGTAGTTGGCCGGTGCTTCTTCTGCAGGTACCGTCACCTCGCGGCTTCGTCCCTGCTGAAAGAGGTTTACAACCCGAAGGCCGTCATCCCCCACGCGGCGTCGCTGCGTCAGGCTTTCGCCCATTGCGCAATATTCCCCACTGCTGCCTCCCGTAGGAGTCTGGGCCGTGTCTCAGTCCCAGTGTGGCCGGTCACCCTCTCAGGCCGGCTACCCGTCGTCGCCTTGGTAGGCCACTACCCCACCAACAAGCTGATAGGCCGCGGGCCCATCCCCAGCCGGAAACCCTTTCCACCACCAGACCATGCGGCCAGCGGTCACATCCGGTATTAGCCCCAATTTCTTGGAGTTATCCCGAAGCCGGGGGCAGGTTGCCCACGTGTTACTCACCCGTTCGCCACTCATCCCCCCGCAAGCGGGGTTCAGCGTTCGACTTGCATGTGTTAAGCACGCCGCCAGCGTTCGTCCTGAGCCAGGATCAAACTCTCCGTAGATGATTTGAAACCGGCTGAGAACCGCGACCTGACAGATCGCGATATCCATCAACCAAAGGAATCCCCCCGCGCCCGAAGACGCGGACAGGGGTTTGTTACTTGGCACTGACTTTCGGCACGCTGTTGAGTTCTCAAGGAGCGGACGCGCTCGTACTCCGGCCCTTTCCAGGCCCTCGTTCGAGGCGGTGACCCCACTCTAGCACCGGCTCCGCAACAGTCCGGCCCCCAGGCCGGCCCGGCGGTTTCCCGCGCCTTCCGGCCCGGTCCGTTCTCGCTCGGTGCAGGAAGAACCATACACGCCCCCCAAGGGGCTCTGCAGGGGGACCCCCGAGGTCTGGGCCACACCCCTCACCGGGGTCGGTCAGGAGGGCGGGGCGTCCTCCGCGTCGTCGTCGGACAGGTCCTGCGGCACCCCCTCGGACGGCGCGCGGTGCCGCTGCGGATCGGTCTCGCTCGCCAACCGCTGCTCCACGTCGGGGGTCTGCTCCGGCTTCGTCATGCGGGGGACTGTCCTCCCCCACTCCCGGCCCCGCAGCCCGTCCCGTGCGCCCCGCGCGGGGATCGGCGCCGGTCACGGCGGGCGAGGGGCCGGTCACGAGGGCGAGGCCCACGCCCGGTTGGGGCGGCCCGGGGCGATCACCGGGGACCAAGGTCGGTGACGGACCGCCGGGCCCGTCGCTAGCGTCCGGCCCGACAGTCCCCGTCCGGGTCCGCCGGCCCGGTGTCCCGGAGGGCCCGGTCATGGGCAGGTCGTACGCGTCCCGTGTCAGTTCCCCACGGCTGAAGTGGGTCATCCTCGTCGTCTGGCTGGCGCTGGCCGCGGCGGCCGCTCCCCTGGCCGGCGGGCTCACCGGCGAGCAGGAGAACGACATCGCCGCCTGGCTGCCGCAGGACGCGGAGTCCACCCGCGTGCTGGAGCTGCAGCGCGGGCTCGGCGCGAACCCCGACCTCATCCCCGCCGTGGTCGTCTACGAACGGACGTCCGGCCTGACCGAGGGAGACCTCGCCGCCGTCCAGGAGGACGTGGGCGCCTTCGGGGAGCTCGACGCGCTCTCCGGCAGCGTGGTCGGTCCGATCCCGGCCGAGGACGGTCAGGCCGTGCAGCTCGTCGTCCCCCTGGACGTCGGGCCGGACGGCTGGGAGGCCATCGCCCCGATCGTCGACGACATCCGCGCCGAGGCGTCGCAGGCGCCCGACGGGCTCGGGACGTGGGTGACCGGTCCCGCGGGCAACGCGGCCGACTCCTCGGAGGCCTTCGCGGGGATCGACGGCACGCTGCTGTTCGCCGCCCTCGGCGTCGTCATCGTCATCCTGCTGCTGACCTACCGCAGCCCGGTCCTCTGGGTCCTGCCGATCTTCTCGGCGGTCATCGCGCTGGTCTGCGCCCAGGCGGTCGTCTACCTGCTGGCCCGGTACGCGGACCTCACCGTCAACGCCCAGAGCGCGAGCATCCTCACCGTCCTGGTCGTCGGCGCGGGGACCGACTACGCCCTCCTGCTGGTGGCCCGGTACCGGGAGGAGCTGCGGCTGCACACCGACCGGCACGAGGCGATGACCGAGGCCGTGCACCGGGCCGGCCCGGCGGTGGTGGCCAGCGCGGGCACGGTGGTCCTCGGCATGCTGTGCCTGGTCGCCGCGGAGATGAACTCGACCGCGGGTCTCGGGCCGGTGGCCGCGATCGGCGTCGCCGTCACCCTGGTCGTGCTGATGACGCTGCTGCCGGCGCTGCTGGTGATCTGCGGCCGGTGGGTCTTCTGGCCGGTCCGGCCCGCCTTCGGCAGCGCCGAGCCGAGCGCCACCGGGTGGTGGGCGCGCGTCGGGGCCTGGATCCGGCCGCGCCCCCGGGCCACCTGGATGGTCACCAGCGCGCTGCTGCTGATCGCCTGCCTCGGCGTCCTCCGGCTGGACCCGAGCGGCCTCACCCAGGCCGAGGGCTTCCGCGGGACGCCGGAGTCGATCGCCGGCGAGGAGGTCGCCGCGGAGCACTTCCCCGCCGTCGCCGGGAACCCGGTGGTCGTGGTGACGACGGCCGGCGACGCCGAGGCGGTCGCCGCCGCCGTGGCCGGGGACGACGGCATCGCCGCCGTCGCTCCCCCGCAGGTCGTCGGGGACGGCGCGCTGCTCGAGGCCTCGCTGGCCGACCCGTTCGACAGCGCGGCGGCCGCCGCCACCGTCGAGCAGCTGCGCACCTCGCTCGACGACGTCGGCGACGGGCAGGCGCTGGTCGGCGGGACGACGGCGCTCAACCTCGACGTCCAGACCGCCTCGCAGCGGGACAACCGCGTCGTGATCCCGCTGATCATGCTGGTGGTGCTCGTCGTCCTGGGCCTGCTGCTGCGGGCGCTGGTCGCACCGTTGATCCTCATCGCGACGGTGGTGCTGTCCTTCGGCGCCGCGCTCGGCCTGAGCGCCCTGGTCTTCGACTGGGTGCTCGGGGTGACCGCGACCGACAGCTCGTTCCCGCTGTTCGTCTTCGTGTTCCTCGTCGCCCTCGGGATCGACTACAACATCTTCCTGATGACCCGGGTGCGGGAGGAGTCCGCCGACCACGGCACCCGGCGGGCCGCCCTGATCGGTCTGGCCGCCACCGGCGGCGTGATCACCTCGGCGGGCCTGGTGCTCGCGGCGACGTTCGCGGTGCTCGGCACCCTGCCGCTGACCTTCCTGACCCAGCTGGGCATCGCGGTGGCGCTCGGGGTGCTGCTCGACACGATCGTCGTGCGGTCGGTGCTGGTGACCGCGCTGACCCTCGACGTCGGCCGGTGGATGTGGTGGCCCGGCCGGCTGGCGCACCGTCTCGACGAGCCGGAGGCGCCGCCCACGCCGGCGGCGTCGCCGTCCGAGGCGCCGGCCCGGACCTGACGCCGGCGGACGTCCCGGTACGGCGGCGTCCCGCTCGACGGCACGGGCCTGGGGTTCCCGCGGGCCCGCGGGCAGGGTGGAGCGGCTCGTGGGACCCGCCGCGGCGGACCGGAGGAGCCCCGGGTGGAGCACGGAGGACGGCTGCGCCTCGCCGAGCAGTGCCGGGTCGTCGTCGACGACGACTGGGCCGGGGACCCCGACGGCCTCGTCGCCCTGGCCCACCACCTGCTGTCCCCGACCAACCGGGTGGTCGCCGTCACCAGCTCCCTCCTCAACCCGCTGTTCGGCCCGCTGGGGTCGACGGCGGAGCGGGGCTCGGCGCTGGCCCGGGAGCTGGTCGACCTGGTCGGCGGCCCCGCCCGGCCGCCGGTGCACACCGGCGCGGAGGGCCCCTTCGACGGCGCGTCGGCGTCGGCGGCGTCGGCAGCGATCGTGGCCGAGGCGCGGCGGGACGACGACCTGCCGCTGTTCCTCGTCTGCGCCGGCCCGCTGACCGACGTCGCGGCCGCGCTGCAGCAGGCGCCCGACATCCCGACCCGGCTGACCCTGGTCTGGGTCGTCCTCGCCCGGCCGGAGCCGGCGATCCGGCAGTTCCCGCTGGAGACCTACCGGCGCTGCGCCTACTCGGTCGCCGAGCTCGAGCGCGACCTCGCCGGCAGCGGCCGGGTCGGCCGGTGGCTGTGGACCCGCTTCCTCGAGCTCGCGCTGCCCGACTGGATCCGGCTCGGCGGCGTCTGGCCCCTCGGCGACAGCCCGCCGGTGCTGGTCACCGCGCTCGACGACGAGTCCAGCACCCGGACCGACGGCCGTGGCCCGCCGGCCGAGGGCCCGGCCGACCATCGCGATCCCGGGCACGCTGACCGCGGGCAGGGTGCCCACGACCGCGGCGGTGCGGGTCCGCAGCCGGCCCCCCGGCGGGCGGCCGCCGGGGGGCCGGCGCGCGGACCGGGGTCGTCAGCCTCCCGAGGTCCGCGCCGGGTCCGGGGAGCCCGCGACCGGCGGGCGCGTGCCGTCGAGGGCCGCGAGCTCCTCGTCGCGGCGGGTCACCGCACGGGCCAGCGCGACGACCAGGGTCAGCTCCAGCACCAGGCCCAGCACGGTGAGCACCACCCAGCCCACGGCGGCCTCCACGGTCCCGTCGTCCGGGCGGCTCAGGACGGGGACCGCTCGACGCGGCCGTGCACGGGTGGGCCGGGGCGGTGACCGCTGGTCATGCGCCCATGGTCGGGACGCGGCGGTGTCCCGCCTCACCCCTGGCGGGCGATCCCGGCGGCCCGGGAGGCACCGCCGCTGTGTGCTCGGCCACACCCGTCGCGGAACGGACCCGGCCGATGCGTGAACCGGGCCGCGGCCCGGGTAAGCGCGGGGCCCGCGGTGCGACCGCCCCGGGTCGGAACTGCGATGGGTGACGGTGTGACCGACCACGGCGGAGCGGACGCCGACGCGACCGGCAGGGCGCCCGCGGACGGCGTTCCCGGGCCGGACGCCGAGGAGCGGCTGGCGCGCACGGTCGGGGACGCCGGCGTCGTCCGCGCCGCGTTCGACCAGGTGCCGCTGATCCTCGCCGTCTACGCCGGACCCGAGCACACCGTGGTGGCGGCCAACGCGGCGATGCGGTCGTTCTTCGGCCGCGACGAGCTGGTCGGGGCGCCGATCCGGTCGGCGCTGCCGGAGCTGGCGGGGCAGCACGTGTTCGAGCTGATCGACGAGGTGTACGCCACCGGTCGCAGCCGGGTGGCGCGGGAGTGGCGGCTGCAGGTCGACCTCGGCGGCACCGGCGAGCTGCAGGAGGTCTACCTCGACTTCCACATGGCGCCGACGCGCGCCGCCGACGGGCGGGTGAGCGGCGTGGCCACCTACGCCTACGACGTCACCGAGTCCGTGCGGGCGCGGCAGGCCGCCCAGGAGCAGGCCGCCGACGCCGAGCGGCGGGCGCGCGACGCGCGCGACGTGGTCACCGCGCTGCAGGAGGCCCTGCTGCCCACCGACCTGCCGGTGCTGCCCGGCGCCCGGATCGCCGCCCGGTACCTGGTCGCCGAGCGCGACCAGGTGGCCGGCGGGGACTGGTTCGACGCGATCCCGCTGCCCGGCGGCAGCGTCGCGCTCGTCGTCGGCGACGTCGTCGGGCACGGGGTCGCGGCGTCGGCGGCGATGGGGCAGCTGCGGGCGGTGCTCTCCGACGCGCTGGTCACCGGCGCCGGGCCGGCCCGGGCGCTGGCCCGCGCGGACGCGTTCGCCGCGCGCAGCCCGCGGCTGCGGGCCACGACCGTGGCGCTGGTCGTGCTCGACCCGGCCACCGGCGACCTCACCTACGCCTGCTGCGGGCAGCCCCCGCCGGTGGTCGTCGCCCCCGACGGGTCCACCCGCTTCCTCGCCGACCTCGGCGGCGAGCCGCTGGGCACCGGCGTCCCCGGCACCGCGCCGGCGCTGTCACGCGACACCCTGGCGCCCGGGGAGCTGGTGCTGCTCTACAGCGACGGGCTGGTCGAGCGGCCGCACCGCAGCATCGCCGACGGCATGGCGGAGCTGGCGAAGGTCGCCGCCGACGCCGCGACCGGGCAGGCGCCCCTCGGCGCCCGGGGCGGCCCGGCCGAGCGGGTCTGCCGGCTGACCGTCGAGCTGCTCACCCGCACCGGCTACGACGACGACGTCACCACCCTCGCCGCCCACCGCCTGCCCGAGCCGGTGCCCGCGCTGCACGCCGGGACGACCACCGACCACGGCGGCATCCGCGGGCTGCGGCGCACCGTCGACGCGTGGCTGGACGGGCTCGACCCGGCCGACGACGACCGCGACGCCGTCGAGCTGGCGATGTGGGAGGCGATCGCCAACGCCGTCGACCACGCCTACCCGCCGGGGCTGCCCGGGCCGGTCCGGGTGGACGCCGCCCTGCTGCCCGACGGCGTGCTGGAGTGCCGCGTCACCGACGAGGGCAGCTGGCGCGACCCGGACCCCGGGGCCACCCACCGCGGCCGGGGGCTGCTCATGGCCCAGCAGCTCACCGACTCCCTGCACGTGCTGCGCGGCGCCGGCGGCCCGGCCGACGCCGGCACGGTGGTCACGCTGCGGCACCGGCTGCACCGGCCGGCGATGCTCGGCAACGACATCGGCCGCGACGCCGCGCCCGTCGTCCGCGCGCCGTTCGCCGTCGACGTGGCCCCGGGCGGTGGGGACGGCGGGCCGGCCTCCCGCGACGTGCGGCTGCGGGTGTCCGGGCCGGTGGACGTCACCTCGGTCGAGGCGCTGTCCCGGCAGCTGGCCGCGGCCTCCCGCGGCGGGGTGCTGCCGCTGACCGTCGACCTCAGCGAGGTGACGCTGCTCGCCAGCGCCGGCGTGCAGGTGCTGCACCGGATGCGCGACCAGCTCGCCGGGCACGGCCACGCGCTGACCCTCGTCGCGCCGCCCGGCAGCACCGCCCGCGCCGTCCTCGACCTCGTGCACCTGCCCGCCACCGGCTGACCCGCGGCCCGGGGGCCGCCGGGGACCGGCCCGGGGCGCCCCGCCGCGGCCACGGCGCCCCCGTGGCGGCGGCGGGCACGGCACGATCGCGGGAGGCGGTCGCAGCCACGCGCGCGGGAGGTGCCGTGGAGCTGGAGCTGGAGGTCCTGCCCGTGGTCAGCGGGCGGCGCGAGCTCGTCGCCTGGCTGGTGCTCGGCTTCCTCGTGACCTTCCTCGTCACCCGGTTCGTCACGCACGCCATCCGCCTCGGCCGCGGGCCGTTCCGGGACGCCAGCGTCGGCGGGGTGCACCTGCACCACGAGGTCTACGGGATCTTCCTGCTGCTGGTCACCGGGACCGTCGAGTTCACCTACCGCCCCGAGGGGGCCGGCGCCGTCCTGGTCGCGGTGCTCTTCGGCGCCGGCGCGGCCCTGACCCTCGACGAGTTCGCCCTGTGGCTGCACCTGGAGGACGTGTACTGGTCCCGGGAGGGCCGCAGCTCCGTGGACGCGGTGCTCATCGCGCTGGTCGTCGGCGTCCTGCTGCTGGCCGGCGCCAACCCGTTCGACGCCGACGACGCCGACAGCGAGGCCGCGCTCGCGCTGACCGTGGCGGTCAACCTGGTGTTCGCGCTGGTCGCCGTCCTCAAGGGCCGTGTCGTGCTCGGCGTGGTGGGGGTGTTCGTGCCGCTGCTCGCGCTCGTCGGCGCGGTGCGGCTGGCCAGGCCGGCGTCCCCGTGGGCCCGGCGCCGCTACGCGCCGGGCAGCCCCCGCGCCGAGCGCGCGCTGCGCCGGTTCCCGCCGGGCCGGCGCAACCGCTGGGACGGCCTGGTCGACCTGTTCACCGCCGTGCCGCGGTCCACGCCGGCCGCGGCGGCCCCGGGCACCCCCGCCGCCGGCTGACCGGCGGCGGGCCGTCCCGCGTCAGTGCGGCGGCCTCCGCAGCCGCCACCGGTGCGGCCGGGGGCGGGGCGCGGCCGGGACGTCGTCCACGACCAGCTCGTAGCGCCGCCCGTAGGTCTCCACCACCGACTCGACGGCGGCGACGACCGGGATGGCCACCAGCGCGCCCATCGGCCCGAGCAGGCTCACCCCGACGATCACCGAGCCGAGGGCGACCGCCGGGTGCACGTGCACCGTGCGCGCGGTGATCCGCGGCCCGACGAGGTAGTTCTCCACCTGCTGGTAGACGGTGCCGAAGACCACGACCCACAGCGCGTCCGACGGCTGCCCGGCCAGCGCCACGACCGCCGGCAGGCCGATCGCGAGGTAGGTCCCCACGGTGGGGATGAACTGCGACACCAGGCCGGTCCACAGCGCGAGCGGCAGCCAGAACGGCACGCCGAGCACCGCCAGGAACACCGCGGTGACGAACGCGCTGAGCAGGGCCAGCAGGAACCGGGAGAACACGAAGCCGCCGGTCTTCTCCACCGCGATCTCCCAGACGGTGGCGATCACCCGCTGCTGGCGGGGCGGGAAGCGGCGGGAGACGGTGTCCCGCAGCGCGGGGGCCTGCGCGGACATGTAGAAGGCGAACAGCAGGAACGTCAGCGTCTGGAAGATCGCGCCGATCACCGTCGTCACGAACCCGAGGACGCCCGGGGTGAGGTCCTCGACGACCTGCTGGACCCGCTCGGGGGTGAGCTGGAGGGAGTCGACGACGTCGGCGGCCTGCAGCTGGGTGCCGAAGGTGCGGTTGACCGCGTCCACCAGGCTGCGGACGACGTCGGGCAGCGAGGTGACCAGCCCGGCGAGCTGGTCGACCAGCAGGGTGCCGAACGCGGCGACCAGGCCGATCGCGAGGAGCACCACCGCGAGCATCACCAGGCCGGTGGCGGCCCCGCGGCGCAGTCCCCGGCGGGTGAGGGCGTGCACGGCCGGTTCGATGCTGATCGAGAACATCCAGGCGAGGAACACCAGGCCGAGGAAGCTCCGCAGGTGGGTGAACGACCAGGCCGCCACCTGGTAGGCGGCGACGGCGAGCAGCACCAGGAGCAGGACCCGGCGCAGCCACGGCGGCTCGGCACCCCAGCGGCCGGGGGACGCGCCGTCGGCCGGGACGGGGGGCGTGGCAGCCGGCGTCACAGGTGGCGTGACCGGCGGCGTCACCGGGGGCGCGGCAGCGGGCGGCGGGGCGGCCGGCACCTCGCGCCCGGCGGTCCCGTCGGGCTCCCCACTCCCCGGCACGCTCGCACGGTAGAGGGGACCGGGACCTCCGGCACAGGCCGGAGGTCCGCGGTCGGCAGGACCTCCGTCGGGGCGCGCCGGGGCATCTGGACCGGACCCGGGCCCGCCGCCAGACTGTCCGGGCACCCGGGGGTCAGGAGGCACCGCGTGGAGCTCGGGATCGATCTCGGCACCGCCACCACCGTCGTGAGCGACGTGCGCCGCGGGATCCTCTACGACGAACCGACCGTCATGCTCGTGCGCCGCGGCAGCGGCCGCCGCGACCGGGTGCTGGCCGTCGGCCGGGAGGCCGCCGACCTGCTCGGCCGCGCGCCGTCCCGGTACGCCGCGGTGCGCCCCCTCGACGACGGCGTGGTCACCGACCTCGAGACCACCCGGACCTACCTGCGCGCGGTGCTGCGGGCGGCGGGCCAGCGGCTGTGGCGGATGCCCGTCCGCGCGGTGGTCACGGTGCCGGTCGGGTCCAGCGCGCTGGAGCACCGGGCGCTGCTGGAGGCCGCCGAGGAGGCGGGCATCCGTCCGGTGACCGCGCTGGACGAGGCGGTCGCCGGCGCCGTCGGCTGCGGCCTCGACCCGCTGGAGCGGCGGGTGCACATGGTCGTCGACGTCGGCGGCGGGCGGGCCGAGGCGGTCGCGTTCTGCTACGGCGGCGTGCTCGCCTCCCGGACCAGCAAGACCGGCGGCGAGGAGATGACGCTGGCCGTCGCCCGGTTCCTGCGCGAGCAGCACCAGCTGCTGGTCGGCGACCTGGAGGCGGAGGCGCTCAAGGTCCGGCTCTCCTCGGCCGGGGACGAGCCGCTCGTCGTCCAGGGGCGGGACGGCGTCAGCGGCCGGCCGCGGCTGGCCACCGTCCCGGCGGCGGAGGTGGCCGAGGCGCTGCGCCCGGTCGTCGACGACATCGTGCGGACCCTGGCGCCCTGCCTGGACGACCTCCCGCCGCAGGCGATCGCCGACGTGATGGGCGAGGGTGTGCTCGTCTTCGGCGGGTCCTCCCTGATCCCCGGCCTCCCGCAGGAGCTCGAGCGGGTGCTCGGCCTGCCGGTCAAGCCGGCCGAGGAGCCGCTGACCTGCGTCGCCGACGGCGCCGCCCGGGCGCTGCGCAACCGGGCGCTGCTGTCGGCCTACGGCCGCCGCTGACCCGCCGGGCGCCGCCGACCGTCAGGGGGCCTGCACCGGCTCGGTCGCGAGGACGTCGGCCCGGTGGTCCAGGTAGTGGCGCAGGCCCGCGGACACGACGTCCTTGGCGTTGTTGGCCCCCGTCCCCGGCCCCTGCACCATCGCCGTCACGACGATCTCCGGGGCGTCCATCGGGGCGGCGACGGTCAGCCAGTTGTCGTACTCGTCGTCGCGCAGGCCGCCGTCCTGGGCCGTACCGGTCTTGCCGCCGACCGGGGCCGGAAGGCCGGCGAGCCGGACGGCCGTCCCGCTGGTGACGGCGTCACGCATACCCTCGCGGACCGGACCCAGCTCGGCGGCGTAGGGCAGCGGCGCGGGGGCCGGCGTGGGGACGGCGGTGTGGGACCCCTGCGTCCCGATCGACATGCCCAGCCGCGGGGTGACCAGGGACCCGGTGCTGAGCGCAGCGGTCCACCGGGCGTTCTGCAGCGGCGTCACCGTGATCTCGCCCTGGCCGATGCCGAGGATGACGGTGGACCCGCCGTACCAGGTGCCGCCGTCGGCCTCCACGGACTCCGGCGTGCCGAGGTACCCGGCGGACTCGCCGGGCAGGTCGATGCCGGTGCGCTGCCCGACGCCGAGCGACTGCGCGGTGTCGATCATCGCCTCGGGGCCGAGCGCGACGGCGAGCTTGTAGAAGTAGACGTCGTTGGAGATGGCGATCGACTCGCGCAGGTCCATCGGCCCCATCGGCCGCCAGTTGCCGAAGGTGTGCCCGCCGTAGGTGAAGCTGCCCCCGGTCGGGATCACCTGGCCGGGGTCCCACACCCGGTGGGCCTGGTTGGCCGCGGCGACGACGAGCTTGAACGTCGACCCGGGCGGCGCGACCGCCTGCGTGACGTGCTCGAGCGTCGGTGACCCCGGCGCCGAGGCGAGCGCGTCCAGCGCGCCGCGGTCGGCCGGCGGGCCGTAGACGTTGTTGTCGAACGACGGGGCGCTGGCGATG
The DNA here is from genome assembly GCF_054050455.1 of Geodermatophilus sp. SYSU D00684. Classification (NCBI taxonomy): domain Bacteria; kingdom Bacillati; phylum Actinomycetota; class Actinomycetes; order Geodermatophilales; family Geodermatophilaceae; genus Geodermatophilus; species Geodermatophilus sp. SYSU D00684. The sequence goes on along the minus strand of NZ_JBJGZI010000003.1, from coordinate 183,892 downwards.
GCGAGCACGTGCCCGGTGCGGGGGTCCATCGCGACGGCGGCGCCGATCTTGCCCTGCGGCCGGGGCTGGGCGCGCAGCGCGGCGGCCAGGCCGGCCGCGAGCTGCCGCTGCAGGCCCAGGTCGAGCGCCAGCCGCAGGTCGGCGCCGGGCACGGGCTCGACGCGGCCGGCCAGTGCGACGGGCACGCCCGCCGGGTCCACGTACACGCACTGCTGCCCGTTGGTGCCGCGCAGCACGGCGTCGTACTCCAGCTCCAGGCCGGCCCGGCCGACGATCTCGCCGTTGGGCAGGCCGGCCCAGCGCTCCTCCGCCTCGGGGGTGGCCACGCCGACGAAGCCGAGGACCGGGCCGAGCAGCGCGCCCTCCGGGTACCAGCGGCGGGGCTCCTGCACGACGAGCACGCCGGTGATCCCGGCGGCGGCGATCGTGTCGCCGACGGCCCGGGGCACCTCGGCCACCGGCAGCGACAGCGTGGTGGCCTCCGCCGCGTCGAGCTGGGCCTGCAGCTCGGCGGGCGGGCGGGCGGTCAGGACGGCGAGCCGCTCGACGGCCGCGGCGTCGTCGCGCACGAGAGCGGGCACCGCGAGCACCCGGTCGACGCCGGTGCCGGCGGCCGCGGCGTCGACGGCCAGCGGGGCGTCGTGCCGGTCGGTGATGGCGCCGCGGGGCGCGGGCAGCCGGATGCAGCGGGTCATCTGCTCCTCGCCGGCGAGCGTGAGCTCCTCGCCCCGGGTGACCTGCATCCGCCAGCCGTAGAGCCCGAAGGCGACGAGCAGCACGGAGAGGGCGGCCGCGGCCAGCCGGAGCAGCCGCGGACGCGGGTTGCGCCGGCCCGGCGGCGCCCACAGCCGCCGGCGGGCGCTGTCCCGGCGGACGCCCAGCACGACGCCGATCGCGGCCAGGTGCACGACCAGCGCCGTCCCGCCGTAGCTGAGCAGCGGGAACGGCACGCCGGCCAGGGGCAGCAGCCCGAGGTTGGCCCCGATCGAGACGACGGTCTCGACGCCCATGAGGATCGCCAGCCCGCCGCCGACCAGCGCGGCCTGCGGCGTGCGCGCCCGGCGACTGGCCAGCGCGAGCCGCCACACGAGGACGACGACGGCGAGCACCACGGCGGCGCCCGCGACCAGGCCCCACTGCCCGACCAGGCTGGCCGGCGCGAGGTCGGTCTGCCCCTCGGGCAGGTACTCGGCGCGCAGCTCGCGCAGCGGGTCGCCGGCCCGCCCGGTCAGCCCGCCGGAGGCGACGGCGATGTGCGCCTGCCGCAGCGCCCAGCCCGAGCCGGTCGGCGACTCGTGCGCGCCGACCAGGAAGGTGCCCAGCCGCTGCAGCTGGTAGGGCTGCAGCAGGCTGATCATCAGCGGCGCGGAGACCACGGCCGCGGCGCCCAGCGGCAGCAGGAAGCGCGCGGGCACCCGGCCGAGGACGAGCATCGAGGCGGTGAGGACGACCAGCAGCATGGTGGTGCTCAGGTCCGGCTGGAGCAGGGTGAGCGCGATGGGCACGACCGCCAGCAGCACGGCGAGGCCGAAGCGCCGCCACGCCGGCCGGGCGGAGCCGAGGACGGCGGCGAGCACCAGCAGCAGCCCGAGCTTGGCCAGCTCGGAGGGCTGGAAGGTGACCGCACCCAGGACGAACCAGCGGGTGGCGCCCTTGACCGTCACCCCGACCGTGAGGACGCCGACGAGGAAGACGACGGCCGCGACGTAGGACACCCAGCCCAGCACGCCGAGGTACCGGACGCGGACCCGCCAGAAGGCCGCGAGGGCGAGGATGCCCCCGGCGGCGATCAGGCCCTGGCGCAGCGCGAGGTCGTGCGCGCCGATCAGGTACAGGTTGGCCAGCCCCAGCCCGACCAGGGCGAGGGCGGCGACCACGGCGAGCAGGTCGAACACCGCGCTGCGGCGCTCCCGGCGCTCCTCCCGGGTCCGGCCCCGCCCGCCCTCGGCGGCCGGCAGCCCGCCCGGCTCCAGCGGGGAGTCCTCCGGGACGGCCCACAGCACGCGGCGCTGGCGGCGGCTCCACCGCCGGCCCGCCCGGCGGTCCCCCGCGTCGTCGTCCGGCCGGCCGGGGGGCACCGAGTACGGCATGCGGGTCTCCCGTCGGGTCAGCGGGTGCGGAGCTCGGGCGGGCAGGAGCCCACGGACAGCGGCGCGGAGGCCGCGGTCGCAGGCTGGTCGGTGACGGCCAGGACCGCCACGGCCGGCAGGGGCGGCAGCGCGACGACGCCGACGGCCTCGGCCCGCTCCCCTCCCGGCGGGACGGCGACCGTGCCGCCCGGCGCGGTGGAGGTGTCGCCGGTGCAGCGGTCGACGAGCAGGTAGGACCAGGTCACCCGCTGCTCCGCGGCGTCGGGGACCAGCCGCACCTGCACCCGCACGGTGCACGGCTGCCCCGGCTCGCACGCGTCCAGGCCGCGCAGGTCGACCGCGGCCACGCGGCCGGCCGACGCCGGGGCCGGCGGGGTGACCGGCACGCCGTCGGGCGTCGGCTCCGCGGTCGGCTCGACACCGCTGCGCCCGGCGTCCAGGAGCACGTCGACGTCGGCGGCGATCTCGTCCCGCAGCAGGACCACCTCCGTCGTGACCGCCGCGGCCAGCACCACGACCGAGAGCAGCCACGCCCCGACCCGCCGTGCGGTGCGGGAGGTCTCGCGCCGGACCGGGCGCGAGACGGTGCCGCGGGCGGCGGCCGACGCGGCCGCCCCGACCGGCCCGCCCGCCGCGATGGACCGCACCAGCGCGCCCAGCTCGGCGCGGACGGCGCCGCGGTCGATCGCCGCGGCGGCCTCGGCGACCCGCCGCGCGACGGGAGGGACGCCGGCGTCCGGCAGGGCCACCACCGCGTCGTCGACCGCGTCCAGCAGCGGGTCCTCCGCCTCCGCCGCCCCGGGACGGGACCGGGCGGTGGCCGCGACGTCGGCGAGGACCGCGGCGACGGCGGGACCGGCCGGCGTGGCGGAGGGGTGGAGGACCACGTGCCCGTCGGTCCCCACCGCGAGCCGGTCCAGGAGCCCGCGGCCGGCGGTCCCGGTGTCCGGCACCGGCAGCTGCGCCGCCTGCTCCAGCACGCCGGCGGACAGCTCGAGGGCCTGCGGCGCGGTGAGCCGGGCGAGGGCGAGCAGGCGGCTGAGCGCGACGCTGCCGGGGGGTGCCGGGGGTGGGGCGGACGGCCGCTGCTGGGCCGGAGGGGGAGGCGTGGAGCCGTCGTCGAGGCCCCCGGACGCCCGTTCGATCGTCAGGTCTGCCACTGACTGTCACCCGCCCATCCGCGTGCTCAGGATGTCCCCCGGGTCCGGCCCGCCCAGGCTGGTGCACGGAGCCCCCGGCTGTCACCGGGTCGCCGCACGGCGTCGCACCGGAACCGGCGCGTCGCGCTGGAAGACCGGCGCGTCGAGGCCGCGTCGCCCGGTCCCGGGGTGGTGCGCCGGTCTCAGCCGGGGGTCCGCGGGGCGGAGCTCGAACCGCGCAGCGCCGCCAGCCGGCTGCGGTACTCGTCCTCGCCGATCTCCCCGCGCGCGAGACGCTCGGCCAGCAGTTCCTCGGCCGTCGGCCGCGGCGGGGCGGGCGGCGGCTGCCCGCCCGTCCGCATGAGCGCCCGGAACAGGCCCACCACCACGGCGATGAGCAGCACGGCGCTGGCGGTCAGGGTGAACCAGCCCCAGCCGCTCATGTGGTCCCAGCCGTACCAGCCCATGGCCGTCCGCCTCCTCGCCGGCGCGTCCTGCTCCCGCCCCGCGACGTCACCGTGCCGGGCCGGGTGCGGTCCGCTCCAGGGGCGGTGGCCCCTCCCGGCCGCGGGCGGAGTGCCCTGTCCACCGCGGGCCGCGGACCGCACGGCGACGCCGGGCGGCCCGCCGGGGGGCCGCGCGTCCCCGGGGCCACCGCTCCCGCCGGGGACCGTCCGGCCGGCCGGAGGGTCTTCCGCCCCTGCCCGCGGCCTCCCCTCCGGGGTCACCGTGACCCTGCAGGGCGAGGCCGTCGGAGCGGGAGGAGACCGCGATGCAGGACGGGAGCACGTCGCGACTGCGGGACGAGCTGCGCCAGGTGGAGGCGGAGATCGAGCGGACCCGGCGGTCCGCGCAGGAGAGCCGCGCCTGGGTGGGGCAGCGCACCGAGGGGGCCACCGATCCCGAGGACAGGAGCGCCGCCATCGCGGAGGCGGAGCTGCAGGAGGCGCTGCTCGGCGTCCTGACCCGCCGCCGCGACCGGCTGCTCGACCGCGTGCGCGCCCTCGACGCAGCGGCGGGGTGACCCGGTCCGTCCCTGCTGCGCCGGGCTCAGCCTCCCCGGTGCCGCGGCCACGACCGGCCGACGGCGAGCGCCGCCCCGGTGGCCGCGGCGGCCCCGAGCCACCGGCGCGGGTCCTGCCGGTCCGGCCGCCTCGCGAACGACATCAGGTCGAAGACCAGCCGCGGCGGGTCCTCCTCGGTGAACACCACCCGGGCGGTCCGCCCGTACTCCGGGGTCTCGACCCGGAACACGCGCGGGTCGCCGGGGTCGTCGGGGTGGAGCACCATCGCGCGGGGCAGGACGCGGGCCGGCGTCAGCGGGACCAGCACCAGGCGGCCGCGGCGGACGGACACCCCGAACCCCGCGCCCGCGAGCAGATGCGGGAAGACGTCCGTCACCGGACCGGCGTCGGGCGCGTACCAGCCGCACAGGTCCGGCCACACCTCCGGGTGGGGGACGACGTCGTCCCGGGCCCGGTCCTCCGGCAGCCCGAGCAGGAGGCGGAGCAGCGCGCCGGCGAGCGGCTCCGCGGCGCCGCGGCCGTCGAGCGCGCCGGTGTTGGTGAGCACGACGACGCCGGTGCCCCCGTCCGGTGCCATGTCGATGGCGGACAGGAACCCCGCGACGATGCCGCCCTTGCCGACGAGCGCGCGGCCCCCCTCCTCGTGCGGCTCGAAACCCAGGCCCATGCCCGCCGCCCGCGGGTCGGGCCGGAAGTGCGGCCGGACCATCGACGCGACCGACTCCGCGCTCAGCACGCGGCCGTGCTCGTTCGCCCCGCCGTGCAGCACCGCCGCGACGTAGCGGGCCAGGTCCCTCGCGGTGGAGTACGCCCCGCCGCCCCCGGGTGTCGGCACCTCCCGGTGCCGGACCGCCTCCGGCCCGCGCCGGCGCAGCACGTACCCGGTGGCCAGGGCCGAGCGCAGCCGGCCGTCGAGGACGAGGGCGGTGTCGGTCATGCCCAGCGGGCGGAAGACGTGCTCGCGCAGGTACCGGTCGAGCGCCTCCCCGGAGACGTCCTCCACCAGCTGCCCCAGGACGGCGAAGCCGTGGTTGCTGTAGGCCCATCGCGTCCCCGGCTGCACGTCGACGGGCAGCCCGCCGCGGTAGTAGTCGGCGAGCGGGACGACGCCCCGGGCGACGAGGCCCGAGCCGGCGCCGGGGTGGAGCAGCAGGTCCGAGCCCCGCCGCCAGTAGCCGATCCCGCCGGTGTGGGTCAGCAGGTGGCGCACCGTGGGCTGGGCGATGCCGGCCCGGGCGGGGACGAGGCGGACGGCCCGCAGGTGGTCCGCGGCCGGTGCGTCCAGGTCCACCAGGCCCCGCTCGGCCAGCTGCACCACCGCGACCGCCGTCATCGTCTTGGTCAGCGAGCCGATCCGGAACACGGTGTCCTCCCCGACCGGCCGGCCGGAGGCGACGTCGGCGACGCCGGAGCGGAGGAACCGCGGGGCCCCGTCCCCGCGCACGAGCGCGACCGCGAGCCCGGCCGAGGGCCAGCGGCCGAGCGTCCGCGCCACGGTGCGGCGGAGGTCGGGCTCCGCCACGGCCGTCGTGCCGGGGTCCACGTGCAGGGTGGTCATCGGACTGCTCCCGTCGGGAGACGAGCAGGTCTGCGTCCCCAGCGTCGGCGGCGCCGGCGCCGCGGGCGAGGACCGGACGTCCCCGGGGGACACCGCCGTCGGTCCCGGCCGGGCGGGGCGGGGTCGACGGACCCGCGGTGCGGGACCTCCGCCCCTGCTCGCCGGAACCGGGCCCTCGGCACGGTGGTGGGGTCCCCGTCCGATCCACCACCGAGGAGACGACCTCATGACCACCCTGCAGGAACGGGACAAGCGCACCCTCGAGTCGCCGTGGAGCCGGCTGGACCGCCTGTTCGACGAGTGGATGCGGACCATGCCGATGCGCCGGCTGCTGGGCGAGGGCCCCGGCGAGGAGGTCATCCGCGTCGACGAGTACCGCGACGACGACACCCAGGTCATCCGCGCCGAGCTGCCCGGCATCGACCCCGACCGGGACGTCCAGCTCACCATCTCGAACGGGATGCTCCGCATCGACGCCGAGCGCCGGATCGAGGAGGAGACCCAGCAGAAGGGCTTCACCCGGCACGAGATGCGCTACGGCAGCTTCACCCGCACCCTCCCCCTCGCCGAGGGCGCGACCGAGGACGACATCCACGCCGAGTACAAGGACGGCGTCCTCGAGATCCGGGTGCCGGTCGCCCGGCGGCCGGTGGAGACCGGCCCGAAGAAGATCCCGGTCTCGCACGGCTGACCCGCACGGGCGTCGCCGGGAGGGGCCCGTCCCCTCCCGGCGACGCCGGCTGCCCGTCACGGGCGGCGCCCCTCCCGGACCGCCGCTCACCCGCTGGGCTGCGCGGCACGGGCGAGGTGGGCGACGAACCACTCGCGCGCCAGGTGCGCCGCGGCCTCGAGCGTGCCCGGCTCCTCGAACAGGTGGGTCGCGCCGGGCACGACGGCGAGGTGGTGCTCGCAGCGCAGCCGGCGCGCCGCCCGCGCGTTCAGCTCGAGCACGACGGTGTCCCGGCTCCCGACGACGAGCAGCGTGGGGGCCCGGACCTCGCCCAGCCGCGGGCCGGCCAGGTCGGGCCGCCCGCCGCGCGACACCACCGCGGCGACGTCGACGCCGGGGTCCGCGGCCGCCCACAGTGCCGCCGCGGCGCCGGTGCTGGCGCCGAACAGGCCCACCGGCAGCGACCGGGACCCCGGCCGCTCGCGCAGCCAGGCGAGGACCTGCGCCAGCCGCCCGGCGAGCAGGCCGACGTCGAAGACGTTCGCCCGGTGCGCCTCCTCGGCGGGGGTGAGCAGGTCGAACAGCAGGGTCGCCAGGCCGGCCTCCTGCAGCACCCCGGCGACGTACCGGTTCCGGGGACTGTGCCGGCTGCTGCCGCTGCCGTGCACGAACACGACCAGGCCGAGCGGGTGCTCGGGGACGGAGAGCCGGCCGGCCAGCCGGACGGTCCCCGCGGCCACCTCGACCTCCTCGTCCCGCAGGGCGATCCGGCGCAGCAGGGCCACCACCTCGTCGTCGGGAACGGCCCGGAAGTCGTCGTAGACCTGCCCGACCGCGACGAAGTCCGCCGGGGTCGTCAGGACCACCAGCTCGTCCACCTCCCGGCGCAGCCGCTCGGCGGTGGACGGGGAGCACGCCGGCACCGCGAGCACCACCCGCGCCGCGCCGTGCGCGCGGGCGATCCGGCAGGCGGCCCGCGCGGTGGCGCCGGTGGCGACGCCGTCGTCCACCACGACCGCGGTCCGGCCGGTGAGCGGCACCGGCGACCGGTCCCCGCGGAACCGCACCGCGCGCTGCCCGACCTCCGCGCGCTCCCGCCGCTCGACCGCCGCCAGCTCCGCCGGGCCCACCCCGGCGCGGGCGAGGACGTCGTCGTTGAGCACCTCCACGCCGCCCTCCCCCACGGCGCCCATCGCCAGCTCGGGCCGGGCGGGCACGCCGAGCTTGCGGACGACGAGCACGTCGAGCGGCGCGTGCAGGTGCCGGGCCACCTCCGCGGCGACCGGCACCCCGCCCCGGGGCAGGCCCAGCACCACGACGTCCCGGCCGCGCAGGTGCTCCAGCCGCGGTGCGAGCCGCCGGCCGGCGTCGGTCCGGTCGGCGAAGGGAGCGCGCTGCCACCGCATGGCCGGGAGGGGTCAGGCGCCCGCGGGCACGGGCTGTTCGAGCTCGGGGCGGTAACCGCCGCGGCGGGCGGCGCCGTTCATCGCCGCGCGGTGCCGGAGGGCGGCCTGGGCGGCGTCGCGGTGGGCGTCGTCGCCGGCCCAGGCGCGCAGCACCGGGGCCTGCAGCGCCCGGCCGAAGGAGAAGGACAGCTCCCACGGCTGCGGCGCGCGCCGGTTGATCGCGTCCAGGTGGAGGGTCGCCTGCTCCTCGGACTGGCCGCCGGAGAGGAAGACGATCCCGGGCACCGCCGCGGGGACGGCCTGCCGCAGCGCGCCGATCGTGGCGTCGGCGACCTCCTCCGGGCCGGCCCGGTACGGGCAGTCCTCCCCCGGCAGCACCATGTTCGGCTTGAGCAGGCTCGCCTCCAGGACCACGCGGTGGCGGGCCAGCTGGTCGTACACCGCCCGCAGGGCGGCGACCGTGACCTCCGCGCAGCACTCGAGGTCGTGCCCGCCGTCCATGAGCACCTCGGGCTCGACGATCGGCACCAGGCCGGCCTCCTGGGCCAGCGCCGCGTACCGGGCCAGGGCGGCGGCGTTCGCCTCCAGGCAGGTCGCCGTCGGCCGGCCCTCCCCGATCCGGACCACCGCCCGCCACTTGGCGAACCGCGCGCCGAGCTCGGCGTACTCGTCCAGCCGGACCCGCAGCCCGTCCAGCCCCTCGGTGACCACCTCGCCGGGGAAGCCGGCCAGCGGCACCGTCCCGCGGTCGACCTTGATGCCGGGGACCACGCCGGCCCGGCGCAGGACCTCGACCAGCGGGGTGCCGTCGTCGGCGCGCTGGCGGATCGTCTCGTCGAACAGGATCACCCCGCTGATCGCCTCGGCGATCCCCTCGGTCGTGAACAGCAGCTGCCGGTACCCCCGGCGCCGCTCCTCGGTGGACGCGACGCCGACCGCGGCCAGGCGCCGCGCCATCGTGGGCGTGCTCTCGTCCGCGGCGAGGATGCCCCTGCCGGGGGCCACCAGCGTCCGCGCCGTCCGGGCCATCGTCTCCAGGTCCACCGCCGGCACCGCCCCTCGTCGGCCGTCCTCCGTCGAGGGTGGGTGCGCCGGGCAGGCGGCGCCCACGGGCCTTCGTCCCGCCCGGCGGCTGCGAACGGCCTGCCGTGCCCTCCGGCGGCTCCCCGGCGCGGTCCCCGGCCCCGTCGACCCCGCTGCCGGGCGCGCCCCGCGGGCAGGGTCCCCGCAGGGGCCCGTCAGGGACACCTCGTCGGCGTGGTCTCCTCGGCGGCGTGGTCTCCTCGGCGGCGTGGTCTCGCCCCTGGGCGTCACCCGGGCGATCGAGCGGTCGCCGTTCGCGGCCCCGCCGGTCGCGCCCGGGGCGGCCCTGCTCCCGCGCCGACCCGCTGCGCCGGAGCCCCGGCCGCCGGGTCCCCGGACAGCCCGGCCACGGTCGCCTCGTGCAGGGCCAGCAGCCGGGGCCCGGGCACGCTGACCGGGGCCCGGGGCGCGTCGATCCGGCGGGCGGCGGCGGGCAGCGCCATCAACCCGGCCGCGCAGCGCCGGCGCGCGGCGGCGAGGCCGCCGGCCGGCTCGATCGGCAGCCCGTCCCGGACCACGGGCACCAGGAGGGGACGGCCGCCGGGCGGGCCGTCCTCGTCGCGTGCCGTGAGGACTCCCGACCCGTCGGGCAGCCGCCACACCTGGGTGCGCCCCGGCGCGTACCCCTTGCCCGGGGACAGCTTGGTGACCGGCCGGCCGTCGTGCTCGACCAGCTTGTACGCCGAGTCCAGCAGCGGGGCGTCGGCCGACGTCCCGACGCGCGTGCCGACGGCGTAGACGTCGACCGGTGCGCCCGCGCGCTCGAGCGCGTCGATCCCCTCGGCGTCGAGCCCGCCGCTCACCACGATCCGCACCCGGGGCAACCCGGCCGCGTCGAGCAGCGCGCGGGCCCGCCGTGCCTCCGCGCCCAGGTCGCCGCTGTCCAGGCGGACGGCGGCGACCTCGCCCAGGCCCCGCTGCCGCACGACCTCGATCGCCGCCCCCAGACCGCGGACCGGGTCGTAGGTGTCGACGAGGAAGGTCGGCGCGGCCGGGAAGTCCTCGGCGAAGGCGGTGAACGCGGTCCGCTCGTCGGGGAAGGCCTGGACGAAGGAGTGGGCCATGGTGCCGGTCGCGGCGAGCCCGTACCGCTGCGCGGCCGCGACGTCGCTGGTCGCGGCGAAGCCGGCGACGGCGCCGGCGCGGGCCGCGGCCAGTCCGGCCTCGACGCCGTGGGTGCGCCGCAGCGCGAAGTCGACGACCGGGCGCCCCCGGGCGGCCAGCACGCAGCGCGCCGCGGCGGCGGTCAGCGCGGTCTGGTAGGTGACGGCGTTGAGCAGCGTCGTCTCGAGCACCTGCGCCTCGGGGAGCGGCGCGGTCACCTCGAGCAGCGGTTCCCCGGCCAGCACCACGGTGCCCTCCGGGACGGCGTCGACGTCGCCGGTGAAGCGCAGCCCCTGCAGTGGCCCGGCCAGCTCCGGCGGCCACCCGCGGCCGCGCAGCCAGTCGACGTCCTCCCCGGTCACCTCGAACCCGAGGAGGCGGGCGACCGCGTCCTCGACACCGGCGGCCACCAGGAAGCCGCGGCCGGGCGGCAGCCGCCGGACGAACAGCCGGAACGTCGCCGTCGCGGTCATCCGCCGGCGCAGGTAGCCGGCGGCCATGGTCAGCTCGTAGAGGTCGGTGACCAGCATCCCCGCTCCCGCCGCAGGCCCCCCGGGTGCCCAGCAGGGTCCCGGCCGCCGGGTGCGCCGGACAGTGACCGAGGGCGGCGGTCGCCGGGACGGAGGTCCGTGCCCACGGGGGCCGGGCGGCCGTGGCCGTCGCCGTCCCCCCGGGTCCACGCTGACGTCCCGGGCGGTCCGCCGGACCCGAGCCACGGGCCGCCCGGCCGGGCACCGGGGAGGCGACCGTGCGAGCGCAGGTGGGCGACTGGCTGGTCGTGCACGGCCGGCGGCTGGACGACGGCCACCGCCGGGGCCTGGTCCTCGCGGTCCCCCACGCCGACGGCAGCCCGCCCTACCTGGTCCGCTGGCTCGACGACGGCCGCACCGGTCTGGTCCACCCCGGACCCGACGCGACGCTGCAGCCCGGCCGGCAGCACACCGGGGAGTCCGCGGGGGTGTGACCCGTCGCGGAGGGCCGCACGACCGTCCCCTCCCCCGACCTCCGACCCTGTCGACGGTCCCGGCGCCGGGAGTCCGATGGGGCGGTGACCACCGATGCCGGGATCACGACCCGCTGGCCCGTGATCACCAAGGACCCCGCGCACGCGGCGGTGCCGCCGAACCTCCTCGACTACGACGCGACCTGCGCCGCCTTCACCTGGGACCGGGCCCGGCAGGCGCTGGACGGGCTGCCCGGGGGTCGCCTCAACATCGCCCACGAGGCGGTGGTCCGGCACGCGGCCGGACCGCGGGCGCACACCGAGGCGCTGCGCTTCGTCGCCGCCGACGGCAGCACGCGGTCGTGGACCTACGCGCAGCTCGACGACCGGTCCGCGCGCTTCGCCACGGTGCTGCGGGACCTCGGCGTCGGGCGCGGGGACCGGGTCTTCTCGCTCCTCGGCCGGTGCCCGGAGCTGTACGTGGGCGCGCTCGGCACGCTGCGCGCCGGCAGCGTCTTCTGCGCGCTGTTCTCCGCGTTCGGTCCCGAGCCGGTGCGCCAGCGGCTGCACCTCGCGCAGGGGCGGGTGCTGGTCACCACGCGGGCGCTGTACCTCCGCAAGGTGGCCCCCGTCCGCGGCGCGCTGACCGAGCTGCGCTCGGTCCTGCTCGTCGACGCCGGTGGCCGGCCCGAGCCCGGCACGCTGGACCTCGCCGCGCTGCTCGACCGGGCCCGGCCCACCCCCGGGGTCGAGCCCACGCAGCCGGAGGACATGGCGCTGCTGCACTTCACCAGCGGGACGACCGGCGCCCCCAAGGGCGCGGTGCACGTGCACGAGGCCGTGGTCGCGCACCACGCGACCGGCCTGTACGCCCTGGACCTGCACCCGGGCGACGTCTTCTGGTGCACCGCCGACCCGGGCTGGGTGACCGGGATGTCCTACGGGGTCGTCGCCCCGCTGGTGCACGGCGTCACCGTGGTGGTCGACGAGGAGGAGATGGACCCCGACCGCTGGTACCGCATCCTCGCCGAGCAGCGGGTCACCGTCTGGTACACCGCCCCGACCGCCCTGCGCATGCTCATGCGGGCCGGCTCCGCGCGCGCCCGGCGGCACGACCTGTCGGCGCTGCGCCTGGTCGCCAGCGTCGGGGAGCCACTGAACCCCGAGGTGGTGGTGTGGGGCCAGGAGGCGTGGGGCCTGCCGGTGCACGACACCTGGTGGCAGACCGAGACCGGCGGGATCATGATCGCCAACCTGGCCGCCACCGAGATCCGGCCCGGCTCCATGGGCCGCCCGCTCCCCGGGGTGCAGGCGGCGGTCGTGGCCCGGGACGACGAGGACCGGCCCGTCGTGCGGGACGGCGCCGCGGTGCTGGTCACCGACCCCGACGTCGAGGGCGAGCTGGCGCTGCGGCCGGGCTGGCCGTCGATGTTCCGCGGCTACCTGCACGAGCAGGAGCGCTACCGGCGGTGCTTCGCCGGCGGCTGGTACCTCACCGGGGACCTGGTCCGCCGGGACGCCGACGGCTACTACTGGTTCGTCGGCCGCGGCGACGACGTCATCAAGTCCTCCGGACACCTCATCGGCCCGTTCGAGGTCGAGAGCCTGCTCATGGAGCACCCCGCGGTCGCCGAGGCCGGGGTCATCGGCGTGCCCGACCCGGTGGCCGGCCAGCTGGTCAAGGCGTTCGTGCTGCTCCGGCCCGGGCACGAGCCGAGCGAGGGACTGCGCCTGGACGTCCTCGCCTTCGCCCGCCGGCGGCTGGGACCGGCGGTCGCGCCGCGGCAGATCACCTTCACCACGACCCTCCCCCGGACCAGGAGCGGCAAGGTCCTCCGTCGCCTGCTCCGGGCCCGCGAGCTCGGGCTGCCCGAGGGTGACCTGTCCACCCTGGAGACCGGCCGGTGACCGGGCAGCGGCCCGACCCGGCCGCGACCCTGCTCCGGCAGATGCTGCGGGTCCGGCGGCTGGAGGAGACCTGCGTCGAGCTCTACAGCGCCGGCCGCATCCGCGGCTTCCTGCACGTGCAGATCGGCGAGGAGGCCGTCGCCGCCGGGGTCATGGCCGCCCTCGGGCCCGACGACGCCGTGGTCGCCACCTACCGGGAGCACGGCCACGCCCTGCTGCGCGGGGTGCCGGCGGCCTCGATCCTCGCCGAGATGTTCGGCGTCCAGGAGGGCTGCTGCCGCGGCCGGGGCGGGTCGATGCACCTGTTCCACGCCGCCACCCGCTTCTACGGCGGCAACGCGATCGTGGCCGGCGGCCTGCCGCTGGCCGTCGGGCTGGCCCTGGCCGACCGGATGCAGGGCCGGCGCCGGGTCACCGCCTGCTTCTTCGGGGAGGGCGCGGCGGCCGAGGGCGAGTTCCACGAGAGCCTCAACCTCGCCGCGCTGTGGCAGCTGCCGGTGCTGTTCTGCTGCGAGAACAACCTCTACGCGATGGGCTCGGCGCTGGCGCTGACCGAGTCGCAGACCGACATCGCCCTCAAGGCGGCCGGCTACGAGATCCCGGCGTGGGGCGTCGACGGCATGGACGCCCTGGCCGTCGCCGAGGCCGCCCGGCGCGCGGTCGACGCCGTCCGCTCCGGCGGCGGGCCGCACTTCCTGGAGCTGCGCACCTACCGCTTCAGGGCGCACTCGATGTTCGACCCCGAGCGGTACCGCGACCGGGCGGAGGTCGCGCGGTGGGTCGAGCGGGACCCGATCCCGGCGCTGCGCGCCGCCCTGCAGGCCGACGGCCGGCTCCCGGACGAGGCGTGGACGGCGGTGCAGCGGGAGGTCGACGCGGAGATCGCCGACGCCGTGGCCGCCGCCGAAGCGGGGACGCCCGAGGCGGTGGAGGAGCTCACCCGGTTCGTCTACAGCGAGCGGGGTGCGGGGTGAAGACCAGCTACCGCGAGGCGGTGCGGGCGGCGCTGCGGGAGGCCCTGCAGCGCGACGACCGCGTGTTCCTCATGGGCGAGGACGTCGGGCGCTACGGCGGCTGCTTCGCCGTCAGCCTGGGCCTGCTCGAGGAGTTCGGGCCCGAGCGGATCCGCGACACGCCGCTGTCGGAGTCGGCGTTCACCGGGGCCGGCATCGGCGCCGCGCTGGGCGGCATGCGGCCGGTCGTCGAGATCATGACGGTCAACTTCAGCCTGCTGGCGCTGGACCAGATCGTGAACAACGCCGCGACCCTGCTGCACATGTCCGGCGGGCAGTACAACGTGCCGCTCGTCATCCGGATGACCACGGGAGCCGGCCGGCAGCTGGCGGCCCAGCACTCGCACAGCCTGGAGGGCTGGTACGCGCACGTCCCCGGCCTGCGCATCGTCGCCCCCGCCACCCTCGAGGACGCCCGCGGCATGCTGTGGACCGCGCTGCAGGACCCCGACCCCGTGCTGGTCTTCGAGCACGCCGCCCTCTACAACACCCAGGGAGAGCTCGACGACGACGCCGGACCGGTCGACATCGACACCGCCGCGGTCCGCCGTCCCGGCACGGACGTCTCGCTGGTCACCTACGGCGGCACGCTGCCGCTGGTGCTGGAGGCCGCCGACCGGCTCGCCGCCGAGGGCATCGACGCGGAGGTGCTCGACCTGCGCACGCTGCGCCCCCTCGACGACGCCGCCCTCGCGGCCACCGTGGCCCGCACCCACCGGGCGGTCGTCGTCGACGAGGGCTGGCGCAGCGGCAGCCTCTCCGCCGAGGTCAGCGCGCGGATCACCGAGGAGCACTTCTACGACCTCGACGCCCCGGTCGCCCGGGTGTGCAGCGCCGAGGTGCCGATGCCCTACGCGCGGCACCTGGAGCTGGCCGCGCTGCCCTCCGCGGAACGCGTGGTGACCGCCGCCCGGCAGGTGGTGCGCGGCGATGGCTGAGTTCCGCATGCCCTCCCTCGGCGCCGACATGGACCACGGCCGGGTCGTCGAGTGGCTGGTCAAGCCCGGTGACGTCGTGCACCGCGGGGACGTCCTGGCCACCGTCGACACCGACAAGGCGCTGATGGACGTCGAGTCCTTCACCGACGGCGTCGTCGCCGAGCTGCTCGTCGACGTCGGCGCCGACGTCCCGGTCGGCACCCCGCTGGCAGTGATCTCCGAGGCCCCGGCGGCGACGGTCCCACCCGTCCCGCCGTCACCGGTCCCGCCGCCGGTACCCACGCCGCCCCCCGAGCCGGCCCCGCCGCCCGAGCCCACACCTCCGCCGCAGCCCGTGCCGCCGCCGGAGCCCACCCCGGCCCCCGAGCCGTTCCCCGCCCCGGCACCACCGCTCACCCCCGCCGGGGAGCCGCGGTTCGCGACGCCGCCGGTCCGCCACCTCGCCCACCGGCTCGGGGTGGACCTGACGGAGCTGCACGGCACGGGTCGCGGCGGGGCGCTCACCCGAGCCGACGTCGAGCGAGCGGCCGCGGCCGCGGCGCCGGCCCACCCCGCGCCGGAGCCGGTCCCTGCGCCGGAGCCGGTCCCCGCGCCGACCCCGGGGCCCTCCCGCGTCCGCTCCTCGCCCCGGGCCCGCCGGCTCGCCGCCGAGGCGGGGATCGACACGGCCGCGGTCCCGGGGACAGGCCCCGGCGGCGCGGTCACCGAGGCCGACGTGCGCCGCGCGGCTGCCCCGACGACCGTCCCCCCCGCCGCTGCGGCGGAGACCGGCCCCGCGGCGGCGCCGGCGGGCGCGGCGGAGCGGACCGCCGGCATGCGCCGGGCCATCGGCGCCCTGATGACCCGGTCGAAGCAGACGATCCCGCACTACTACCTGAGCACGACGATCGACCTGCGCCGGGCGACGGCGTGGCTGCAGTCGGTCAACGCCGGCCGGCCGGTGACCCGACGGCTGGTCCCCGCCGCCGTCCTGCTGACGGCCACCGCGCGGGCCGCGCGGGACGTCCCGGAGGTGAACGGCTTCCACGAGGACGGCGAGTTCCGTCCGAGCGCCGCCGTCCACCTGGCCGTCGCGGTGGCCCTCCGCGGGGGCGGTCTGGTCGCGCCCGCCCTCCACGACGCCGGCACCCTGCCGGTCGACGAGGTCATGGAACGGCTGCGGGACCTCGTCACCCGGGCCCGGTCCGGGCGGCTGACCCGCGCGGAGATGACCGAGGCGACGCTCACGGTGACCAACCTGGGCGAGCTCGGCGTCGAGAGCGTCTTCGGGGTCATCCACCCGCCGCAGGTGGCGCTGGTCGGCCTCGGCCGGGTGGTCGAGCAGCCGTTCGCCGAGAACGGGCTGCTCGGTGTCCGGCCGGCGGTCACCGCCACCCTGTCGGCCGACCACCGGGTGAGCGACGGGCTGCGCGGCGGCCGCTTCCTCGACCGCATCGCCGAGCTGCTGCAGCGACCGGAGGAACTGTGACCGAGCAGGACGCGTGGGACGCCGTCCGCGCCGCCGTCGGGGAGATCGCCCCCGACGTCGACCCCGCGGACCTCGCGGGAGGGGCCCGGCTCCGGCAGGACCTGGAGCTGGACTCGATGGACTTCCTGCGGGTGCTCGAGACCATCGCCCGGCGCACGGGGGTCGACGTCCCCGAGGACGCCTACGACGAGGTGGCCACCGTCGGGGGGCTGGTGGGGCACCTGGTGGCGCACGGCTGACGCGATCCGGACCGAGGAGGGGTCATGGGGAGGCTCGACGACAGGACGGCGCTGGTCAGCGGCGGCGCGCGGGGCATCGGCGCGGCCGTCGCCCGGGCGGTCGTGGCCGAGGGCGGCCGTGTGGTCGTCGGAGACGTCCTCGACGACGACGCGGCCAAGGTCGTCTCCGAGCTGGGCGAGGACCGGGCGCGCGCGGTGCACCTGGACGTGACCGACGCCGGCCAGTGGCGGGCGGCGGTCGCCGCGGCGGAGTCCGCCTTCGGGCCGGTGGGGGTGCTGGTCAACAACGCCGGCATCGTGCGCTGGGGCGCGATCGCCGACCTCGACCCGGCGGTCTGGCAGACCGTGCTGGACGTGAACCTGACCGGCGTCTTCCTGGGCACGCAGGCGGCGATCCCGTCCCTGCGGCGGGCCGGCGGCGGCTCGATCGTCAACATCTCCTCCACCGCCGGGCTGGAGGCCTACGCCGCGCTGTCCGCCTACGTGGCCAGCAAGTGGGGCGTGCGCGGCCTGACCAAGGCCGCGGCGCTGGAGCTCGCCCGGGACGGCATCCGGGTCAACTCGGTGCACCCCGGTCCCATCCGCACGCCGATGACCGAGTCGCTCGACCCGGTGCAGGAGGCCATGCGCGACCGGATGCTCGCCGTCATGCCGATCCCGCGCATGGGTGAGCCCGCGGAGGTCGCCGCGCTCGTGGTCTTCCTCGCCTGCGACGACAGCAGCTTCTCCACCGGGTCGGAGTTCGTCGTGGACGGGGGCACGGTCACCGGGCAGCTGCCGCCCGGCTGACCGCCGGCCGGCCCCGCCGGACGGGGACCTGCGCCTCTCGTCGTGGGTCCCCGGGGTCCGTGGACCGGCCGGGTGGACCCGACGCCGTGGACGGCGCTGCTCGATGGGGACCCGCTCCCGTGGCTGCTCACCTCGGACGACCCCGCCGCCCGCCGGCACGTGCTCACCGCCGTGCTCGGGCCCCCGCCGGAGGACCCGCAGGTGCGGGCGGCGCACGACGCGTCCCTGACCGACCCGGCGACGCGGGACCTGCTGGACCGGCAGCCCGACTGGGAGGCCGGCGAGTCGTTCTCCGGTCACGACAGCCCCCGGTTCGCCCCCGACCGGCTGCTGCTCGCCGAGCGGGGCGTGGGCGCCCGCGACGACCCACGGGTGGAGCACCTGCTCGACCGGATGCTCGCCCACCAGGAGCCCAGCGGCCGCTTCCCGTCGTACACCGCCCTCCGGCACGGCGACCCGCCCGTCCGGGGGGAGCTGCTGTGCGACAGCCACGCCGTCACCGAGGTGCTGGTCCGCTCCGGGCGGGGGGACGACGGGCGGGCCGGATGGGCCGGGACCTCGCCGACACCCCGCAGGGCCGGGCTCGGCCGCCGGTTCACGACCGGCAGCCGGCCTCCGACCTGGTACAGCGCGCTCACCGTGCTCGACGCCCTGGCCGGCTGCCCGGCCCTGTGGCGCGGCGCGCCGGCCGGCGACCCGGACCGCCGGGCGCTCGCGGAGCTGCCGGCCTGCCTGGCCGCCTCCGCCGTCGGTGACCACGGCCGGGTCACCCCCCGGTCGGTCCGCCACGGGCTGACGTTCCTGTCGGCCGGGCAGAAGCGGCAGCAGTCGGCGTGCGCGACCGCCCGCGCGCTCGGGGTCCTCACCGCCTGCGACGGGCCGGCCGGCGACGCCGCCGGCGTCGACGTCACCGCCCTGACCGCGCCCGGCGGTCAGGGCGCGTCGGCGACCTCGAGGACGATCCGCGCCGGGTCCTCGAGCAGGTGGACGCGGAACGGCGCCTCCGACTCCGTGCCCACCAGGGCCGCCGTGACGCCCTCGAAGGTCCCGTCGAAGTACACCTCCGTGACGACCTCCGTGTCCCGGGCGGCGAGGCGCCGCGGTCCCGCGTACTCGTCGACCCCGGTGTCGGGCGGGTACCCGACCCCGGTCACCGTGACCTGGAGCGTGGCGTCCCCCGCCAGCTCGACGGGCTCGCCGCTGCCCTGCCGGGACGGGTCGTCGGTGTAGCGCACGTCCCACCCGGGCGTCCCGGTGCCGCCGAACTCGAACACGACCCGGTCGAAGCCGTCGTGGCGGCCGATGCGGATCGCGGTGACGTTGCCGGAGGCGTCGGCCGACGCCTCCTCCGTGTCCGGTGCGGTGTCCGCGGGGAACGGCGGCTGCGGCGCCCCGTCGTCCTGACCACCGTCGTCCTGACCACCGTCGTCCTGCTCGCCGTCGGCACCGTCCGGCGAGGGCGAGGGCGACGGCGAGGTGGGGGACGGCGACGCCGTCGCGGTGGCGCCGCCGTCGCCGTCCCCGTCACCCCCGCCGCAGCCGGCGAGCAGTCCCCCGAGGAGCAGCACGGCGGCCAGGGTCCGGGGGCCCCGTGCGGACGCCGTCCTCTCGGGCCCGGTGCGGTGCATGGTCGGCTCCTCTCGCCGGGTTCCGCTGCCGACGATGGCGAACCGGAACACCTCCGGCCGCTGCCGGACGGCACCGGGGACCGGGGCCGTCGGTCACCTCCGTCGGACGACGGGGACCTCCGGCACCACCGTCCGCCGACCCAGGTCCCGCCCCTCGGTGACCTGCTGCTCTGGCGCACTCCCGCGCACGGCGGCGCACTGGGGCCCTCACCGCGGACGTTCCCCGAGGAGGCACCCCATGTCCGCACGAGACCGCACCGTCGGCACCCCCGGGGCCTGGACGTGGCCGCAGGTCACCGCCCTGGTCGTCGGTGCCGTCTACACGGTCGCCGGCGTCGCCGGCTACTTCGTCACCGGCTTCGAGGACTTCGCCGCCCACACCGGCGACGAGCTGCTCGGCTTCGAGGTCAACCCGCTGCACAACCTGGTCCACCTGGCCATCGGCGTCGCCGGACTCGCCCTGGCCCGCTCCCTCGCCCTCGCGCGCACCTACGGCTGGCTGCTCGCCGTCGGCTACGGCGCCGCCTTCGTGTACGGGCTGTTCGCCGTCGGGGAGACGTGGGACTTCCTGGGGATCAACGCGGCGGACAACTGGCTGCACGCGATCAGCGCCGCGATCGGCCTGGCCATCGCCCTCGGCCCGGTGCAGGCCACCGTGGGCCGCCGGACGACGCGGGTCTGAGGCACCCCCGCCCGGGGCCGGCTCCGGCCCCGGGCGCGAGCCGCGGGACCGCGCGATCACAGGAACAGCCGCTGCTCGAAGCGCGCGGCGGCGAACGACCCGGTCAGCGCCGGGACCCAGCAGGTCAGCAGGCGGAAGAACAGGACGCCCGCACAGGCCTGCGCGAGCCGCTCGCCGGACGCGGTGAGCGCCAGGACCAGGGAGACCTCGGCGATGCCGGGAGCGCCGAGCCACGGCAGCACGGCCCAGCCGAGGCGGAGCGCCGCGTACACGGCTGCGGTCACCAGGATCGGCACGTGCCCGCCGACGCCGTGCAGCGCGGCGACGAGGGCGGCGGTCTCGAGCGCGACCGCCGCGGCGGACCAGCCGACGACCGTCGCCGCTCGCGCGGCGCCCGGCCGCAGGTCCGGGGACTGCTCCGCCCCGACGGGCAGTGGACCGGGATGCCGGGCGAGCGCCTGACCGGTCCAGGTCGCCAGGCAGGCCGCCGCGCCGACGAGGAGCAGCGGGAGCCAGGAGGGGGGCGTCCGCCAGCTCGTGAGCCGCCCGTCGGCGACTGCGCCGGCGACCGCCGCGGTCGCCACGACCGCCGCGCCGAGCACGGCGCCGGCCCGGACGCGGTCGGGCGCCCGGGCGGCGGTCCCGGGCGGGATGCCGGCCCGCTCCAGGTACCGGCCGGCGACGACCCGGGCTCCGGCACGGCCGTGGACCAACGCCGCCCCGTCGGTGACCAGCGCGGCGACGTAGCTGCGGCCGACGGCCAGCCGGCGGTCGACCGCGGCCCGGGCCGCGGCCGCCGCCGCCGCGCGGGCGGCGACGGCGAGCGCGAGCGCGCCGCCGAGCCAGCGCCAGCCCTGGAGCTCCACCTCGGCGAGCACCCCGGTGACCCCGGCGACCCACTCCAGCCCGACGAAGACGGTGGCGGTGCCGGCGGCGACGAGCACCCACGCCAGGGGGCCCGCGGGTGGCAGGCGGGGGCGGTCGGGGTCGGGCAGGCCCAGCCGGGAGTGGGCCACGCGGCGCAGCCGCGGGAGGCGGGCCGGGTCGGCGCGCAGTCCGGCACGGGTGGCCGCGGAGAGGGCGAGGGGCTCCAGGCCGGGGAGTGCGGCCGCGACGACGCCGGGCCCGAGCGTCCCGATCGCGGTGTCCACGACCGTGCCGGGGTCCACGCGCAGTGCCAGGGAGGCCATCAGCTCGGCGACGTCCCGGCCGAGGGTCTCGTCGTCGGCGCCGGTGACGGCGTTGCCGAAGTCCACGACCCACACCTCGCCGGAGGCGGCGACGAGCACGCTGGAGGCCACGAGGTCGCGGTGCGCGAGGCGCGCCGCGTGGAGCAGGGCGACCTGGGCCCACACGCGCTCCAGCAGCCCGGCGGTGACCTCCCCGGGCGGGAGGCCCTCCAGGGGGCGGGCGTCGACCCGGTCCTGCACGACGAGGGCCCAGCCGCCGGTGCCGCGGGCCAGCACCATGCCGGGGACCCGGACCCCCCGCTCGCGGGCGCTCATCATGGCGACGCCCTCGTCGGCCGCCTGCTGCGCCAGCGGGGCGAGGGCATCGGCGTCCCGGACGTCCCCGACGACGAGCAGCCGGGCCGCCCGGTACAGCCAGTCGCGGTCGAGGGGATCGGGGTCGAGCACCTTGACGAACAGCGGCCGGTCCCCGGGGCCGGTGGCGGTGAAGGGGTGCGAGCTCCGGGCCGCCACCTCCGCGGGCCGCAGGTCGCGCACCGGCAGGCCGAACCGGTCGAGGAGCCGGGCCACCCGGGCGGTCTCGGGCCGCCGCCGCGGCACGCCGAAGGCGTAGTGCACCAGCGAGCCGCTGACCCACCCCACGAGCAGGCCGCCGACGACGTCGAGCGGCAGGTGCGCCCCGACGTAGAGGCGGGCCAGCGCGACCGCCAGCGCCAGCGCCCAGGCGGCCCGCCGCCACCGCCGGGACAGGTACGGCGCCACGGCGGTGGCGAGGGCCGCGGCGACCGCCGAGTGCCCCGAGACGAACCCGTGGCCGCCGAGCGCGCCGCCGTGCAGCACCTCGCCCACCGCCAGACCCCCGGGCCGCTCCCGGCCGACGACGTCCTTGAGCAGGGTCGCGGCCTGCCCGGCGAGGACGGCGGACACCAGCAGGTCCCGGGCCATCCGGACCTGCCGCAGCAGGGCCGCGACGGCGGCCGTCACCACCGCCGCCAGCCCGTTGCCGAGCTGCATCACCACCCACACCGGCCCGTGCACCAGCGCGGGCAGGTCGTTGACCAGCCGGAAGACGTCGGCCTCGAAGACGCTCAGCTCGCCCCGGCGGGCGACCAGGACCGTGAGCCCCAGCAGCGCGAGCCCCAGCCCGACGCGCAGCAGGTCCCCCGGGTGCCGGTAGACGGGCGCCCGGCCGGCCGTCCGGGGCAGCCGGAGACCCCGGACGCCGGCTCCGGCCGTGGCGCCGGTCGTCATCCGAGCAGTGCACCGGTCCCCGGTCGCCGTCAGGGAGAGCCGTTGGGCCCTCCTGGTCCGGGTCCCGCGCCGATGGTCCCCGCCACCCGGGACGGCGAGTGTCGGTACCGGCCGGGACCCGCCGGCCGCCACCGGGAGGGTGACGCGCGTGTCCGTCGTCGAGGTCCCGTCCCGCCGTTCCCGCCGCCCCGGGCCGCTGTCGCGGCTGCGGCGGTGGCTGGAGCCGGCGCTGCTGGTGGTGACGCTGGGGTTGCTCGCGGCGGGCGGCCTGGCCTGGGCGGTCGGCGCCGACGGGTGGGACGACGCGCTGTGGGCCGCTGCCACGCTGGTCGCGCTGGTCCCGGCGGCCGGGTGGATGGTGGCCGCGCTGCTGCGGCGGACCCTCGGGGTGGACCTGATCGCCCTGCTCGCGCTCCTCGGCACCCTGGTCGTGGGCGAGTACCTGGCCGGCGCGCTCATCGCGGTGATGCTCGCGACCGGGCGGGCGCTGGACGCCGCCGCGCAGCGGCGGGCGACCCGGGACCTGCGGGCGCTGCTGGAGCGGGCGCCGCGGACGGCGCGCCGCCGGGTCGGCGACGTCGTCACGGAGGTCCCCGTCGACGAGGTCGCGGTCGGGGACCTCGTGGTGGTCGGCCCTGGCGAGGTGGTCCCGGTCGACGGGCTGGTGGAGGGCGGCCCGGCGGTGCTGGACGAGTCGGCGCTGACCGGAGAGCCCGAGCTGGTCGAACGGGCCGTCGGGGACACCGTGCGCAGCGGCACGCTCGACGCCGGCGGCGCCTTCGAGGTGCGCTGCACGGTGCCGGCGGCGCAGAGCACCTACGCCGGCATCGTCGCGCTGGTCCAGCAGGCCGGTGCCGGGAACGCCCCGGTCGTCCGGCTGGCCGACCGGTTCGCCGCCTGGTTCCTGCCGCTGTCGCTCGCCGTCGCCGGACTGGCCTGGCTGGTGAGCGCGTCGATCGAGCGCGCCGTCGCGGTGCTCGTGGTCGCCACGCCCTGCCCGCTGCTGCTGGCGGCGCCGGTCGCCATCGTCTCCGGCCTGTCGCGGACCTCCCGCCTCGGCGTCGTGGTCCGCAGCGGCGGCGCGCTGGAGAACCTGGGGCTGGCCGAGACGATGCTGCTGGACAAGACCGGCACGCTGACCGCCGGCCGCCCGGCGGTGACCGAGGTGCTGACCGCGCCGGGCTGGCCGGCCCCGGAGGTGCTGCGGTTGGCCGCCTCGGCCGACCAGCTCTCCCCGCACGTCCTCGCCGAGGCCGTGGTGGCCGAGGCCCGGGCGCGCGGCCTGGCGCCGGCACTGCCCCGGGACGTGCACGAGGAGCCCGGCCGCGGTGTCGTCGCCACCGTCGAGGGCCGCCGCGTGCGGGTCGGCAAGCGGGAGGCCGAGCCGGACGCCCCCTGGGGTCGCACGGCGGTCGCCCGCGCCGGGCTCGACAACTGCGCGCTGGTCTGGGTGGAGGTCGACGGCGCACCGGCCGGGGCGCTCCTGCTCAAGGATCCGTTGCGGGCCGACGCCGCGCTGACCCTGCAGCGGCTGCGCTCCGCCGGGATCGGCCGGCTCGTGCTGCTGACCGGCGACCGGCCCGAGCCGGCCCGGGAGGTCGGCACCGTGCTCGGACTCGACGAGGTGCGCGCCCAGCAGACGCCGGCGAGCAAGGTCGCCGCGGTCCGCGCCGAGCAGGAGCGGGCCGTGACCGTGATGGTCGGCGACGGGCTCAACGACGCCCCCGCGCTCGCGGCGGCGACCGTCGGGATCGCCATGGGCGCCCGCGGGGCCACCGCCTCCTCCGAGGCCGCCGACGTGGTGCTCACCACCGACCGGCTCGACCGGGTCGCCGACGCCATGGAGATCGCCCGCCGCGCCCGCCGGATCGCCGTGCAGAGCGCGGTCGCCGGGATGGGCCTGTCCCTGGTGGCCATGGCGTTCGCCGCCGTCGGGCTGCTCCCGCCCACGTTCGGGGCGCTGCTGCAGGAGGCCATCGACGTCGCGGTCATCCTCAACGCGCTGCGCGCCCTCCGCGGCAGGCGGGACCGCGGCGGGGCCGTGCAGCCGGGCACCCGGGCGCTGGTGCGCCGCTTCGCCGGCGAGCACGACGAGGTCCGGGAGGTCCTGCCGTTGCTGCGGTCCGCCGCCGACGCCCTCGCGGAAGGGCCGTCCCGGGACGCCGTCGGGGCGCTGCACCGGGCCCGCACCGCGCTCGTCGACCGGGTCCTGCCGCACGAGCAGGCCGAGCAGACCGAGCTCGTCCCGGAGCTGGCCGCGGTCCGGGGGGCCGGCGAGGCGGTGGCCTCCATGGAGCGGTCGCACGCCGAGATCGGCCGCCTGACCGACCGGCTGCAGGCCCACCTCCGTGCGCTGGAGGAGGGCGGCGGGATGGACGCCGCGCGCCGGGGCGACCTCCTGGCCACCCTGTCGGCGCTGCACACCCTGCTGCAGCTCCACCTCGCCGAGGAGGAGACCTGGTTCGCCGTCGCCACGGGATGACCCGGGCGGCCACCGGCACGGCCGCAGCAGCCCCGAGAGGATCCGCCGATGCGCACGGCCGCCCAGCGCCGGCTCAACGCCGTCCAGCGTCCCGACGCCTACCGGGAGGTCCTCCTCCGGTCGGCGGAGGCACCGATGGTGCTGTCGGTGTGGAACGGGCGGCCGGACCGGCCGGCCGTCGTCTTCCTGCCCGGCACCATGACCCACCCGCTGTTCTACGAGGAGTTCCTCGACGCGCTCGACCGCGCCGGCATCGCCGCGGTCGGCGTCCACTCCCAGGGCCACGGCAAGAGCCCCCGGGTGCGCCGGCCCCTCGTGTTCCCCACCCTGGTGACCAACGCCCGCGACGCGGTGGCCTGGACCCGTGCCGCGTTCCCCGGCAGGCCGGTCGCGGTGATCGGCTCCAGCCAGGGCGGCCTCGTGGCGATGGCGCTGGCCGCCGCCGGGGAGCGGCTCGACGCGGTGTTCGCCCACAACGTGCTGGACCCGTCGTTGCCGTCGACGGTCGGGATCACCCGGTTCCCCGGGTGGCTGGCACGGGTGTACCCGGCGGTGGTCGCGGCGGTCCGGACCGGTGGCCGGCTGCTGCCCCGGGTGCCCGTCCCGTTCGACGCCTACCTCGACATGGCCCGCGTGACACGCGACCCGGCGAACGCCGACTACTTCCACACCGACCCGCTGGGCCTGCGCGCCTATCCGCTGCGGTTCCTGGCCAGCCTGGTCGCCGCGGACCTGTCCGGCCTGGCCGACGGGAGCATCCGCTGCCCGGTCACCGTCGTCGCCGGTCGCGGCGACCCGCTGTTCCCGCTGTCCTACACCCGGCTGGTCTACGACCGGATCGTCGCGCCGCGCAGGGAACTGCTCGTCGTCGACTCCGACGTCCACCTGCTGTTCACCGAGGCCCTCGACGCCGTCCTCCCAGCGGTGCTCGACCGGCTGGCACGTCTCTCCCCGGTGGCTCCGCCGCGCTGACCGACGGTCCGTGTCCCGTCACCCGGCCGCGGCCGCGCCGCCGGACTACCCGTCCCGTGGCGTGTCGTCCGGGGGCACCTGCGCTGCCGGAGCGGCACTGGCGTCCATCGCCCGCGCCGCCTCCGCCACCCGGTGCCGGAAGACGCGCCAACGACGCTCGTTGTCGTGCACCAGCCGGGAGGACTCACAGCACAGGTCGGCCGCCCGGGAGAGCACCTCGGCCACCGAGTGCACCCGGCGGGGGGCGACCCGGGCGCCGGCCAGGTCGGCGCGCAGCGCGCCGGGGGTGAGGTCGAGACGCTCCAGCATGTCCGCCGCACGGGCCAGCATCTGCCCGAGCAGCGACTGCATGTGCGCAGCGAGCCAGTCGTTGCTGATGATCCGGTGCCGCTCGCCCAGCACGTCGGCCAGTCCGTCCACGTCCAGCAGCGCCGCGGCCCCCTGCCAGGCGGCCTCCATCGCGGTGGCCAGCCAGCGCCCGCCGGCGACGAAGCCCTCGGCGTCGGCGCGGAGCTCGGCGATCATCGCGGTGATCTCCGCCGGCCGCCCCTCCCCCTCGAGGAACAGCGCCCCGTCCAGCGCGATCGCCGCCTCGCTGTTGAGGTCGTCGGCGCCCATGTAGGGGCTGATCACCTCCCGCCGCGGCGTGGGCACGACGGTGGCCCACCGGTCGGCCAGCGCCTGCAGCGTGCGGGCGTGCCGCTGCAGCCGCAACGCCGTCTCCAGAGGGGAGGACGAGTAGAACCGCTCGTGCTCCCGGTGGACCCGCGCCTGGTTCAGGATCGCCTCCAGCAAGGGCGACAGGGCAGCTGCACCGGCTCCTCCCGCCGTTCCTCTCGACGCCATGCGACCACCCTGGTCCACGCCGCCGCGCGCGGGTCAGTGCCGTTCGTCCCGCGGCGCCCGGGCCTTCGCGGCCCGGCGGGAGCCCGGCACGGCGGGCCGCCGAGGGACCCGGGACCGGGCGACCTTCGGCCCTGCACGCCCGGTGACGCCGGTGGGCACCGTGGTGTCCCGGGGACCGCAGGGAGGTCGGTGTGCGCACGTCGGTCGGCGCGGACCCGGGTGCGGCGCCCCGGGCCGGCTCCCTCCCGAGGCCGCGGGGTCCCCGGCTCCTCCTGGTGGAGGACGACCCGACGATCGCCGAGCCGCTCATCGAGGGCCTGGAGTACGAGGGCTTCGGGGTGCGGTGGGTCCGGACCGGGCAGGCGGCCCTCGCCGACCCCGACGCCGACCTGGTGCTGCTCGACCTCGGCCTGCCCGACGTCGACGGGCGCGAGGTCTGCCGGACGCTGACCGCCCGGTCCGCCACGCCGGTCGTCGTGGTCACCGCGCGCGGCGACGAGTTCGACCGGGTCCTCCTGCTCGAGCTCGGCGCGGACGACTACGTGGTCAAGCCGTTCGGCTTCCGCGAGCTGGTGGCCCGGATCCGCGCGGTGCTCCGGCGCGGCGCCCGGACCCCGGCGGCCGGCGGGCGGCAGGAGCTCGGGGCGCTGACCGTCGACCGGCGCGGCCGGCAGGTCCTGCTGTCCGGGCGCCCTCTGGAGCTCACCGGCAAGGAGTTCGACCTGCTCGCCCTGCTGGCCGAGGAACCCGGGACGGTGCGCCGCCGCGAGGAGATCATCGCCCGGGTCTGGGACGAGAACTGGTGGGGATCGACCAAGACCCTCGACGTGCACGTCGCGTCCCTGCGCAGGAAGCTCGGCGACCCCCGCTGGATCGCCACCCTCCGCGGCGTGGGGTACCGCCTCGACGTCCCGCCATGACCCGCCGCCTGCTGGCCTCCTACCTGACGATCACCGCGCTGGTGCTGGCGGTCCTGGTGGTGCCGCTCGGCCTGGTCTTCGCCGACCACGGGAGCGACGCGCTGTACGCCGCCCTGGAGCGCGACGCCACCTCGGTCGCAGCGGTCGTGGAGGACGACCTCGAGGCCGGCGCCTCGCCGCGGATCGACACCCTGCTGGCCGGGTACGCCGCCGGCGGCGGGCGGATCGTCGTCGTCGACCGCGCCGGGATCGCCCGGGCCGACTCCGCGGACCCCGGCACGGGCGGCGAGGACTTCACCAACCGGCCGGAGGTCGCCGCCGCGCTGTCCGGGGAGCGGGCCACCGGCACCCGCGGCTCGCAGACCCTCGGCGGCGACCTGGTCTACGTGGCGGTCCCGGTCACCTCCGGCGGGCAGGTCCACGGCGCGGTCCGGGTCAGCTACCCGATCGCCGAGCTCGACGAGCGGATCCGGGAGAACTGGCTGCGGCTGGGCCTGCTGTCGCTGGTGGTGCTGCTGGTCGTGGCCGTCGTCGGGGCGGTGCTGGCCCGGCAGGTCACCCGCCCGGTCCGGCTGCTGGAGGACGCCGCCCGGGACCTGGCCGACGGCCGGCTCGGCACCCGGGTCCCGGCGACCGCCGGCCCGCCGGAGCTGCGGTCCCTGGCCGGGACCTTCAACCGCACGGCCGACCAGCTGGAGCGGCTGCTGGACTCCCAGCGGCAGTTCGTCGCCGACGCCGCCCACCAGCTCCGCACCCCGCTGACGGCGCTGCGGCTGCGGCTGGAGAACCTCGAGCGGCACCTGCCCCCGGACCAGGAACCGAAGCTGCAGGCCGCGGTCGCCGAGACCGACCGGCTGGCGCGGCTGGTGGAGTCCCTCCTCGTCCTGGCCCGGGCCGACGCCGGCGCGGTCGTCCCCGTCCCCGTCGACGTCGCCGACGTCGTCGCCGGCCGGCTCGAGGCGTGGCGGTCCGCGGCCGGGCGGCGCGGCGTCCGGCTGACCGCCGGGCCCGGTGTGGACGCCACGGGAACGGCCGTGCCCGGCGCGCTCGAGCAGGTCCTGGACAACCTGATCTCCAACGCCGTCACCGCCTCCCCGCCGGCCGGGACGGTGCGGGTCGCCGTCGCCGCACGGCCGCCGGGCCGCGTCGAGGTGACCGTCACCGACGAGGGACCCGGCCTGGGCCCGGAGCAGCGGGAGCGGGCCTTCGACCGCTTCTGGCGGGCGCCGGACGCACCGCGCGCGGGCTCCGGGCTCGGGCTCCCGATCGCCCGCCGGCTGGCCGAGGCCGGCGGCGGGACCGTCGAGCTGCGGCCGGGGCCGGCCGGCCGGGGCCTGCAGGCCGTGGTCGGCCTCCCGACGGCACCGGCGGGTCCTTTACCTGCGGCTCACCTCCGCCCCGCCTCCCCCTTCCCCGGCCGTTCCTAGCGTGGCTGGCGTGCCGGTCCACCGGGTCCGGCAGCAGTTCCCGCGAGGAGGCTCCGGTGTACCGACGGACCACGATCGCGGCGGTCGCGACCGCCCTGACCCTGCTGGGCGGCGGCTCCGCGCTGGCCGCCAACGCCGGCCTGTTCGACGGGGACCGGCCCGACGGGGCCGGCACCCTGCCGGCCGTCACCACCCCCGACGACGGCACGCCCTCCGGACCGGCGACGGACGTCGCCCCGCCGCCGGCCGACCACGGCGACGCGTACGAGGACGGGTCCCCGGAGGACGACGACCGGGACGAGGACGGGTCCCCCGAGGACGAGGACGGGGACGAGGGCTCCGAGGACGGGGAGGGCGAGCGCGATGACTGACCGCGCCCGGACCGCCGTCGGCGCGCGCGTGCTGGCCCTCGGCGCCAGCGTCGGCGCGACCCTCGCCCTGATGGGTGGCATGGCCGCGGCAGCCGACGACGCCCGCACCGCGACGACCGCGCCGGGGACGTCGACCACGGTGGACCCGCAGCAGCCGGCCGCGTCCCGGCCGGCCCCGACGACCGCTCCGCCGACCACCAGCAGCCATGCCAGCTGAGGCCGTCTTCCCCGTCATGGGCTCCACCGCTCACGTGGTCGTCGTCGCCGACGACCCGGCGCCGCTGCTGGCCCACGCCCGGCGGAGGCTGGACGAGCTGGAGGCCCGCTGGAGCCGGTTCCGCCCGGACAGCGAGGTCAGCGCGCTGAACGCCGCGGCCGGCCGGCCGGTCCCCGTCTCGGCCGACACCGCCGTCCTGGTGGGCCGCTCGCTCGACGGGTGGCGCCGGACCGGCGGACTGTTCGACCCGACCGTGCACGCCGCGCTGCTCGGGCTCGGCTACGACCGCGACCTGGCCCTCGTGCAGGCGGTGCCCGCCGCGACGATCGCCTCCCCCGGCCCGGCACCGGGTTGCGCGGGCATCGACGTCGACCCGGTCGCCTCGGTCGTGCGGCTGCCGCCCGGTGTCGCCGTCGACCCCGGGGGCATCGGCAAGGGCCTGGCGGCCGACCTCGTCACCGCCGAGCTCCGCGCCGCCGGCGCCGCCGGCTGCCTGGTCAACGTCGGCGGCGACCTCCGTGCCGCGGGCGAGGCCCCGACCCCGGCCGGCTGGGTCGTGACCGTGCCCGACCCGCTCCGCCCGGGTGGGGAGCTGCTGCGCGCGGCCCTGCCCGAGGGCGCGGTGGCCACCAGCAGCCGGCTGGAACGCCGGTGGCGCGCCGGCGGCACCCAGGCGCACCACCTCGTCGACCCGTCCACCGGCACGCCGGCCGACGGTGGGGTCGTCGCCGCGACCGTCGTCGCGGAGCAGGCGTGGGAGGCCGAGGTGCTGGCCACGGCCGTCACCGTCGGCGGCCCGGCCGGCTTCGGCCTGCTCGACGGCGCCGCGGCGGTCGCCGTGACCGCGTCAGGTGCCCGGCTCACCGCCGGCGTGCCCGCGGGGGTGCTGCGGTGAGCGACCCGCAGTTCTGGTGGTGGCTCGCCCGGTCCAGCGGCCTGGTCGCCTGGGCCCTGCTGTCCGCCACGGTCGTGTGGGGGCTGCTGCTGCACGGCGGCCTGCTGGGACGCCGGGTACCGGGGGCGTGGACGGCCGCGGTCCACCGCTTCCTCGGCGTGCTCGCGGTGCTCTTCACCGGCCTGCACCTGACCGGGCTGCTGCTCGACGGCTACGTGCAGATGGGCCTCCCGGACCTGCTCGTGCCCCTGGCCAGCGACTGGCGGCCGGTGCCGGTGGCCCTCGGCGTGGTCGCCGGCCACCTGCTGCTGGCCGTCCTGGGCACCTCGCTGCTCGCGTCCCGGCTGCCGCGGCGCTGGTGGAAGCGCGTCCACCTGACCAGCTACCTGCTGTTCTGGTCGGCCACCGTGCACCTGGTCACCGCCGGCACCGACGCCGGGACCGGCGTCGCGCGCGCCGTCGTGGCGGGCACGGTGACCGTGGTGCTGCTGCTGACCCTCGTCCGCATCGCCCGCCCCGCGGGAGCGACGGCGCGGCCGGAGGCGCCGGCCTTCCACCGCCTGCGGGTGGCGGAGGTGCGCCGGGAGACCCCGGACGCCGTCTCCGTGCGCTTCGCCCTCCCCGCGGACCTCGTGCCGGTGTTCCGCTTCCGGCCCGGTCAGCACGTGCTGCTGCGGGCACGGGTCGGCGGTGCCGTCGTGACCCGGCCGTACTCCGTCTGCAGCGGCGTCACCGACGGCGAGCTGCGCATCGCCGTGCGCCGGCTGCCGGGCGGCCGCACGTCCACCTGGGTGACCACCGCCCTGCGCCCCGGGGACGTCGTCGACGTCGCCCCGCCTGCCGGGACCTTCGGCACCGACGTCTCCCGCCTCGCCGCCCGCCACGTCCTCGGCGTGGCCGCCGGCAGCGGCATCACGCCGGTGGTCTCCGTCCTCGCCAGCGTGCTCGCCGTCGAGCCGGGCAGCCGCTGCACGCTGGTCTACGGCAACCGCACCGCGGCGGACACCCTGTTCGCCGGGCGCCTGGCCCTGCTGCAGGAGCGGTACCCGGACCGGCTGCGCGTCGTGCACCTGCGCAGCCGCGAGCCGGTCCGTCCCCCGGTGCTGCCCGGGCGCATCGACCGGGAGGTGCTGCGCCTGCTCGCCGACCGCGGCGACCTCGCCGGCGTCGAGGAGGCGTTCGTCTGCGGACCGGGCGCCATG
This sequence comes from Geodermatophilus sp. SYSU D00684, assembly GCF_054050455.1. Classification (NCBI taxonomy): domain Bacteria; kingdom Bacillati; phylum Actinomycetota; class Actinomycetes; order Geodermatophilales; family Geodermatophilaceae; genus Geodermatophilus; species Geodermatophilus sp. SYSU D00684. The sequence goes on along the minus strand of NZ_JBJGZI010000003.1, from coordinate 152,436 downwards.
ACGGCCGAGGTCCGGCGGGCGCTGGCCGGCGACCTGGGCCTGCCGCCCGGGCGGGTGCACACCGAGACCTTCGCCGCCGCACCACCGGTGACCGCGGACGCCGGAGGGGGCACCGTCCGCGTCCGGCACCGCGGCGCCGAGCACGCGGTGCCCGTCGCCGCCGGGGAGTCGGTCCTCGACGCGGGGCTGCGCGCGGGCCTGGACCTCCCGTACGGCTGCCGGGCCGGTGCGTGCGGGACCTGCCGCGCCCGATCGGGCCCGGGCGCCGGGGTCGTCCTCGCGTGCCGGACGACCCCGGCCGACGGCGCGGTCGTCGACTTCGACGCCGTCGCGGACCCGGCGACGACCGGTCGCCGGTGACACAGCCGGACGCGGGGGCTACCGCAGCGGGACCGCCCAGGTCAGCCAGGTGCCACCGGCGGGTCCCGGCTCGACGACGCAGGACCCCCCTCGCGCGCTCGCCCGCCGGTGCAGCTCGGCCAGGCTGCCGTCGTCGGGGAGGGCCGCCGGTCCGCCGCCGCCGTCGACGACCCGCAGGGTGACGCCGCCGTCGGCGACGGTGACCACGACCTCGACGGCACCGGCACCGGCGTGCCCGCCGAGGTGGGTCAGGACCGCGCGGACGACGTCGAGCAGCTCGCCGACGACGGGCTCGGGCAGGTCGCCGAGGGGCCCGGCGACGCTGGTCGTCGGCGCGGCGGCCGGCCCCGGGGTGGCCGCGGTGATCGTGTCGAACAGCCGGGACGCGTACCTGCCGGTGTCGGTCGCCGGCCGGTCGGCGAGCGCGAGGACCGCCAGCCGGATCCGCTTGATGGCGTCGTCCAGCTGGGCGGTGGCCGCCCGCAGGCGCTCGGCGAACGGTCCGGGCCCCAGGCCGGCGGCGACGCCGTAGACGGTCAGCCCGGCCGAGTACAGGTCGCGGACGATCTCGTCGTAGAGGCCCGCCGCGGCGTCGTCGTACTCGGACGGCCACATGTCCACTCGCCTCGGCTCAGCCTCCGCGGGCGCCCCGGCACCGTGGGGGCCCGCAACCCGTCAGTCCGCAGGGGACGGTAACCCCCCGGGCGGTTCCTGATGACGGGGGACGGCGCGGCCGGACCCGCCGCGGGCGGTCGGGGTGCCGCTCCCGGTGGCTCCGGGAAGCCGGCCGGCCCGCGTAACGAACGGCGCCGGCGAGGGACGACGGGTGCATGACCCGCACCTCGCCGCCGGCGCTGGCCACGACCCGGCACAGCTGGCACCTGCTCGCCGAGCACGTCCTCGCCGCCGGGCAGTACGCCGCCTCCGGGACCATCCGGCTGCGCCCGTTCCCGGGCGGCTACGCCACCACCCGCGGCGTCGGCGGCCGGCAGCTCGCCGTCGTCGCCGACCGGCTGGTGGTCGTCGACGGGGACGCCCGGCACCAGCACCCGCTCACCACGCTCGGGGCCGCGGCCGACGCCGCCGGCGTCGAACTCGGCCTGCGCGGCAGCTACTCCCCCGCCACCGTCCCCCACCCGGACGCGCCGCTGCCGGTCGACGCCGCCGCCGCGCACCGGCTGGCCGCGTGGTGGGCCCTCGGCGACGCCGCGCTGCGCCGCCTCGCCGCCGGGCTCGGCACGCCGGCCGAGCCGGTGCTGTGGCCCGAGCACCTGGACCTGGCGATCACCCTCGACGCCGTCAACTACGGGGTCTCGCCCGGCGACGACGCGACGCCGGAGCCCTACCTCTACGTCGGCCCGCACGAGGGGCCGACGTCGGACGACCCGTTCTGGAACGCCCCCTTCGGCGCCCTGGTCGGCGCCGGCCGCATCCGCACGCCCGACGACGCCGTCGCCTCCTTCACCGAGGGACGGGCACGGGCACTCACCGACAGGAGCAGGACGTGAAGGGTCTGCAGGGCAAGAAGGCGCTGGTCACCGGCGGCAGCTCCGGCATCGGGCAGGCGATCGCCATCCGCCTCGGTCAGGAGGGCGTCGACGTCGCCATCAACTACGTCGGCGCGCCCGAGGGCGCCGAGGAGACCCGGGAGGCGATCGAGCACGGCGTGGAGATCTGCATGAAGGAGATGTCCGCGGCCGGCACGCACCCGATCCTGGTGGCCGCCGACGTGTCCTCCGAGGGGCAGGTCGGCGCGATGTTCGAGCAGGCGCTCGGCGAGTACGGCCGGATCGACCTGCTGGTCAACAACGCCGGCATCCAGGTCGCCGCCGACAGCGACGCGCTCGACGCCGCCGCCTTCGACCGGGTGCTCGCGGTCAACCTGCGCGGCGCGTTCCTGTGCAGCCGGCAGGCCGTCCGCACGTGGCTGGGCACCGGCTCGCCGGGCTGCATCGTCAACGTCTCCAGCGTCCACCAGGTGATCCCGAAGCCCCGCTTCCTCGGCTACTCGGTCTCCAAGGGCGGCATGCAGAACCTCACCCGCACCCTCGCCCTCGAGTACGCCGCCCGCGGCATCCGGGTCAACGGCATCGGCCCGGGCGCGACGGTCACCCCGATCAACCGGTCCTGGATCGACGACCCCGTCAAGCGGCAGATGGTGGAGAGCCACATCCCGATGCGCCGCGCCGGGGACGCCGAGGAGATGGCCGCGATCACCGCGTTCCTCTGCTCGGACGAGGCCGCCTACGTCACCGGCCAGACCCTGTTCGTCGACGGCGGGCTCACCCTCTACCCGTCGTTCGAGACCACCTGGTCCTCGGAGTGACGGCGCTGGACCGCCCGCCCTCCGCCGACGAGCGGACGGCGGGCTGGTTCCCCTCCCGCTGGGGCCCGGACGACGCCGCCGGCGCGCTCAACGAGATCACGCCCGAGGTCGTCCTCGCGGCGGTCGCCCTGGTGCGCACCGGGCGGGTGCTGGACCTGGCGCACGTGCTGCACGCCGACGTCCCGGCCTTCCCCGGGCGGACGTTCCGCTCCTACCTGACGACCAACGCCCACTTCGTCAACCGCCGCCGGCCGGACGGCGGCGGCCCCGAGGGCTGGGGCCGCAACGGGGTGAACTGGGTGGTCGAGCAGATCACCGCCACCCAGCAGATGGGCACCCACCTGGACGCGCTCAACCACCTGCAGGTCGGTGACCGCACCTACAACGGCCACCGGCTGGCCGACATCGCCGAGGAGTGGGGCACCGCCCGGCTCGGCGCGGAGACGCTGCCGCAGGTGGTCACCCGCGGCCTGCTGCTCGACGTCGCCGCCGTCCGCGGGGTCGACGCCCTGGGCCCCGGCGACGTCGTCACGGTCGACGACGCCCGGGCCGCGCTCGGCGGGCGGACGCCGCGCCCCGGGGACGCCGTCCTGTTCCACACCGGCTGGGGCCGGTTCTGGAGCGAGGACCCCGGGCGGTACTCCTCCGGCGAGCCCGGCCCGGGACTGGAGCTGGCCGGGTGGCTGGCGGAGCGGCGGATCGCCCTGACCGGCTGCGACACCTGGAGCCACGGCCCGGTGCCGGCCGAGGACCCCGACGAGCCGTTCGTCGTCCCGCAGACGCTCAACGTCCGGCACGGCGTCGTCGTGCTGGAGAACCTGCGGCTGGCCGAGGCGGCCGCGGCCGGGCTGCGCGAGTTCTGCCTCGTCGTCAGCCACGCCAAGCTGCGCGGCGCCACCGGCGCCTGGGTCACCCCGCTCGCCATCACCTGAGGAGGACCCCATGGCCGAGCACGCCGACGTCGTCGTCATCGGGTCGGGAGCCGGCGGCGGCGCCGTCGCCTGGGCGCTGGCCCCTACCGGGAAGCGGGTGCTGGTCCTCGAGCGCGGCGACTGGCTGCCGCGGGAGGTCGAGAACTGGGACCCGCGGGCGCTGTGGGCCGACAAGCGCTACGCCAACAGCGGCCAGTGGACCGACGGCGCCGACGGGCGGCGGTTCACGCCCAAGCAGCACTACTACGTCGGCGGCAACACCAAGTTCTACGGCGCGGTCCTCTACCGCTTCCGCGAGCGGGACTTCGGGCCCGTGCAGCACGTGGACGGCGTCTCGCCGGCGTGGCCGGTCACCTACGCCGACCTGGCGCCGTGGTACGACCGGGCCGAGCAGCTCTACCAGGTGCACGGCACCCGCGGCGAGGACCCCGACGACCCGCCGGCGTCCGGCCCGTACCCGTGGCCGGCGATCAGCGACGAGCCGCGGATCGCCCAGCTGCGCGCCGACCTGACCGCCGCGGGCCTGCACCCGTTCTCCCTGCCGAACGGCATCCTGCGCGACGAGGCGCAGCCGCACCTGTCGGCGTGCATCCGCTGCGCCACCTGCGACGGCTTCCCGTGCCTGGTGCAGGGCAAGGCGGACGCCGAGGTGATGACCGTCCGGCCGGCGCTGCGGTCGCCGAACGTCGAGCTGCGGACCCGGGCGCGGGTGGTCCGGCTGGAGACCGACGCCTCCGGCCACCGGGTCTCGCGGGTCGTCGTCGACCGCGACGGCGAGCGCGAGGAGTACACCGCCGACGTCGTCGTCCTGGCCGCCGGCGCGATCAACTCCGCCGCGCTGCTGCTGGCCTCGGCGTCCGACCGGCACCCGGCCGGGCTGGGCAACGGTTCCGGGCACGTGGGCCGGCACCTCATGCTGCACAACAACTCCGGCCTGGTGGCGTTCTCGAAGACGCCGAACCCGACGCGCTTCCAGAAGACGATCGGCGTGAACGACCTCTACTGGTCCGACCCGTTCGACCCGGACTGGGAGTACCCGGTCGGCTCGATCCAGATGAACGGCAAGAGCGACGCGGTGCTCATCGGCTTCGACGTCCCCGACGCCCGGGACCCCGCCGACCTCGCCCGCCACTCGATCGACTTCTGGCTCACCACCGAGGACCTGCCGCTCGACGAGAACCGGGTGACCGTGGACGCCGACGGCGGGATCCGGCTGTTCTACCGCCGCACCAACGCCGCCGAGGTCGCCCGGCTGCGGATGCGCCTGATGGGCCTGCTGGACTCCATCCGCTGCGAGCAGGACGTGTACGAGAACCGCCAGTACGCCGGCGGGCAGCTGGGCATCGGCGGGGTGGCGCACCAGAACGGGACGATCCGCTTCGGGCCGGACCCGGCGACCGCGCCGCTGGACCTGGACTGCCGCATGCACGAGGTCGAGAACCTGTACGTGGCCGACGCGTCGTTCTTCGTGTCGAGCACCGCGGTGAACCCGACGCTGACCATCGTCGCCAACGCGCTGCGGGTCGCCGACCGGATCGCCGAGCGCCTCGGTGTGCCCGGCACGGCCGCCGCCGTGCCGCGGCCGCGGACCTCACCGCAGGCCACCACCGTGCGCTGACGCCGACCGTCCCGCTCCGGAACCCCTCGTCCTCGGTCGCCGTGCTGGGCACCGCGCTGCCGGCGGGGGCGGACCACCGGACGTCCTCCACCCCGACGAGCGCGGCTGGAGCGTGGGTCGCGGGGGGCACCGGACGTCTACCCCGCCGGCCTCGTCGTCAGCCGACGTGAGTCGAGCACCCTCGCGGTGCCCCGGTCGGGCGAGATCACTTAACGCGGCACGTTCAGCCGCGGCCGGTATGCAGCCCGCTGGGGCTACGGCGGCCGGCGCGGCCCGGCCTCCACCGCCCGGCCGCTCGTGCTCTGCCCACTCCCGCGGGGCAGAGCACGAGTGTCCCGCGGGAGGTCGCGACCGTCCCCCCGCGCGGCCACCTCGTCCGGTCCCGGACCATCCGGACGCGGTTCCCGGGCGGCCCGCCCGAGCAGGCCGGTCAGCCCCGGAGGTAGTCCCGCTTGGTGCGGTTGATGCGCGCCTGCTCGATGACCTCGGGGCGACTGTAGAACTCCCGCTCCCGCTCGCCCTGCTCGCGGAAGCAGGCGAGGCTCTTGGCGTTGCTCCGGCGGTCCCACGCGACGTATCCGTAGCCGAGCAGGAACACGGCGGAGACGGCGGTGAGGAACTGCCCGCCGGTGGTGAGCTCGTAGCCGAACGCCGAGGGCTGCAGCGCTGAGCCCAGCTCCCACAGGCCGATCCCGAGGGCCAGCGCCAACGCGCCCAGGACTCCCTTGCTGCGCAGGAGGCGAACCGGGCGGAGCCTCGAACGCAGCTCGGCGCGCCGCCGAGCGGCGGCGTTCCGGTTCAGCCTGTCGACGGTCTCCTGGCTGCGGGCGAAGGCCGCCCGCAGCTCCGGGTCGAGGACGCGCGCACGCCGCCCCGCCTTGATCGCCCCACGCAGGAGCGCGTTCACCCGGAAGAGGGCGAACAGCGCCACCACCGGCACGGCGATGCCGATGGAGGTGCGCAGCAGGTCTCCGGGGAGCCCCGAGTCCACCGAGTTGTAGGCCCAGTACAGCACCGCCTCGACGGCGGTCGCCCCGCCGAGGTACGCGGCCACGGTGGCTACCACCTCTCCTCCGGCGGAGCCGGACCGCTGCAACCCGGCGGTGGGGAGCGGTGCGGTGCCCCCGTATCCCCCCGAAGGACGGCCGGTGGGGGCGGCCCGGCGCGGCGCGGGGACGTCGGCCCGGGACGTGAAGCCCTGCCGGCGGAGCGTCGCCCCGTCCACCTGCACGCCCAGCATCTGCAGCAGCGCGGCGGCCGTCTCGAGGGTGACCTCCGCCGGCCGGTCGGCCGGCAGGGTCGTCACGTGCGGGAGGTCCTCCATCACGCAGACGTGGCCGTCGCCCAGTCGCAACGCCGGGGTCTCGGTCGTCACGCCCTCACCGGCGACCGCCACGCCGAAGTGGACGAAGGGCATCCCGGGCACCGCCGCGTCCCGCGCCGCGCCGCGGAGGACTTGTGCGGCCTGCCGGGCCTGGGCGTACGGGTTCTTGTTCCCCGCGAAGTCCGCCGCGGTCCCACCGACCGTCCACGGCCCGTTGAGCGCCGGCACGAGCTGCCCGGTCAGCCTGGTGCCCTTCCCCTCCACCACCGTGATGCGGTGCGGGGTGATCGTGACCGCGTCCAGCTCCCGGGTCCGGTTGCCGTGCGCCACGAACGGGCAGAGCACGAGGATGCCCTGCTGACGGGCCAGCGCCGGGCCGAACTCCCGTTCCGTGCGGTTCGGCTGGTTGGCCTCGATGACGTGCACAGACGCTCCTCTGACCGAGCCTCGCGGCTCCGCTACCTCGCTGACGAGCCTGGTGAGGCGGCCCGGGCACCCCGACCACGACGGCCGCCGTGTCGCAGCCAACCAGGGGGATCGGGGCGTGCGGGCGTCACGATGGCCCGGACTCACTCACACGGGGAGTCCGGCGGCGGCACCGCCGGAGCCCCGTGTCCGAGGGATCAGCCGGCACGCGCGGGTTCCGGTGCCGGCACTTCGGGGACCGGGTCGGACGGGGGCTGTCGGCCCAGCAGCCCGAGCGCCACCGCCGGGTACACCAGCACCGACAGCAGCCCGGCGCAGACCAGCGCCGCCCCGGTCACCGGGTCCAGCCGGCCGGTGGCCTCCCCGATCTGCACCGCGGTCACCAGGAACGGCAGCGAGGTCGCCTGCAGCAGCCCGACCGCGGCCGCGCCCCGCCGGCCCAGCGCCGGGACGTGCAGCACCGCCGGCAGGCCGCGCACGAGGAGCAGGACGGCGAGGAACACCGGGACCCGCAGCAGCGCGCCCGGCTCCTCGACCAGCCCCCGCAGGTCCAGCCGCACCCCGCTGGCCACGAAGAACACCGGGATCAGGAAGCCGAACCCGATCGCCTCCAGCTTGAGGCGGAAGTGCGGGTGCGTGGCCGAGTCGCGGTCGAGCACGCCGACCAGGGCGCCGGCCAGGAACGCGCCGAGCAGCAGCTCCAGACCGAGCCGCTCGGCGAGGACCACGAACGCGAACAGCAGCACCACCACGAGCCGCACCCGGATCTCCGCCGTCGTGTCCTGCAGCCGGACGAGCACGTCCCCCAGGCGCATCGACATCCCGATCCGGCCCAGCACGACGGCCAGGACCGCGACCAGCACGCCGAGGCCCGCGAGGACGGCCGCCGTCGTACCCGCGCCCCCGCCGGAGGCCGAGAACAGCAGCGTGAGCAGGACGATGGCGGAGAAGTCGGCCACCGACGCGCCGGCGATCGTGGTCTGCCCCACCGGGGAGGCCACCTGCCCGGCGTCCTTGAGCACCGGGACCACCAGCCCCAGCGCGGTGGCGGTCAGCGCGACGGCGAGGAACAGCGGGCTCGCGGTCCAGCCCAGCGCGTCGGCGCCCAGCCCCACCAGCGCGGCCAGCCCGAGGCTGACCGCGTAGCCCAGCCCCGCCGTCCCCAGGGACCGCCCCCGCAGCCCGCGCAGGTCGATCTCCAGGCCCGCGAGCAGCAGCAGGAAGGCCAGCCCGACCAGGGCCAGCACCTGCACCGGCAGGTCCACCTCGACCCAGCCCAGCACCGACGGGCCGAGCACCACCCCGGCGACGATCTCCAGGACCACCGACGGGACGCGCAGCCGTGGCGCCCAGCCCAGCGCCAGCGGCACCGCCGCGGCGACCGCCGCGACCACCAGCAGGTTCGTGAACGAGACCTCGGGCACGGCGCACCCCGTCAGGTCCCCGCCGCCTCGAGGGCGTGCAGCCACACCTCGGCGACCGTCGGGAAGGCGGGGACGGCGTGCGCGAGGTCGGCCAGCGGCACCCGGGCGGCCACCGCGACCGTCGCCGAGTGCAGGAGCTCCTGCACGCCGCTGCCGGTGATGGTCACGCCGACGAGGACGCCGGCCGCCTCGTCCACGACCAGCCGCGTCGTCCCGCCGAGCCCCTCGCCGGAGACGTAGGACCCGGGCACCTCGCCGGTGCCCACGTCGACCACGCGGACGGCGAGGCCGCGCTCCCGCGCCTGGGCGGCGGTGAGCCCGACCGCGCACACCTGCGGGTCGGTGAAGGTGACCCGGGGGACGGCGTCGCGGCTGGCGCGGTCCCGGGCGTCCCGGCCGGTGACCACGTCCGCGGCGACCCGCGCCTGGTACTTGCCCATGTGCGTGAACGGGGCCAGCCCGGTGCAGTCGCCGACCGCGTACAGCCACTCCCCCGCGACGCCGACGGCGCGCAGCCGGTCGTCCACCGGGACCGGCCGTCCCGGCGTCAGCCCGGCGGTCTCCAGCCCGACGTCGCCGGTGCGGGGCCGCCGGCCCACGGCGACCAGCACCTCGTCGGCGGTCACCTCGTCACCGGTGTGCAGGGCGGCCCGCACCGGCCCGTCGGACCCCTCGCGGCGGATGCCGGTCAGCAGGGTGCCCAGCCGCACAGCGACCCCCTCCCGCTCGAGGGCCTCCCGCACCTGCTCGCCGGCGAAGGGCTCCTCCCGCGGCAGCAGGCGGTCCATCCCCTCGACGACGGTGACCTCGGCCGCGCCCAGCCGCCGGAACGCCTGCGCCATCTCCAGCCCGACGGCGCCGCCGCCGAGGACGAGCAGCCGCCGGGGCACCTCCTTCGCCGACGTCGCCGACCGGTTGTCCCAGGGCCGCACGTCGGCCAGCCCGGGCACCGGGGGCAGCACCGGCACCGACCCGGTCGCGAGCACGACCGCCCGCCGGGCGGTCACCAGCGGCCCGCCCGCCACCTGCACGCACCGGGGCCCGGCGAGCCGGCCGGTCCCGCGCAGCAGGCGGATGCCGTGGTCGGCGAGCCACTCCTGCTGACCGCGGTCGTCCCACGAGGCGGTCATGTAGTCCCGGCGGGCGAACGCCGCGGCGGCGTCGACCGGGACGTCGAGCACGGCGCCGGCGCCCGGCACCCGCGCCGCCGCGGCCCGCACGTCCCCCGGACGCAGCAGCGTCTTGCTGGGGATGCACCCCCAGTAGGAGCACTCGCCGCCGACCAGCTCGCTCTCGACCAGGGCGGTCTCCAGGCCGCGGTCGGCGCAGCGGCCCGCCGCCACCTCCCCCGCCGGGCCACCACCCACGACGACGACGTCCACCTCGAGCACCTCGGACACACGGGACTCGGACACGGCGACCTCCTCGCTCTCGCCGTCCCCGTCCCCACCCCCCGGCCGGGCGTTACGCGTAACGGCACCGGCGGCGGCGCGACTGCACAGGCACGACCGCTCGACCCCGGGAGACCGCCATGAGCTCCACCCCCATCGCCGACCTCGCCTTCCTCTCCGACCGGCACTCCTGCGCGCTGGTCGACCGCGGCGGCACCGTGGAGTGGCTGTGCTTCCCGCGCTTCGACGGCCCGGCGGTGTTCGCCCACCTGCTCGACGACGACGCCGGCCACTGGTCGGTGCACCCGGACGGCGAGTTCACGGCCACCCGCCGGTACGCCGGCCGCTCGCTGGCGCTGGAGACGACGTTCCGCACCGCGGGCGGCGAGCTCGTGCTCACCGACGCGCTCGGGCTCGGGCCGGACAACGGCGGGCACCGCATCGGCGTCGACGCCCCGCACGTGCTGGTGCGCCGGCTGGCCTGCACCGCCGGCGAGGTGGAGGTGCTCGTCGACTACCGGCCGCGGCCGGAGTACGGGCTCATCGTGCCGCTGCTGTCCCACCTCGACGGCGGGGTCGCCGCGCGCGGCGGGGCGGACTGGCTGGTGCTCACCCTCCCGGCGCCGGCGGAGCTCGACGAGGGCCGGGCCAGGGCGCGGCTGCGGCTGCGCGCCGGCGACGTCGTCCACCTGGCGCTGCAGCGCAGCACCCTCGGCGACCCCGTGCCCGCGCACGTGTGGTCCCAGCCGGAACTGGCCGGGCTGCTCGACCGCACGCTGGAGGCCTGGGAGTCCTGGTGCGCCCTGCACCAGTCCTACGACGGCCCCTGGGCGGACCTGGTCCACCTCTCCGGGCGGGTGCTGCAGGGGCTGTCGTACCAGCCCAGCGGCGCGGTCGTCGCCGCCGGGACGACGTCGCTGCCCGAGGGCGTGGGCGGCGAGCGGAACTGGGACTACCGCTACTCGTGGGTGCGCGACGCCAGCTTCACGATGGAGGCGCTGTGGGTGGCGGCCTGCCCCGACGAGGCCGAGGACTTCTTCGCCTTCATGACCACCGCCGGCGCCGGGGGCATCGGCCCGGACGTGTCGCTGCAGATCATGTTCGGCGTCGCCGGGGAGCACGACCTCAGCGAGCGGACGCTGGGCCACCTGCGCGGGTGGCGGGACAGCCGCCCGGTGCGGGTCGGCAACGGCGCGTGGGACCAGCGCCAGGTCGACGTCTACGGGGAGCTGCTCGGCGCGGCCGCGCGGCTGCGCGACCAGCTGGCCGGGCTCGACGAGGAGACCCGCTGGTTCCTCGCCTCCTGCGCCGACACCGCCGCGGTCCGCTGGCGGGACCCCGACCAGGGCATCTGGGAGGTCCGCGGCGAGCCGCGGCACTTCCTGTACTCGAAGGTCATGTGCTGGGTGGCGCTGCACCGGGCCATCGAGCTGGCCCCCCGGCTCGGCTGCGAGGACCGGGTCGACGAGTGGGCGAAGACGTGCGAGGAGATCCGCGACACCGTGCTGCAGCAGGGGTGGAACGAGGAGGCCGGCGCCTTCACCCAGTCCTTCGGGTCCACCGCGCTGGACGCCTCGAACCTGGTGCTGCCCATCGTCGGCTTCCTGCCCGCCGACGACCCGCGGATGCTCGCGACGATCGACGCGATCGCCGACCGGCTCACCGACGAGCGGGGCCTGGTCTACCGCTACCGCACCGAGGAGGGGGTCGACGGGCTGGCCGGCGAGGAGGGCACCTTCCTGCTGTGCACCTTCTGGCTGGCCGAGGCCCTCGCGCTGGCCGGTCAGGTGGAGCGGGCCCGCGCGGTGTTCGAGCGGGCGGCCGGCTTCGTCAGCGACCTGGGCCTGCTGGCCGAGGAGGTCGACCCGGCCACCGGCGAGCTGCTCGGGAACGTGCCGCAGGCGTTCAGCCACATCGGCCTGGTCAACGCGGCGTGGGCGATCGACCAGGCCGAGCGGGCCCGGAGGTGAGCGTCCCGGCGGGACCTCCTCCCCTGACGCCCCCGGTCCCGGCTCCGCAGGATGGCCGCAGCGGTTCCCCGTCCCCGGTCGTCGCGGCGCGAGGAGCAGGTCCATGCCACAGGAGTCGGGCTCCTCGGCGGTCGCCGCCGCCGTCCGGGAGGGCGGGAGCGAGGCCCAGGCCGAGCTGCTCGGGCGGCTGCGCGCCGGGGACCGCGGCGCCTTCGGGGACCTGGTGGACGCCTGGTCGGGTGCGCTGCTGCGCGTGGCCCTGCTGCACGTGTCGACGCGCGCCTCCGCCGAGGAGGTCGTGCAGGACACGTGGCTGGCCGTGATCCGGCAGCTGGACCGGTTCGAGGGCCGGTCCTCGCTGCGCACCTGGGTGTTCCGGATCCTCGAGAACCAGGCCCGCTCCCGGGGCGCCCGGGAGGTCCGCGTGCTGCCGTGGTCCTCCGCCTTCCCCGACGAGGACGGCCCGGACGGCGGCCCCACCGTCGACCCGGCCCGCTTCCGCGGCAGCGCGGACCGGTGGCCCCGGCACTGGACCGACGCCGGCGCGCCACGCCCCTGGCACCCCCCGCCGGAGGAGGCCGTGGAGGCCGGCGAGGTCCGCCGGGAGCTGCGTACGGCGCTGGCCGAGCTGCCCGAGCGGCAGCGCACCGTGGTCGAGCTGCGCGACGTGCACGGCCTGACGTCGGAGGAGGTCTGCGAGCGGCTGGGCATCAGCGCCGGCAACCAGCGGATCCTGCTGCACCGGGGCCGCGCGCGGCTGCGCGCCCGGCTCGAGGACGTGTACCGCGGTGCACCGGGGGAAGGAGAGGGCCGTGGCTGAGCTGCCGGCGCCCCGCCCCTCCGCCGACGACGTCCTGGAGGTCGCCTGCCAGGAGTTCGTCGAGCTGGTCACCGAGCACCTCGAGGGCGCGCTGCCCGAGCCGGTCGACCGGGCGGTCCGCGCGCACCTGGAGCTGTGCGACCCGTGCGTCGTCTACCTCGAGCAGGTCCGCGGCACGGCCGCCGCGCTGCGGGCGCTGCCGGTGCCGACGCTGCCCGACGCGGCCCGCGAGCGGCTGCTCGACGTGTACGGCGCCCTCCACGCGGGCCGTGCGGGCCGCGACGCCCCGCCCGCCTGACCGGTGCCGCTCACCCGCCCGGCGTGGACCTCGTGTCCTGGCCGCGCCGCACGCGGTAGCGCAGCCACACGAGTCCGCCGCCCCCGTCCGGGCTCCCGCAGTCGGTCAGCTCCAGCGGCACCAGCGGCAGCGGCGCCGCACCGTGCCAGCGGGGACCGGCACCGACGAGGACGGGGTGGACCAGCAGGCTGACCTCGTCGACCAGGCCGGCGGCCAGCAGCGCGCCGGTCAGCCTCCCGCCGCTGTCCACCCGCACCCGCCGCAGGCCGCGGCGACCGAGCTCGGCCAGCGCCGCGGCCAGGTCGACGCGGTCCCCTGCGGTGGAGAGCTCCTCGACGTCGGTCGCGGCGCCCGGCGGGACGTCGCCGGCCCGCAGGGCGAGGACCCCGGACCAGTAGCCGGCCCGGGCGAGCGCCTGCCACGCCGTGACCCGCCGGCGGCCGTCGACGACCGCGAGCAGGGGCCCGTCGGCCGCCGGTCCCGGCTGCGGGGCGCCGGCCAGGTCGGCCTCCTGGGCGAGGACGGTGTCGGCCCCGGTCAGCGTGACGTCCTCGTGCCAGGTCCCGGCCAGGGCGTAGAAGCGTCCGACGTCGACCGGGAACCCGGTGCTGGCGCCGTCCAGGGAGACCGCGGCGTGCACCACCACGTGCGGGCGGCGGGCCGCGTCCACCCCGGCGCCCTCAGCCGACCGGCGCGGCGTCGGCCACCTCACCCAGCGCGTCGGCGAGCCGGTCGCGCGCCTCGGCGGCGACCGGCGCCAGCGCGGCCCGGCCGGTCACCTCGACCATCACGTCGGGGTCCATCGCCGCGACCCGGGTGACGCCGTCCTCGCCGACCCGGACGACGACGTTGCACGGCAGCAGCAGCCCGACGTCGGGCTCCGCCTGCAGCGCCCGGTGCGCCAGCGGCGGGTTGCAGGCGCCCAGGATCACCTGCGGCGGCACCTCGACGCCGAGCTTCGCCCGCAGGGTGGCCGCGACGTCGATCTCGGTCAGCACGCCGAAGCCCCGCGCCGCCAGCGCGTCGCGGACCCGCGTCACCGCCTCGTCGTACGGGAGGCCGACCTCGACCGCCATCCCGTAGGACCGGCCGTCCTCTCCCTGCTCCCCTGCCGTCACCGTGGTGTCCTCCCGCTCACCGGTGGACCACGACCTTGAGCGCGCCGGACGCGACCGGGTCGGAGAACAGGTCGTAGGCGGCCGGCACCTCGGAGAAGCCGAACCGGTGGGTGACGATGCGGCCGGCGTCGAGCTTCCCGGCCTGCAGCATCCGCAGCAGCATCGGCGTCGTCCACGTGTCCACCAGGCCGGTGGTGATGGTGACGTCGCGGATCCACAGGTCCTCGAGGTGCAGCGTCGTCGGCTTGCCGTGCACGCCGATGTTGGCCACCCGGCCGCCCGGCCGGACCACGTCGACGTCGAGGTCGAACGTCGCCGGGATGCCGACGGCCTCGATCCCGACGTCGGCGCCGAGCCCGCCGGTGAGCTCCCGCACCCTGCCGACGACGTCCTCGTCGGGCGCGAGCACGAGGTCGGCGCCGAGCTCGGTGGCCGCGGTCCGCCGCGCCTCCACCGGGTCGACGACGACGATCCGCTCCGGCGTGTAGAGCCCGGCGGTCATCACCGCGGCGAGCCCGATCGGCCCCGCGCCGACGATCACCACGGTGTCGCCCGGCCGCACCCCGCCGTTGAGCGCCCCGACCTCGTAGGAGGTGGGCAGGATGTCGGCGAGCATCAGCGCCGCCTCGTCGGACACGCCCTCCGGCAGCCGGTGGACCGAGCCGTCGGCGTACGGGACGCGCACCGCCTCGGCCTGCACGCCGTGGGTGGTGTGCCCGAGGATCCAGCCGCCCCCGCCCAGGCACTGGCCGTACCGGCCCTCCCGGCAGTACCGGCACCGGCCGCACGCGGTGATGCAGGAGATCAGCACCCGGTCGCCGGGCTGGACGGTCCGGACGCCGGGGCCCACCTCGGTGACGGTGCCGACGGCCTCGTGCCCGAGGATCGTCCCCGGGGTCACCTCGGGGACGTCCCCCTTGAGGATGTGCAGGTCGGTGCCGCAGATGGTGAAGCCGTCGACCCGGACGACGGCGTCCTCGGGGTCCTCGACGCGCGCGTCGGGGACGACCTCCCAGGACCGCTTGCCGGGACCGTGGTAGACGAGCGCCTGCATGACTCTCCTCCCGATGTCGGAGCGTCCAGTCCAGCGCGGCGGCGACCGGCGCCCGGAGTGCCGAACGTCCCGCACGGCAGGGACGCACCGCCCCTCGCGCCCGGCCGGCCGGCGCCGGAGGCTCGACGGGACGGGACCCGCACCGGTGCCGAGGAGGCCGCCATGACGTCCGCGAGCACGACGTCCGCGAGCCGGGACCGGGCACGCCGCTGGGCGGAGCTGACACCGCGGGAGCGCGGCGTGCTCCTCGCCCTCGGCGCGGTGCAGGTGTCCCTGGCGGTCGCCGCGTGGACCGACCTGGCGCGCCGCCGTCCCGACCAGGTCAACGGCCGCCGGGCCGTGTGGGCGGCGGTCATCGCCGTCAACTGGGTGGGTCCCGCCGCCTGGTTCCTGTGGGGCCGCCGCCGCTGAGCGGCCCTCCCGCCAGCGACCTCCGGCCCGCGCGTCCGGGCCCTCCGCCCGTGACCGCCGGACGCCGGCGCCGCGCAGCATCGGCAGCGACCGGAACCCGAGGGAGGACGTCGCCGTGAGCCGTGCACTGGTGGTCTACGAGTCCCTGTTCGGCGACGCCGCCGCGATCGCCCGCGCGGTCGCCGCGGGCCTCGCGGAGTCGATGCCGGCCGACGTCGTGGCCGCGGCCGACGCGCCGGCCGAGATCGGCCCCGACGTCACCCTGCTGGTCGTCGGCGGGCCCAACCACGCCTTCGGCATGCCGCGGCCCTCCACCCGGCGCAGCGCGGTGGACCAGTACGGCGCCGCGGTGCCCGATCCCGGCACCGGCCTGCACGAGTGGCTGGAGTCCGCGCACGCGCCCGAGGGGGTGTTCGCGGCGGCGTTCGACACCCGCGGCAGCGGCCACTCCGTCATCACGCGGATGGACCACGCGTCCCGCACCGAGGAGAAGCTCCTCGGCCGGCTGGGCGCCCGCGTCGTCGCGCCGGCCGAGCACTTCTCCGTCGTCGGCACCACGGGGCCGCTCGTCGAGGGCGAGGAGGAGCGGGCCCGGGCGTGGGGCCGTGACCTCGGCGTCCGCACGACCTCCGCCGCGGCCGGCCGGTAGCCGGGGACGCGACCGGAGGTGGAGACCGTGAGGCCCACGACCGCGCCGGTGAGGCCGCCGGAGGACACCGGACCGCGGCTGACCCCGCTGATGGCCGTGCTCGAGGACGTGGCGACCGCCGTCGTCCGCGGCCGGGCGGGCCTGCCGGGACGGTCCGCCTGCGTGGTCCTGCACCCCGACCGGCTCGAGGTCGAGGGGCCGTGCGGGACTGCCGCGCCGGCCTCCCTGCTCGCCGCCGGCGGCCTGGTGCTCGACCTCCGCGCGGCGCTGGCGGCCGCGGGCTGGGCCGCCACCGTCGACCGCCTGCCCTCCGGGCCCGGCGGCCCGCTGGCCGTCCTGCACCCCGCGCCCGGCCTGCCGGACCCCGACCTCGCCGCCCTCCCGCCGGTCGCGCCGGCCGGGGAGCCCGGCGGGGACGACGTCCCCGCCGGCGTGGTCGCGCGCCTCGCGGCCGCGGCCGCCGCGGAGGGGGCGCCGGTCGTGTCGGTCGGGAGGCGGCCGCCGGTCCTCGTCCTCGACTGGCGCACCGACGACGCCGCCGCGTGGCTGCGGACGGGAGAGGCGCTGCAGCGCGTGGCCCGCACCGCCGTGGCCCTCGGCTGCACCGCGGTCCCCTCCCCGCCCGCCGGCGGGCGCGCGCGGACCGCCGTCCGGCTGGGCCGCCGGCAGGGGCACCCGGCTCCCCCGGGGGCGCCGCCCGCCACGGCGCGCTGACCCGCGCGCCGGCGGCCAGCGATCGGCGGCTCAGCGACCGGCGGCGGCCAGGGCGTCGTCGAGCCAGCGGCGCAGCGCCGGTGCCGGGAGCGCCCCGGTGACGCGGGCCCGCTCCCGGCCGTCGGTGAACAGCAGCAGCGTGGGGATGCCGCGCACCCCGAGCCGGCTGCTCACCCGCGGCGCGGCGTCGGCGTCCACCTGCACCACCTTCAGCCGGCCGGCCCTCTCCCGGGCGATCTCCTCCACGACGGGGGCGACCGCGCGGCACGGGGCGCACCAGGCCGCCCACACGTCGACGAGCACCGGCAGCCGGCTGTCCTCGACGACGGCGGCGAAGTCCGTGTCGTCGGCGGCCACCAGCCACGGCAGGTCGGCGCCGCACGCGGCGCAGCGCGCCCGTCCCCGGGCGGTGGCGGGCACCCGGTTGCGCCGTCCGCAGCGCGGGCACGCGACGACGCCCGCTCCTCCGCCGTCCGATCCCATGCCGTCCTCCTCCCGCCCCGTGGGTGGACCGTCGAGCCCGGCGCCGCGGTGCCCCGCCCACCGGCGGGGCACCGCGCGCGGTCAGGGCTGCGGGGTGCGGGTCGGCGACGGCTCCGGCGCGACACCGCGCGGGCGGGGCAGGACCGGAGGACCCGCGGCCGGGACCGGGCCGGACGGCGGCAGCGGCCGGGCCCGGTGCGCCCCCAGCGCGACGAGCAGCACGCCGCCGGCGAGCAGCAGCGCCCCCGCCGCCAGCAGCGACACGGACACCCAGGTCAGCCCGGGCAGGGTCGCGCCGACCCGGACGTCGGCCTCGATGCCGGCGCCGCCGTCGGCCCGCATGAGCACGACGGTCCAGTCGCCCTCGTCCGGCCGCCAGTCCAGCGTCACCGTCCCGGTGCCGACGGCCGAGGCGGTCCAGATGCCGGCCTCCTCCGGCGCGACCCGCGGCGGCCCGCCGGCCTCCTCGTCCACGGCCCACGCCCACTCGTCCCCGGACCACCAGCCCCCCTCGGCCGGCTCGACCTCCGCCCGGGCGACACCGCCCAGGTAGCGGTCGACGTCGGCGGTGCGGGCCAGCCCCAGGAACAGCTCGTCGTCGGGTCCGGTGGCGGTGGCCTCCACCCGCGCGGTGCCCAGCAGCTCGTCGACCACCCAGTCGGTCCCGTCGCCCTGCAGCAGGAGCCCCTGGCTGACGGCGGCGTGGCCGGCGGTGTCGACCCCGGCGGCCTCGGAGGTCACGAAGCCGCCGGCGCGCTGCGTCGTGTCGGCCCACAGCAGGCTGCCGCCCGCGGCGAGCAGGCCGGTCGCGGCGGTGACGAGCAGCGCCCCGGCGACCACGGCCGCGACCGGCCCGGCGGTCCAGCGGCTGGTCGCCGGCGCGGCCACCGGTGCCGCCGTCACGACCGCGGGAGCCGGCTGCCCGGCGGGGACCGGCGGCGCCGCCGCGGGTGCCGGGAGCGCGGCCGGGTCCGGGCCGCCCATGTCGAACCGGAAGGGCGGATAGGCGTCGGTCAGCAGCAGCACGTAGCCCGACACCCGCAGGGCCCAGCGGTCCATGCCGAGGACGAAGTCGTACAGTGGTTGGGGATAACGGCCTGTGAACAGGAGGACGACGCCGGCCACGAGGACCAGCAGCGCGACCAGGCCGCCGGCCGCCCACCCCTCGCTCCAGACGCCGTCGCCGTCCCAGTCGCCCGTGCCGAACCAGAGCCCGCCGCCGACGAACACCGCCAGCACGAGGTAGTGCGGCAGCGCCAGCAGCCACTTGACCAGCACCAGGCCGCGGGACAGCCGCTCCGGGTACGCGACGTCGAGCCGCGCGGGGTAGCCGGGCACGTCGGCCAGGGTGAACGGCGGGTACCGGTCGGTGCCGAGCGCGGAGTAGCCGTAGTGCTGGACCCGCCAGGTCCACCGCAGCACACCCACGGTGAAGTCGAACAGCGGCCGCGGGTAGCGCGCGGTCACCAGCACGGCGAAGAACGCGACGACGGTGACCACGGCCACCGCGGTCCACAGGAACGCCAGCACCACGACGTGCGGCACCAGCAGCAGCCACTTGACCAGCCAGAGCCCGCGGGACAGGCGTGGGTCCAGGGCTCCGTCGACCCGCACCGGGTAGGCGGGGGGCGGCGGTGCCGCCACCGGGGACACGTGCTCGCTCACGGCGCACCTCCTCCGGCCACCGCGGCGACCCGGGGTCGTCTCCCCGGCGCAGGCGGCCCTCCCGAGCCTCGGCGCCCGCACCGCCGCGGCGACACGGGCGAAGGCGGGTCCCCCCGGGGACGTTGGTCGCTGGTCCCGGGGACCGCGGGCCCCGGACGCCGGCGCCCGGGCGGACGACGCTCGGGGGACGCACCCTCCCGAGGAGTCCTCCCATGGCCCGCCGCACCACCCCACCGGACCTGCAGCCCACCCGGATCCCGCGGCGCGCACCGCTGGAGGCGGCCGCGGACGCCGCGGTGCGCGCCCCCTCCGTGCACAACACGCAGCCGTGGCGGATCGCGCTGCACCCCGACCGGCTGGAGCTGTTCGCCGACCGCACCCGGCAGCTGGTGGTGCTGGACCCCGTCGGCCGGGCCCTCGCGCAGAGCGTGGGCGCGGCGCTGTTCAACGCCCGCGTCGCGCTGGCCGCGGCGGGCCGCGCCGTCCGCGTCGACCGGTTGCCCGACCCCGCCGACCCGGGGCTGATGGCCGTCCTCCGCCCGGTCGACGGGCCCCCGGACCCGGCGCTGGCCGCCCTCGCGCCCGCCGTGCGCCGGCGGCGGACCAACCGGCGGCGGTTCGGCGCCGACCGCGTCCCCGAGGACGTGCTGCGGGTCCTGACCGCCGCGGCGGCCGCGGAGGAGACGGTGCTGGTCCCGGTGACCCGCGAGGAGCACGTGCGGCTGCTCGCCCGGCTCACCCAGCAGGCCGACCGCGTGCAGAACGCCGACCCGGCCTACCGGGCCGAGCTGCGCCGCTGGACCACCCGCGAGCCCGGCGCCGGGGACGGCGTGCCGGTGAGCGTCGTCCCGCACGTCGACGGGCTCCAGCACGACGAGCTGCCCGTCCGCGACTTCGACACCACCGGCGCCGGGCTGCTCCCGGCCGGCACCGGCTCGGGCACCGACCAGACCCTCGTGCTGCTCGCCACGCACCGCGACGACCTGCTCGCGTGGCTGCGCTGCGGCGAGGCCCTCGAGCGGGTGCTGCTGGAGCTCACCGTCCGCGGCTGGGTGGCCGGGCCGCTCACCCAGGCCGTCGAGGTGCCGGTGACCCGCACCCAGCTGCGCTCGGCGCTCACCTGGGACGCGCACCCGCAGTCGGTGCTGCGCATCGGCCGGGCGCCGGTCACCTCGCCGACGCCCCGCCGTCCGCGCGGCACCGTCGTCGAGAACAGCGCCGCCCCCGCCCAGCGCCAGCTCCCCGGCTCCCCGTCGAGGAGCGGCCGGCCCGGACCGGGCCCCCGCCCGGTCTCCGACGGCCGCGGGGGGACGACGTGGGTGTGACCTCCCGGCTGGCGCCGGTCGTGGCCGGGATCGCCCCCGACCGTTCCGCGCCGGCGGTGGCGGCCGCCGCCGCCGAGCGGGCGCACCGCGAGCTGCGCCCCCTGCTGCTGGTGGCCGCGGTGGAGGGCGCGCGCGACCCCGGCCGCGCCCACGACGGGCCGTGGCACCGGGCGCTCGCGCGGCTGGACGCGCTGCGCCGGGACCTCACCGCCCGCGCCCCCGCCATCCCGGTGCGGACCGTCGTGCACACCGGACCCGCCGCCGAGGTGCTGCGCGAGGAGTCCGCCGGGGCGGAGGTGCTGGTCCTCGGCACCGGGACCACGGCCGGCGCGCTCGGCCCGGTCGCCCGGGACCTGCTCGGGTCGGCGGCCTGCCCCGTGCTCGCCGTCCCGCCGGGCGCCACCGGGGGCGACGAGGTCGTGGCCGGCGTGGGGGGCACGGCCGGGACGACGGCGGTGCTGGCCGCCGCGGCCCTCGAGGCCGGCACGCGCGGCTGCCCGCTGCACGTGGTGCACGCGTGGCCCGGCGGCGCCGCCCTCCGCGGGGCGGCGGTCCCCGAGGCGGTCGCCGAGGCCGAGCGCCGGCTCGTCGAGACGCAGGCCGCCCGGGTGCACGAGGGCTGGCCGGCGGTGCCCGTCACGGTGGACGTCCGCGAGGGGGACCCCGCCCCGGCGCTGATCGGCCTGTCCCGGGACGCCGGGCTGCTGGTCCTCGGGCGGGCGCGCACCACGGCCGGCCCCGCCCTCGCCGAGGCGGTCGCGGGCCACGCGCACTGCCCCGTCCTCGTCGTGCCGCCCCCTCCCCCGCCGCGCCCCGACGAGGCCCGGCGGCGCCGCACCGCCGTCGCGCCGGCGAGGTGACCCGTGACCCCCGGGCCCGCCCCGTCGCCGGGGTACCTGCGCACGCTGGTGCGGCGCGGCCTGCGCCCCGGTGCCCGTACGACCGACCGGGTGGAGCTGGTCTCCTGGCTCGCGAGCGTCCTGCTCGCCGTCGCGGTCGTGCCTGTGGCGCTGGCGGTGGCCAGCGTGGTCGCGGCCGACACCGGCGCGCTGGCCGAGCGCCAGGCCGCGCAGCGGCAGCAGGTCCCGGCCGTGGTCCTCGAGGACGCGGAGGTGCTGCCCGGCTCCCCGACGTCGCTGCGGGCGACCGCGCCGGCGCGGTGGGAGGCCCCGGACGGCGGCACCCGCGAGGACACCGTCCCGGTCGAGCCGGGCACCCCGGCCGGGGCCACGGTCCCGGTGTGGACCGGTCCCGACGGCGGGCGCGCCGGCCCGCCGATCGACGGCGGCGACGTCGCGGTGGTCAGCGTGACCAGCGGCGTGCTGACCCTGCTGCTGGGGCTGGCGACGGCGGCGGTCGGCCACGCCGGCGTCTGCGCCTGGGCCGGCCGGGCGCGCGACCGCGCCTGGGCCCGCGAGTGGGCCGAGGTCGAGCCGCTCTGGGCGCACCGGTTCCGGCTGCGCTGAGCGCCCCGCCGGCCCTCACGGACGGCCGAGCAGGCGCCGCCACCACGGCCGCCGGGGCTCCGGCCGGGCCGGACGGGGCGCCGGGGCGTCCGCGGCCGGGGGCGCCGCCGGGCGGACCGGCTGCCCGTGCCCGCGCTCGTCGGCGTGCGCCCGGCTCAGGTAGTGCTGGACGGCCAGGGGGTCGGCGTGCGAACCGCGGGCGGCCACGTCGTGGCGCGCCTCCCACTGCGCGATGAGCTTCTCGTCCTCGGACATCTCCCGGCGGGGGCGGTCCTCGGGGGTGGGGGTGCCGGTCGCGGTCATCTCGGGGCCTCCTGCGCGGTGCGGTCCGTCCGTCCCCACGCTCGCCGGTGCGGGACCGGCCCGGCAGGGGGCGACGGTCCCGGGCAGCGGGACCTACGGCACCTCACGTGTGCAGCACCGCGGCGCCGGCGAAGCGGCCGTGCGCGAGGTCGGCCAGCGCGCGCGGGGCGTCGTCGAGGGGGTAGGCGGTCGTCGTCGCGCGCACCCCCAGCCGGGCGGCGAGGACGAGGAACTCCTCGGCGTCGCGGCGGGTGTTGGCGGTGACGCTGCGCAGCCGGCGCTCCTGGAACAGCTCGCCGGCGTAGGACAGCGCGGGGACGTCGGACAGCCAGATGCCGGCGACCGCGAGCGTGCCGCCGCGGTCCAGGGCGCGCAGCGCGACCGGCACCAGCTCCCCGGCCGGCGCGAACAGCACCGCGCCGTCCAGCGGCTCCGGCGGCGGGTCGGCCGGCCCCCCGACGGAGTCCACCCCGAGCTCGCGCGCGAGCGCCCGGTTGGCGGCGCCGCGGGTGAGCACGTGCACCCGCATGCCCTGCGCCAGCGCGACCTGCGCGGTGAGGTGGGCGCTGCCGCCGAAGCCGTAGACCCCCAGCCGGCCGCCGGGCGGGACCGCGGCGCAGCGCAGCGCGCGCCAGCCGATGATCCCGGCGCACAGCAGCGGCGCGGCCGCCTCGTCGTCGAGGCCCTCGGGCAGCCGGTGGGCGAAGCGCTCGTCGACCAGGCAGGCCTCGGCGTAGCCGCCGTCGAGGTCCCAGCCGGTGAACCGCGGGTCGATGCACAGGTTCTCGTCGCCGCGGCGGCAGAACCGGCAGCTGCCGTCGGTGCGGCCGAGCCACGGGACGCCGACCCGGTCGCCGGGCGCGAAGCGGGCCGCCCCGGGCCCGAGCGCGTCGACGCGGCCGACCACCTCGTGCCCGGGGACGACGCCCGGCCGCCGCGGCGGGAGGTCGCCCTCGGCCAGGTGCAGGTCGGTGCGGCACACGCCGCAGCAGGTGACCGCGACCCGCACCTGGCCCGGGCCGGGGACGGGCGGCTCGCGCTCGACGAGGCGCAGCGGTCCCGCGTCGGCCGGTGCCGGCGTCCCGACCACCCACGCCCGCACGCGCGCCGCCTCAGACCGTCGTCCCGGCCGGCGCCGGCCGGGGGTGCAGGACGAGGACGGGGCAGGGCGCGGCCACCACGCAGTGCAGCGCCGTGGAGCCGAGCAGCATCCCGCCCAGGCGGCTGCGGCTGCGGCTGCCGACGACGAGCAGCGCGGCGCCCTCCGCGGAGCGGACCAGCACCTGCGCGGGCGGTCCGGTCTCCACGGACACCCGCACGCCCGGCCGCGCGCCGAGCTCCTCGCGCACGAGGGCCGCGGCGCGCGTACCGGCGTCCCCGCCCGCCGGCGGCCCCTCGGGGACGAGGGCGGCCGCCCAGGGCTCGGGCGGGCGGCGGGCGACGACGACGTCGAGGTCGGCGCCCATCCGGCCGGCCTCGGCCGCCGCCCGCCACAGCACCTCGCGGGCCCCGTCGGTGTCGTCGAGCCCGACGACCACCCGCGGCCGGCCGGGAGCGGGCACGGCCGGGTGCACCACGACGACCGGGCACCGGGCGCTGGGCACGCAGCCCAGGGCGACCGAGCCGAGCAGCGTGCTGCGCGTGGCCCCGCGGCCCCGGCTGCCGACCACGAGCAGCCCGGCGTCGGCCGAGCGCGCGACCAGCTCCTCGACCGGGCGGCCGGGGAGCACGGTCGTGGTGACCGGCACCTCCGCGTGCCGCTCGTCGAGCAGGTCGCGCACGTGCGCCGCGACGTCGGAGCGCACCAGGTCCACGCGCGCGGGGTCGAGCAGCTCGGCGTCCTCCCACGCGTCCCCGACCGGGAGCACGGTGAGCACCTCGAGGCCGGTGCGGGCCCGCTCCGCCGCGGCCAGGGCCCAGACGACGGCCGCGCGGCCGGCCGGCGACCCGTCGAAGCCCACGACCACCCGGCCGCCGGGCTCCTCCGTCGTCCGCTCCGTCATGCACGCCCCCCGCGACCCGCCCCGCCGTCGCCGGGCACCCCGGTCACCCTCCGCCGGGCCCCGGGGGCGGGGCCGCCGCCGGACGTCCCCCCGGCGGCGGACCTTGGTCCCGGTGGCACGGACAGGCGAACTCTGCTTCACTTGTTCTCGCGGAGGGGAGTATCCCCCCACGTCCCGTCGTCAGGACGGCGCTCCGGCGCCCGGCGGGGCGGGCGCCCGGCAGCGGCGCCGGGAGAGACCTCCGGTTGATGGACGTCGACCGGAGGGAGGGACGCATGGACGTCTCGCTGTGGGTGTGGGCGGCCGTTCTCGGCGTGATCGTGGGGATGCTCGCGGTGGACCTGTTCGCCCACCGCCGGGCCCACGTGATCGGGGTCCGGGAGGCCGCGGTGTGGTCGGGGACCTGGGTGGCGCTCGGGATCGCCTTCGGCGCCTGGGTGTGGTGGGCGCACGGCGCCGGGTACGGCCAGCAGTACTTCGCCGGTTACCTGATCGAGAAGTCCCTGGCCGTGGACAACGTCTTCGTCTGGGCGATCGTCTTCACGTTCTTCGCGGTGCCGCGGGAGTACCAGCACCGGGTGCTCTTCCTCGGTGTCCTGGGCGCCCTGGTCTTCCGCGGGCTGTTCATCGCCGGCGGCTCGGTGCTCATCGCGAGCTTCGGCTGGGTGCTCTACCTGTTCGCCGCGTTCCTGCTGTGGACCGGCTGGCGGATGATCCGGCAGCGCGAGGAGCACATCGACCCGGAGCGGTCCCGGACGCTGCGCCTCTTCCGCCGGTACGTGCCGATGACCGACGCCTACCACGGCCAGCGGCTGCTGATCCGCCGCGGCGGCGTCCTGCTGGCCACCCCGCTGCTGGCGGTCCTCGTCCTCGTCGAGGTCACCGACGTCGTCTTCGCCGTCGACTCGATCCCGGCGATCTTCGCCGTGACCGACGAGCCGTTCCTCGTCTTCACCGCCAACGCCTTCGCGATCCTGGGCCTGCGGGCGATGTACTTCCTGCTCGCCGACCTGATCCACCGCTTCGTCTACCTGAAGACCGGGCTGGCCCTCGTGCTGATCTGGGTGGGCGTCAAGATGCTGCTGAAGGTCGACCTGTTCTACGTGCCGACCGCGGTCAGCCTCGCGGTCATCGCCACGATCCTCGGCGTCTCGGTCGCCGCCAGCCTGCGGGCCACCCGCGGCGAGGGCCGGCGCGCGGTGCAGACCCCGTCGGCCCCGCCATTCCGGACCGCCACCGCCGAGGAGCTCGCGGCCCTGGAGCCGCTGTGGGGCCGCCGCCGCGCCGAGGAGCCGGCCGCGGCGGCGGCCGGCCCGTCCTCCGGGGAGCGGCCGTGAGCCCCGCCCCGGGGGCGCCCGGTCAGGCCCGGGCCGGCTCGGCCGTGTCCACCGCGACCTCGGTGCGCCGGCCGGCGGGGTGGACGACCAGGACCGGGCAGGCGGCGTGCATCGCGCAGTGCAGGGCCACCGACCCGACCAGCAGCCCGCGCACCGCCCCGCGCCCGCGGCCGCCCACGACCAGCAGCGCGGCGTCGCGCGCCCGGTCGACCAGCACGTCGGAGGCGGCACCCTCGACCACGTCGACGTCGATCCGCGGGACCGGCGCGTCCGCGGGCCGGCCGGCGAGCACGCCGTCGACGGCCTCGTCCACGCGCTTGCGCAGCTCGCCGCGGATCTCGTCCCGCGAGGGGACGACGACCGAGCTCAGGTCCACCCAGTAGTCGGTGAGCACGTACGTGGCCAGCACGTGCAGCTCCGCACCGGTCCGCGCGGCCTCCTCGACCGCCGCGGCGAGGGCCGCGCGCGCCGTCGCGGAGCCGTCGAAGCCGGCGACCACCCGCGGCGGGGCGGCCGGCTCGTCGGTCCGCGGGTGCACCACGAGCACCGGGCAGCGGGCGTGGGTGACCGTGTGCAGCGCGACCGAGCCGAGCAGCGCGCTGCGCACCGCGCCCCGCCCGCGGTTGCCGACGACGACGAGCTGCGCGTCGGCCGACCGGCCCACCAGGGCGGCCGCGGGCGCGTCCGCGGTGACCTCCACGGTCACCGGCACCCCGGTCGCCTCCGGGACGTCGGCGCGGACCTCCGCGACCAGGTCGTCGGTCAGCTCCCGGGTCGCGCGCCGGACGTCGTCGACCGCGGGCACCAGGACCCCGTCGTGGCCGAACCAGTACAGGTCGGACGCGAAGCTGCTGACCACCACGAGCCCGGCGGAGCGCTCCGCGGCGGCGCGCAGCGCCGCGCGCAGGGCGGCGCGGGCCGGGACCGACCCGTCCACCCCGACGACGACCGGCGCGACGACGACCGGCGCGCCGCCGCGGGACTGCTGCTGGGGGATGGCGTCCATCGGGGGTCCTCACGTCCGGGCCCGGGCCGTCCCGGGCGGGCGCCCCGACGATGCGCCGGGCGGCCGCCGCCCGGCCCGGGGCGAGGGGCCCCGGGTCCCGGGACCTCCGTCCCTGCGCACGGCGGCTGCCGACCCTGGGGGCGGACGCGCCGGTCTCCCTAGCGTCCGGGGCACCGACCGCGAGGAGGAGCCGTGCAGACCAGGGACGTCATGACGCGCGACGTGGTGACGGTGGGCCCGCACACCGCGGTGCACTACGCCGCGGAGGTGATGGCCGCGCGGGGCTTCGCGGCCCTGCCGGTGGTCGACGACGAGGACCGGCTGGTGGGCATCGTCGCCGAGGCCGACCTGCTCCGGCACCGCCTCCCCCAGGACCCCCGCCTGCACCTGCGCCGCGACGAGGCGGACGGCGGTCCCCCGCCGGCCCTCGTGCACGACGTCATGACCCGGGACGTGCGGGCGGTCGACGTCACCGCGGACGTCGCCGACGTCGCCCGCCTGTTCGTCGACGCCGGCCTGCGCAGCGTGCCGGTGACCGACGGCGGCCGGCTCGTCGGCATCGTCAGCCGCCGCGACCTGCTGCACCTGCTGGCGCGCCCCGACGACGACGTCCGGCAGCAGCTGCTGCGCCTCGTCGAGGGCTACACCGGTGAGCTCGACGCCTGGGCCGTGGACGTGCGCGACGGCACCGCGACGATCCGGCGGCTGCGCGGCGGTCCGCAGGGCTCGGAGGAGGTCGAGCGCCGGGCGCTGACCGCGCTGGCCCGCACGGTCGGCGGGATCACCGACGTCCGCGTGCTGCCCGCCGGGGAGGCCGCGGCGGACGCCGAGCCGGTCCGCCCCCTGTCGGTCCCGGCGCCGGGGAGCCGGCCGTGACCCGGCCGGCGGGGCGGTTCGTCGTCGCGGGGGTCGACGGGTCCGCGGCGGCGCGCGAGGTCACCGCGGCCGCCGTCGAGGAGGCCACCCGGCGCGGCTGCGCCCTGCACCTCGTGCACGCGCTGTCCTGGCCCTCCACCGCCGCGCCGGTGCGCGGCACCCGGGCGGCGGACGTGCCGCAGCTGGGCACGCTCCTGCACGCCGCGGCCGAGAGCGCCCTGCGCACGGCCGCCGGCGAGGCCGCGGACGCCCTCGGACCCGACCGGGTGCACTGGTCGGTGGAGTCCGGCGCCCCGGCGCCCGCGCTCGCGGAGGCCGCCCGCGACGCCGAGCTGCTCGTGCTCGGCAGCCGGGGCGCCGGCGGGCTCGCCGGCCTGCTCCTCGGCTCGACCGCGGCCGCGGTCCTCCTCGCCCCGCCGTGCCCGGTGCTCCTCCTCCCCGACCCGGCGACGGCGGTCGTCCGCCCCCGGTCCGGTGTCGTCGCGGCGGTCGCCGGACGGCCCGGCGACGACGCCGTCCTCGCCTTCGCCCTGGCCGAGGCCGCGACGCGCGGCACCGACCTCCTCGCCCTGCACGCCTGGCAGGACGTGGCCCTGGAGACCGCCCTGCTCCAGGCCGGCCCCCTCGTGGACTGGGCCGGTGTGCTGGCCGACGAGCAGCGGGTGCTGGCCGAGGCGCTGGCCGGCTGGCGCGACAAGGAGCCCGACGTGACGATCCGCGAGGCCGTCGTCCGGGAGCGGCCGGCGCGCGCCCTGGTGGCGGCCGCGCTCCCGGCCGAGCTGCTCGTCGTGGGCGTCCGCCGGCACCGCGGCCTGGCCCGGCTCGGCTCGACCACGCACGGGGTCGTGCACCGCGCGACCTGCCCGGTCGCGGTCGTCCCCGTCGACGACGACGCAGGGGGAGGCGGACGGTGAGCCGGCCCCGGGTCCTGGTCGCCTACGCCAGCCGGCACGGGTCCACCCGCGAGATCGCCGAGGCCCTGGCCCGCGACCTGGGCGAGGCCCCGGCCGGGCGCCCGGTCGGCCTCTACGCGGCGGCGCTGCCGGCCGAGTCGCGGCCCGACCCCGCCGCCTGGGACGCGGTGGTGCTGGGCAGCGCCGTCTACGCCGGCCGGTGGCTCCCCCCGGCCCAGGAGCTGGCCGTCCGCTGCGCGGGGGTGCTCCGCCGGCGGCCGGTGTGGCTGTTCTCCAGCGGGCCGATCGGCGACCCGCCGTACCCGCCGGACGAGCCGCAGGACGCCGCCGCGCTGGCCGCCCTGCTCGCCCCGCGCGGCCACCGCGTCCTTCCCGGCCGGCTGGACCGGTCCCTGCTCGGCTTCGGCGAGCGCGCGATGGTCACCGCGATGCGCGCCCCGGTCGGCGACTTCCGGGACTGGGACGGCGTCCGGTCCTGGGCCGACGAGATCGCCGCGGCGCTGGTCCCGGCGCCGGCGCCCGCGGCGCCCGGCCCGTCCCCGGGGACGTGACCGTGGGCGCGTGGACGCCCGCCCCGGGCGGCCTCCCGGGGCTCCGGTCCTCCCGGGGTGGGACGGAGGTCCCTGTGCGCTGCGGGGCCGCGGGGCGCAGGCTCGACGCTCGTGGCGCCCGTGCGGGCGCACCCGGGTCGGCGCCGACCGGGGACGCCGGACGGGGACGGACGTGGACGACGTGCATGTCATGCGCACCGTGCTGACCGACGAGGAGTGCCGGCGGTTGCTCGGCACCACCTCCCGCGGGCACCTGGGCTTCACCCGGGACGCGCTGCCGGCGGTCTCCCCCGTGCGCTTCGCGCTCGACCGGGACCGGGTCGTGATCGCCGCCCGCGAGGACAGCGACCACCTGCCGCCGGCCGGCGGCGCCGTCGTCGCCCTCGGCGTCGACGACCCCGACGAGCGGGACGGGTGGGCCGTCACCGTCGTGGGCCCCGCCCGGACGGTGACCGACCCCGGGGCCCTCCTGACCCTCGACGCCCTCGCCTGGCCGGTACCCCCGACCCCGGGGGACGGGCACTGCTACGTCGTGCTGCAGGTCGGCGTCCTGCGCGGCTGGCGGACGACCGCACGGGCCACGGCGCCGCGACGCTCCGCGTGACCACGGTGGAGGAGAACGGGGACGGCGCCCCGGGTGCCTACTCCTCCGGGGCGTTCCGTGCCAGGCTCCAGGGACGGCCCCGTTCCGCCCGAGGGGGGAGCCCCGAGATGACCGTGCCCGGGCCCAGGACCGGCCCCGACCCCCGATCCGTCCACGACCCCTCCGGCACCCCGTCGCTGGCGGGCATGCGGCTGACCGAGCTCATCGACGAGGTGCAGGACCGCCTGACCGCGGTCGCCCGCAGCCAGGCCCGCGTCCAGCAGCTGCTCGACGCCTTCCTGTCCGTCTCCTCCGGGCTGGACCTGGAGACGACGCTGCGGCGGATCGTCGAGAGCGCCACCGACCTGGTCGACGCCCGCTACGGCGCCCTGGGCGTCCTGGCACCGCAGGGCGGCCTGGCGGCGTTCATCCACGTCGGCATCGACGACGAGACGGCGGCCGCGCTGGGCTCCCTGCCCGAGGGCAAGGGCGTGCTCGGGCAGCTGATCACCGAGCCGTACCCGCTGCGGATCGCCGACCTGGGCAGGCACCCGGCCTCGGTCGGCTTCCCCCCGGGCCACCCGGAGATGCACACCTTCCTCGGGGTGCCCGTGCTCGTGCGCGGCACGGTCTTCGGCAACCTGTACATGACCGAGAAGCGGCACGGGGAGTTCACCGCCGAGGACGAGGCCGTGCTGACCGCGCTCGCGGGCGCGGCGGGCGTCGCCGTGGACAACGCGCGGCTCTACGAGGAGGCCGAGGAGCGCCGCCGCTGGGCCACCGCGCTCTCCGACGTCCGGGCCGCCCTGCTCGACCCCGACTCGACCGGGCGCGCGCTGTCCCTCGTCGCCGACCGGGTGGCCGCCCTCACCGGCGCCGACGCCGCCTGGATCATGGTCGGCCCGGACACCCGGAGCTGCTACGAGGTCCGGGTCCAGGTCGGCGAGGGGCTCACCGACCTGACCGGGACGACGCTGCCCCTGTGCGACAGCCCGGTGCTGCAGGCCGTCGAGGACGACGGCGGCGGGATCGTGACCCTCGACATGACGGGACTGGCCTACGAGGGGCCCAACGCGCACGTCGACTGGGGCCCCTGCCTGGCGGTGCCGCTGCGCGGGACGCACACCGAGTCGGTGGTCATCATCGCCGCCCGGCGGGCCGGCAGGCCCTCCTTCGACCCGGCGGTGATCCCCCTGGTCAGCGCCTTCGCCGACCAGGCCGCCGTGGCCCTGGACCTGGCCGCCCAGCAGCGCGTGGCCCGCCAGCTCGACGTCTACGAGGACCGGGACCGCATCGCGCGGGACCTGCACGACCACGTCATCCAGCGGGTCTTCGCGGCCGGGCTGAGCCTGCAGTCGGTCCTGCCCCGGATCCCCGACCCACAGGCGCAGCGCCGGATCCGGGACGTCGTCGGGCAGCTCGACGAGACCGTCCGCGACATCCGGACCAGCATCTTCGACCTGCACACCGTCGACCAGGCCGACGACGGCCTCCGCCGGCGCGTGCTCGACACGGTCGCCGACACGGCGGGCGACCTGGAGACCACCGTGCGCACCTCCGGCGCGGTCGACACCCTCGTCACCGGCGACCTGGCCACCGACGTCGTGGCCGTCGTCCGGGAGGCGGTGAGCAACGCCGCCCGGCACTCGGGCGCCCGGCACGTGACCGTGACCGTCGACGCCGGCGACGGGCTGGTGCTCGAGGTGGTCGACGACGGCCGGGGCATCGACGCCCGCGCGGCGCGCAGCGGGCTGCGCAACCTGGAGCAGCGGGCGGCCGCGCGCGGCGGCGGCCTCGAGGTCGGCGCGGTCGCGGACGGCGGGACCCGGCTGCGGTGGTGGGCGCCGCTGTCCTGACCGGTCAGTTCTGGCGGGGGACCCCGCCGCGCAGCTCGGTCGCCAGGACCGCGGCCTGGGTGCGCCGCTCGAGCCCCAGCTTGGCCAGCAGGTGGGACACGTAGTTCTTGACCGTCTTCTCGGCCAGGAACATCCGCTCGCCGATCTGCCGGTTGGTGAGCCCCTCGCCGATGAGCTCCAGCACCGTGCGCTCCTGCTCGCTGAGCCGGGCCAGCGGCCCGGCCGGCTCCGCGGCCCGCCGCATCCGCTCGAGCACCGCTGTGGTGGCCGCGGGGTCGAGCAGCGAGCCGCCGGCGGCGACCGTGCGCACCGCGCTGACCAGGTCGGCGCCGAGGATCTGCTTGAGCAGGTAGCCCGAGGCGCCGGCCATGATCGCCTCGAACAGCGCCTCGTCGTCGCTGTAGCTGGTCAGCATGATCACCCGCAGCTCCGGCATCCGGCTGCGGAGCTCGCGGCACACCGAGACGCCGTCGCCGTCGGGCAGCCGGACGTCGAGCACCGCGACGTCCGGCTTGAGCGCGGGCACGCGGGCCAGGGCCTCGGAGGCGTTCTTCGCCTCCCCGACGACCCGGATGCCGGGGTCGCTCTCCAGGACGTCGGCGACGCCGCGGCGCACCACCTCGTGGTCGTCGAGGAGGAAGACCCCGATCGGCGCCTGCTGCGTGTCCGTGTCCACCGGTGTCCCCTCGTCCCGCCCGTCGCTGTCGCCGTCCGAGGCTAGGGCCTCGGGACCACCCGGTGCTCAGGGTCGGAGGTCCCGGCCTGCGGGTCCTCCGCCCGGCGGCGACCTCCGGCCCGCCGGGCGGGGACGTCCGGCCCTCACCGCCGCCCGGCCGGTGGCGCGAGCGTCGGTGCATGGACGACATCCCCCTCCGGGTCCTGGTCGGCTACGCCACCGCCGCCGGCTCCACGCGCGGTGTGGCCGAGCGGGTGGCCGCGCGGCTGACCGACGCCGGGTACGTCGTGGACCTGCGGCCGGCCGGTCAGGAGGTCGACCCCTCGGGGTACAACGCCGCGGTCGTCGGCAGCGCCGTGCACTCGATGCGCTGGCTGGCCGGTGCCCGCGACCTGCTCGCCCGGCTCGCCGCGGCGGACGACGCACCGCCGGTCTGGCTGTTCAGCGTCGCGGGCATCGACCCCCGCGGCCGCGTGACCCGGTGGCTCGCCCGGCAGGAGGCGGCCCGGCTCGAGCGGGACCTCCCCCCCGGTCTCCGCCCCTGGTCGCACCGCCTGTTCGCCGGCGTGGTGCAGACCCGCGGCGTCCCCCTGTGGGGCCGGCTGTTCTACCGCGCGGTCGGCCAGCGCCCCGGTGACAACCGCGACTGGGCGGCGATCGACGGCTGGGCCCGCCAGGTGGCCGGCGACCTCGCCGGGACCCGGCGGCGCCTGCCGGCGCCCCACCCCCCGACCGTCCCCGCCGCCACCCAGGAGGAGCCGTGACCCCGTTCGTGCTCGACCGCACCACCGCCCGCGCGGCCCTCGCGCTGGCCAACCGCGCGCCGTCGCTGCACAACACCCAGCCCTGGCGCTGGCGGATCGGGCGCACGTCGGTCCACCTGTTCGCCGACCCGTCCCGCTGGCTGCCGGCCACCGACCCGCAGAGCCGGGACCTGCTGATCGGCTGCGGAGCCGCGCTGCACCACCTCCGCGTGGCCCTGCGGGCCGCCGGCCTGTCCTCGCGCGTTCACCGGCTCCCCGACCCCGCGCACCTGGCGCACCTCGCCGCGGTCGAGGTGTCCCCCGCCGAACCGCGCCCCGACGACCTCGTCCTCGCGCAGGCGATCGAGCACCGCCGCAGCGACCGGCGCGTCTTCTCCACCTGGCCCGTCCCGGCCGAGCTGCTCGCCGACCTCGCGCGCGCCGCGGCCGAGGAGGGAGCCCGGCTGGCCGTCCTCGGCCCCCGCGCCCAGGCGCAGGTGGTGCGGCTGGTCGAGGAGGCGGCCGTGGAGCAGTCGCTCACGCCGGGCCTGGCGCAGGAGGTCGCCGCCTGGACCGGGCGGTCCCGCGGCGCGGTGGAGGGCGTCCCGGCGGCCAACGTCCCGGTGCACGCCGGCGCCGGCGGACCGGAGGCGGTCGTCCCGGTGCGGGACTTCGCCGGCGGCGCGCTCGGTGAGAACCAGCTCGGCAGGGACGAGTCCGACGGCACCGTCCTCGCCGTCCTCACCACTCCCGGGGACGGCCCGGCCGACGAGCTGCGGGCGGGCGAGGCGCTCAGCGCGGTGCTCCTCACCGCGACCGCGATCGGCCTGGCCACCGACCCGGTGAGCCAGCCGCTCGAGGTCCCGGGCACCCGGGCGCGGCTGGCCGCGCTGTGCGCCGGCGTCTCCCCCGAGGCGCCCGGGATGCCGCAGGCCCTCGTGCGGCTGGGCTGGGCGCCGGTCAGCGCCGACCCGGTCCCCCCGACCGGGCGCCGCCCCGTGGACGACACCATCGACCCGCTCGACGCCCCCTGGTCCTGACCGGGACCCCGCCGGGCAGATCCGCGGAGGTGCCCCGTGCACCTCCGCGGTCCTGCCCGGTGCGTCTCCGCGGACGTGCACGCGGCGCGCTCACCGCCGCTGTCCCGTCGCCCGCTCCTCCGTCGCCGCCCGCGGCAGCCGTGCCCCCGGCGTCCGCGACACCAGCTCCACCAGCAGCGCCCCCAGGGCGCCGAGCCCCGCACCGAGCAGGAGCGTGGTCGCGGTGAGGTCCAGCAGCAGCACGTCCTCGCGCAGCACCGGCACGGCCAGCACGAGCACGACCACCGCGGCCATCCCGGCCAGCAGGGCCACCCGTCCGGGGGTGAGCGGCCGGGCGAGGACGAGCACCGTCCACAACGCGACGACGAGCACCGTGAGCAGCGCCGCCGTCCGGGCCGCGGGCACCCCGCCGTCCGGCTGCAGCTGCCGGGTCAGCGCGTACGCGGCGTAGGTGACCCCGCCGGTGACCACGCCCGCCGGCACGGAGAAGGCGAGCACGCGGCGCAGGAAGCCCGGCCGGTAGCGGCGCCGGTTGGGGGCGAGGGCGAGCACGAGGCCGGGCGCGCCGATCGTCACCGCCGAGACCAGCGTCAGCTGCACCGGCGCCAGCGGGTAGGCGACCAGCGTCACCACCGTGACCAGCGACAGCACCAGGCTGTACACGTTCTTGACCAGGAACAGGTTGGCCGCCCGCTCGATGTTCGCGATCACCCGGCGCCCCTCGGCGACGGCCTGCGGCAGGGCCGCGAACCGGCCGTCGAGCAGCACCAGCTGGGCGACCGCGCGGGTGGCCGGGGAGCCGTTGCCCATCGCCACCCCGACGTCGGCGTCCTTGAGCGCCAGGGCGTCGTTGACGCCGTCGCCGGTCATGGCCACCACGTGCCCGCGCCGCTGCAGCGCCTGCACCACGGCCCGCTTCTGGTGCGGGGTCACCCGGCCGACGACGGACGCCGACTCGAGGACGTCGGCGAGCGCGTCGGGGTCCTCGGGCAGCGTGCGGGCGTCCACGGCGTCCGCCGCGCCGGACACCCCGGGGAGGCCGACCGCGGCGGCGACCGCACCGACGGTGCGCGGGTTGTCGCCGGAGAGCACCTTCAGCGCCACGCCCTGCTCGGCGAAGTAGCGCAGCACGTCCGGCGCGTCCTCGCGGAGCCGCTCGGCGAGCAGCACCAGCGTCACCGGGACCAGCCCGGCGGGCAGCCCCGGCACCCCGGCGCGGACGGTCCACGGCGCCGGCGTGCAGGCCAGAAGCAGCACCCGCCGCCCCTCGGCGGCCAGCGCGTCGGCGCGGTCCCGCGCCGCGGCCTGCGCCGGCCCCGCGGGGACCGGCAGGACCAGCTCGGGCGCCCCGAGCACCCAGGTGGTGCCGGCCGCGGTGCGCACCGCCGACCACTTGCGCGCCGAGTCGAACGGCACGGCGTCGGCCGCCCGCTCCCCGGCGGCGTCGGGGAACGCCGCGGCCAGCGCCCGGGCGGTGGCGTTGCCGCCGTCCGAGGCGGCCAGCAGCGCGAGCGCGGGTGCGGCGGGCGGGCCGGGCGCCAGCTCCTCCAGCCGGTCGAAGCCGACGTCGCCGTACGTGAGCGTCCCGGTCTTGTCCAGGCACACGACGTCGACCCGGGCCAGTCCCTCGACGGCGGGCAGCTCCCGCACGAGGGTCCGCCTGCGGGCCAGGCCGGCGGCGCCGAGGAGGAAGGCCAGCGTGGTGAGCAGGACCAGGCCCTCGGGGATCATGCCGACCAGCGCGCCGACCGTGCCGGTGACGGCGTCGCGCCAGTCGGCGTTCTCGTCGGTCCGGAACTGGCTCCACAGCACCGCCGGGCCGACCACGAGCAGGCCGAGGGCGATCCAGCGCAGCAGCCGCGTCGTCCCCTCGACCAGCTCCGAGCGGGTCCGGGTGAACGCCTTCGCCTGGGCGGCCAGCCGGGCCGCGTAGGAGTCGTCGCCGACCGCGGTGGCCTGCGCGCGGCCGCTGCCGGCCACCACGATCGAGCCGGACAGCACCGGGTCGCCGGCCTCCTTGGGGACGGCGTCGGCCTCGCCGGTGAGCAGCGACTCGTCGACGGCGAGCCCGCGGGCCACCCGCACGACGGCGTCGACCGGCACCTGGTCGCCGGCCCGCAGGACGAGCAGGTCGTCGAGGACCACCTCGGCCACCGGGACCTCGCGCTCGGCCCCGTCGCGGACCGGACGGGCGC
This sequence comes from Geodermatophilus sp. SYSU D00684, assembly GCF_054050455.1. Taxonomy (NCBI): domain Bacteria; kingdom Bacillati; phylum Actinomycetota; class Actinomycetes; order Geodermatophilales; family Geodermatophilaceae; genus Geodermatophilus; species Geodermatophilus sp. SYSU D00684. The sequence goes on along the minus strand of NZ_JBJGZI010000003.1, from coordinate 116,579 downwards.
GCGGCGTCTGCAGCACGGCCAGCCGGTCGAGGGTCCGCTTGGCGCGCAGCTCCTGCACGATCCCGATGACCGAGTTGACCACCACGACCCCGCCGAACAGGGCGTTCTGCCAGCGCCCGGTCAGCAGCGTCAGCACCCACAGCGTGGCGAGCAGGCCGTTGAAGAACGTGAACACGTTGGCCCGGACGATCTGGCCCACGGTGCGGCTGGTCCGCGTCGTGACCGCGTTGACCCGGCCGGCCGCCACCCGCTCGGCCACCTGGGCGCCGGTCAGGCCGGTCGCCGCCGTGGGGTGGGCGACCTCCGCCCGGGCGGCCGGGGGGGCGGTCACAGCAGGCCCCCCGCCCGCAGGTTGAGCGCGGCCAGCACCAGGGTGAGCACCGCCCCGCCGCCGGTCGCCAGCGCCAGCAGGACGCGCCGGGCGCTCCACCGCTGCACCCGGATCCGCGGGTGCGGCGGCAGCAGGTCGCGGAGGCGCCCGACCAGGTCCCGGCCGTCGGCGGCCAGCAGCCGCCGCAGCTGCGTGGGCAGGGTGAGCGACGAGGTCGCGGCCATCGCCTCGGCCAGCTCCTCGTCGGTGAACTGCAGGCGGGCGCGGGCGAGCACCCGCTCGGGGCCCGCGACCAGCGCGCAGGTGAGCAGCGCGTTGCCGAGGTCGGCGGCCTGCCGCCAGCGGCTGGGCCGCAGCTCCCCGAAGGAGACGTCGACCAGCACCACCCGCGCCTCGTCCTGGACGAGGACGTTGGAGGGCTTGAGGTCCCGGTGCGCCGCGCCGGCCGACCACAGCATCCGCACCTGGCGCAGCAGGTCGTCGACGACGGTGTCGTCCACCCGCGAGCGGCGGATCTCGACGGTGCGCGGCACGAGCTCGGTCACCAGCAGGTACTCGCGGCCGGGCAGCACCTCGACCACGCCCATCGGCGCCGGCACCCGGACGCCGCCGTCGCGGAGCAGCCGCAGCAGGTAGTCCTCGTGCTCGACCAGCCGGCGCACCGACGCGAACGGCGCCTCGTCCTCCAGCCGGCCGTACCGGAGCACGCGCAGCACCTTGTACCAGCGGTCCGACCGCAGGTGGGTCGCCGAGTAGAGCTTCCCGAACAGGGGCGTCCCCGCGGGGGTCACGAGCCGGCACGGGGTGGACCCGGCCGACCCGTCGAGGCGGAACGGCTCGACGGCGGTCACCTCCACCCCGAGCTGGTCGAGCACGGCGGCGCGGATCCGGGCGGCGCGGTCCCCGTCGAGCGCGAGGTGGGCGGCCACGCGGCGGTGCCAGGTCACGGGGAACGCGTCCTCGGGCGCGAGGACCGTGCACACCAGCGCCGCGGCCGAGGCGCCGACGAGCGCCGCGGGGACGGCGACGGAGGGGCCCTCCAGGCCCAGGGCGACGCGCGGCACGACGGCCGTCATCAGCAGGGCCACGACGGCGAGCCAGCCCCACCGGCGGGCCCGGCCCGGCGGCGCCAGCACGTACAGGGTCGCCACCGACACCGTGGCGAGGACCAGGACCGGCCAGGCGGAGAGCTCGACGGCGTCGGGGGTCCCGATGACCTCGTCGCGGACGGCCCGCACGAGCACGCCCTCCCCGACGGCGAGCTGCGCCACGGCGGCGACGACCGAGATCGTGGCCGCGTACACGAGCAGGTGCCGCCACCGCGCCGTCCACACCAGCACCGCGACCGCGGGCACCCACAGGACGCGGTAGCCGAGCACCGCGCCGAGATGCGCGAGCTCGGCGGCCCCCACGTGGACCTCCGGCGGGCCCGCGAGGTCGGCGACGGCCCGGTCCAGCCCCAGGAGGCCGCCGGGCCGGTCGGCGAGGACCAGCAGTGCGGCCGCGACGACCAGGGTCGCCGTCCACCCCCAGACCGCGGCCGGCACCTCGCGCGGGAGCCGCTCCCGGCCCGAGGGACGCCGTCGGCCGGGGCCGGCCGGCCAGGACGGTCGCCGGGGCCGGACGGCCGGGTCGGCGTGCGGTCCCGCCCGCCGGTGCCCCTCGAGCACAGCTGCCCCCCGTGTGGTCTCGATCACCGGTCCAGGCTCGCGTCCCAGGTCCCTGCTGCGCGTGGGCCCGGCGGCACGACCGGCAGGGCCGGAGGACCCTGCCCGGCTGCGCGCGTCCGGGCTGCACTGGCCTGGTGACCGTCCGCACCGCGCTCGACAAGGCGACCGCCTCCGCTCCCCGCCGTCCCGCCGCCGGCGGGCGAGCACGCCCGGAGCGCCTGACGACCGACCTGGTCCGCGTGGCGCTCGGCCTGGTAGTCCTGGGTACCGGCGTGCTGATCGCCCAGAGAGGCCAGCTGTCCGCCCTCGAGCGGGACCTGTTCCGGCTGTTCAACGACCTCCCGGCCGGCATCCTGCCGGCCGTCTGGGTGGTCATGCAGCTGGGCAACGTGCTCGCCGTCCCGGCGCTCGCGCTCGTCGCCGCCCTGACCCGCCGCTTCCGGGCGGCGCGCGACCTTCTGCTGTCCGGCCTGCTCGCCTACGTGTCGGCCGACCTCGTGAAGTCGCTGGTCGGCCGGGAGCGGCCCGCGGGCCTGCCGGTCGGTTCGGTGCTGCACGAGGGCCCGATCGGCGGGGCGGGCTTCGTCTCCGGCCACTCGGCCGTCGCCGCGGCCCTCGCCACCGCCGCCGCCCCGTACCTGACGCGGCGGGGACGCCGCGTCGCGTGGGCGCTGGCGTGGTCGGTCGCGCTCGCCCGCGTGTACGTGGGCGCCCACCTGCCCCTCGACGTCGTCGGGGGCGTGGCGCTGGGCTGGGCGATCGGCTCGCTCGTGCACTGGGTGTTCGGGGTGCCGTCGCGGGAGGTGCCGCCCGGCCGGGTCGAGGCCGTGCTGCGGCGCTTCGGGCTGCCGGTCACCGAGGTGGTGCCGGCCGCGGTGCGGGCGCGCAGCTCGCAGCCGTTCACGGCGGTCGACGACGGCGGCCGGCGGCTGTACGTGAAGTACCTCGAGCCCGACCGGCACGAGCGCGACCGGCTGCACCGGATGTGGCGGGTGTTCGCCGTCGGCGACGTGAAGGACGCCGACGCGCTGGCCCCGCTGGGGCACCAGGCGGAACACGAGGCGGTGGCCGCCCTGACCGTCGAGCGGCGCGGTGTGCGGGTGCCGTCGGTGCTGCTGGCCCGCGGCGGGTCCGGGGACGCCGTCGTCGTGCAGGAGTACGTCGAGGGCCGCCCGCTCGACGAGCTGGACCCGGCGGAGCGGACCCCCGGCCTGCTGCGCGAGGTGTGGAGCGAGGTGGCCCGGATGCACGCCGCGAACGTGGCGCACCGCGACCTCGTGGCCGCCAGCGTGCTGGTCGACCCGGCGGGCCGGCCGTGGCTGGTCGACTTCGGCAACGCCCGGACCGGCGCCACCGACGACGAGGAGGCCGTCGACGTCGCCGAGCTGCTGGCCTCGCTGGTTGCCGCGCCCGCGACTTCCTGCGACCCGGTTGCGCTGGTGGCCGCGGCGGTCGACGTCCTCGGGGAGCCGGCCGTCGCGGCGGCGCTGCCGTCGCTGACGCCGCTGGCGCTGTCGTCGGAGACCCGGGAGCGGCTGCGCGCCGAGCCGTCCCGCCTGGCCGCCCTGCGGGCCGCCGTCCACGCCCGGCTGGACCTCCCGGACCCCGACCGCCCGGTGTTCCCGCCCGCGGGAACGGTGGCGCGGGTGCTGGTGACCCTCGGCTGCGCGGTCGCGTTCGCCGGACCGGTGGTCGTCGCCGGGGTCGCCGCCACGGTCGACAGCGTGGGGGCCCAGGGGTGGCGGTGGCTGGGCGGGGCCGTGCTGCTGGCCGCCGCGGCGGCCCTGGCCCGCGCGACCGCCGTCGCCCGGGCCGCCGACCGGCGGGTGTCGGTGGGCCGGGCGCTCGTCGTCACGCTGGTCGCCCGGAACGTGGGACTGGTCCACGGCCGGGAAGGCGAGCGGCGCGCCCGCGCCCGGCTGTTCGAGCGGGCCGGGCTGCTGCCGGCGACCGCACACGCGGCGACCGTGCGGTTCGCGCTGGCCGGTCTGATCGGGGCGGCCGTCGCGGCGGCCGCGATCGTCGCCCTCGCCGCCGTGGACGGCTCGATCCCGGACTGGCGGTCCCCGTCCGCCGTCCTCCCCGCGGCCGCCGCCGGCCTGGCCGCCTGGGTGCTGGCGGGTGCCGGACAGCTGACGGCCCGTCGCGGCACCGACGAGCCGGTCCCGCCCGCCGCTGCGCGCCGCCCGGTCCCGCGGCAGCAGCAGGCGGCCATCCTGGGCTGGGTCGCGCTCGCCGTCGCGCTCGAGGCCGCGGTCCTCTCGGCCGCGGTCGAGGCGGCCGGCGGCGGGGTGCCCGTGCTCGCCGTCGCCGGCGGCTACGCCGTCCTCCGCCTGGTGTGGATCGCGCTGCCCCCGTCCGCCCTGCCCGGCGCGCCCGAGGCCATGCTGCTCCTGGTGCTCGGCGCGCTCGGGACGTCCGTGGCCGCCGCGTGCGCCGCCGTCCTCGTCACCCGGTCGCTGACCGTCTGGATCCCCTCCGCCGTCGGGGTCGCGATGGACCGGCGCTCCCACCCGGCCACCGTCCGCGCGTCGGTCTGACCGGCCGGACCGTCAGCGACCTGACGCCGCTGACCTGCGGGAACTGTCGTACCCCGGTCGTAGCGTGCGGGGTGTGCAGGAGGTCGCCGGGGACGTGTCGCCGCTGGAGCGCGCGCTCGCCGGCTGGCTGCTCCAGCGGCCGGTGTCGATCCCCCGGCTGCCGGTGGCGCTGCTGTCGCGGGAGCAGAAGGCCGCCGAGCTGGCGCGCGTCGCGGCCATGGAGGCGATGACCGCCGCGTACAAGGCCGAACTCGTGCTCGGCCTGGCCGACGACTCCCCCGATGACGACGACCCCGCATGGGGCAGCCCCGGCGCCCGCTCCGGGACCTGGCAGCCGGATCCCGAACTACCCGGGGTCTCCGAGTTCTTCACCGCCGAGCTCGCGGTGGTCCTCAACGTCGGCCGCGGCACCGCCTCGCACCTGGCGCACCGCGCCTGGACCTACCGCTCGCACCTGCCCGCGACGTGGGCGGCGCTGGCCGCCGGCACCCTCGACGAGGCGCGTGCCAGGGCGCTGGTCGACGTGCTCGAGCACACCGGCCCGGTGACCGCCCGGATGATCGAGGCGCGGCTGCTGCCCGAGGCCACGAGCCTGACGGTCGGCAAGCTGAAGAAGAAGGCGCTGGCGCTGCTGCATGCCGCCGACGCCGACGCCATCGACGCCCGCCGCACGCAGGCCGAACGGCACGCCGACGTGCGGCTGTTCGACGGCCCGTTCGACGGCATGGCCACCCTCGCCGCCGACCTCCCGGCCGACGTCGCCGCCGCCTGCCACGCCGTCGTCGACGCCCTCGCCCGGATGCTCAAGGCCGACGGCGACCCCCGCCCGATCGGGCAGCTGCGCACCCTGGTCTACGCCGATCTGCTGCAGCGCCCGTGGGAGACCGGCCACCCGCCGGTCACCGCGCACCTGCAGGTCATCGCCACCCTCAGCGCGCTGGCCGGGCGCAGCGCCGAGGCCGGTGCGGTGAACGGGTTGCCGATCACCGCCGCCCACCTCCGCGAACTGCTCATCCGGCTCGACGCCCTGGGCCTGCGCGTTCCGGAGGGCGGATCAGTGACCCTCGCCCTGGTCGACGACGACGGCACCCTCCGCGCCACCACCACCCTCGACCAGCTCCGCCGCCTGGCCGGCCGCGGCTGCCCCGACCACCCGGCCGACGCTGACGTCGAGCAGTCGGCTGGCGCCGGCGACGACTGCGAGTGCGCGGTGCTCGACCGGCCGGCCGAGACGGAGAGCTACGCGCCCTCCGCGCCGCAGCAGCGGTTCGTGCACACCCGCGACCGCACCTGCCGGTTCCCCACCTGTGGTCAGCGCGTCGGGTGGGCCGACGCCGACCACGTCATCCCCCACGCCCACGGCGGCCCCACCGACTGCGCCAACCTCTGCTGCCTGTGCCGCAGCCACCACCGCGTGAAGACCTTCGCCCGCGGCTGGCGCTTCCACATGACCGCCGACGGCACCCTCACCGTCACCACGCCCTCGGGGATCACCAGGACGACCCGGCCACCCGGGATGAGCCCGCCACCGGCGGAACCCGACCCGCCACCCGACACGGCACCACCACCGCCCGGCCCGGGCGACGACCCGCCGCCGTTCTGAGACACCCGTCCGCGGGGCGTCGGCTCACCACCGGACGAGGTGAGCCGACGCCCGGGACGGTCGTGCCTGCGCGCCCCGGCTGCGAGCGGGGTCAGGTCGCGAGCCGTCCGGCGCCGTTGCCGGCCGCGTCCGCCTCGACCGGGCTCGCCTCGGCCGCGCCCGGCGTCGTCGGCAGTCCCGAGGTGCGGCCGACCACGAACTCGTCGATCTCGAGCCGCGCCACGCGCACGGTGCGCAGGTCCGTGCGCGCCACGGCCACCCGTCCCGCGGCCAGGCGTCCCACGGTGAGCGAGCCGACCGCGAGGCCACCCACCGCCGCCGAGCCGAGGGCCACCGCGCCGACCGCCAGCGCGCGCACCGCCAAGGCCCGCACCGCCACGGGGCCGATCACGCGCCCACGGGCCGCCCGCCCGCCGGCCCGGCGTCCGCGGGCCGCGTAGCGACCGGCCCGGCGTCCGCGGGCCGCCTGCCCACCGACCACCCCTCGGCGCACCCGCGTCATCTCTCGCGTCTGCATGGCTGCTCCCTCCGTCGCACGGATCCGCCCCGGACCCTGCACCCCCGGGCCGGGGAGGCGGAGGGGCGCAAGGCCCCGGGGACGGTGGGACCAAGGGCACGGGCGACGACGGTCAGACCGACGGCTCCGGCACCGCCCCCGTGACGGCGGGCTCCGTGACGGCCGCCCGCTGCGGGACCGGCTCGGGGTGCACCACCATGACCGGGCAGGGCGCGTGCACCGCGCAGTGCAGGGCCACCGAGCCGAGGACCATCCCGGCGACCCGGCTGCGGCTGCGGCTGCCGACGACGAGCAGCGCGGCGCCGTCCGCGTGCTGCACCAACGCGTCCCCCGGGGACCCCTGCACCACCCGGATGTCGGTGCCCGCCACCGACCCGAGCACGTCGGCGACGAACGCCGTGACACGGCCGCGGGCGTGCTCCTCGGTCTCGGAGACCGGCGGCGCGGTGATCGCGTACAGGTCGCTCCAGTAGGCCGCCGGCTGGTAGGCGGCGACCACCTCGAGCCGCGCGCCGAGGCGCCCGGCCTCCTCCGCGGCGCGGGCGAGGGCGGCACGGGACGTCGCCGAGTCGTCCACGCCGACGACGACGCGCGGCGGGGGCTCGACCGCGCCCGGGTGCACGACGACGACCGGGCACGGCGCGTGGGCGACGCAGTGCAGGGCCACCGAGCCCAGCAGCGTGCTGCGGACGCCGCCCCGGCCGCGGCTGCCGAGCACGAGGAGGTCCGCGCCCTCCGCCAGGGCGACCAGGTGCTCGGACGGCGCACCCGCGGCCACCACGACGTCGGCCTGCACCTCGGCGGTGCCGGGCACGGCCGCCACGGCCGGGTCGCGGCGGACCTCCTCCACCAGCGCGCGGGCCCGCTCCTCGGTGTCCGTGCGGATGGCGTCCAGCCGCCGGGTGTCGAGCAGGAACGGGTCGGTCCAGTAGAAGTCGACCGGGTAGGCGCTGGCCACCTCGAGCCGCGCCCCGGTGCGGGCGGCCACCGCCAGGCCCCAGCCGAGCGCGGTGCGCGCCCCCGGCGAGCCGTCCACGCCGACGACCACGCGGCCCGGCCTCGTCGCGTCGCTGGTCCCCTGCTGTGTCGTCACCGGTCCGCCTCCGCTCCCTGCCCGGTCACGCGCCGGGCCCGTTCCGACCCTGCGCCGTCCGCCCGCGGGAGGCCGCGGGCCGACGTCCCCGCGTCCGGGGACCTTCGTCCCGGCCGGGTCCACCGGCCCTGCCGGACGACGCCGACGGGCCCTGACCGCGGCGGCGGCAGCGGTCGACGCTGGCCGCGTGACCTCGCTGCTGCCCCCTCGCCCGCGTCCCTCCCGGCCGACCGCCGCCGACCTGGCCCGGGAGGTGCGCGACGTCGTCACCGACCTGCCCCTCTTCGTCGCCGCTCCCCTGCTGCGCCCGTGGCACCGGCACTGGGGCGCCACCGCGGCGGAGGTGGCCGCGCCGATGCCCGGGGACGACCTGGAGCCCCGGGCGCAGTACCGCTGCACGCGGGCCATCACCGTCGCCGCGCCGCCGGAGGAGGTGTGGCCCTGGCTGGTGCAGGTCGGGTGCCTGCGCGCCGGCTGGTACGCCGACGACCTCCTCGACCACCTCGGCCACCCGAGCGCGCGGCAGGTCGTGCCGGAGCTGCAGGACCTGCACCGGGGCCTGTGGCTGCCGATGTCGCCGCGCCCCACCGAGCGGACGGCGTTCGTCGTCGAGTCGTTCGACGCTCCCCGGGAGATGCTCTGGCGGACGCCGACGAGCACCTGGTCCTGGCGGCTGGTCCCGCTGGAGGGCGGGCGCACGCGCCTGGTGACCCGGTTGCGGACCCGCTACGACTGGCACCGGCCGGACACCGTCGTCGGCGTCCTGCTCATGGAGCTGGGCGACTTCCCGATGATGCGGCGGATGCTGCGCGGCATCCGCGACCGGGCGGAGGCCGGGCACCACCCGGACCCCCGGTGAGGACGGGGCAGGCGCTGCGCCGCACCGCCACGCTGGCGGTGCCGGTGGCGGTGCCGTCGACGATGGCGGCCGTCTTCTCGGTCCTGCGCCGCCGGCTGCCGCCGCGCGCGGCCTACGCCGCCGGGTTCGCCGTGTACTGGATCGGCTGGTGCGGCGCCTTCCCGCTCTGGGTGCTCGGCCCCCGTGGCGCCGTCCGTGCCCTGCGCAGCGGCCGGCGTCCCGGACCGCTCGGCGTCGCCCTCCTCGCGGTCCCCGTGGCCGGTGCGGTGGGCGCCGAGCTGTGGCCGCACCGGCACCTCGTCGACCGGGAGGTGGCGGCGGTCATGGTCACGACGGCGACGGTCAACGCCATCGGCGAGGAGCTGCTGTGGCGGGGGACGTTCCTGGGCGTCGTCCGGGACGACGTCGTCCGCGGTGCCCTGTGGCCGCTGGCCGGCTTCACCCTCTGGCACCTGGCACCCCAGCTGGTCCACCCCTCCGCCCGGGGACGGCTGCCCTTCCTCGCCGGCGCCGGGGTGGTCGGCGCCGTCTCGACCGCCGTCGCGTGGCGGACCGGCGGCCTGCGCGGCGTCGTGCTGCCGCACCTGCTCACCGACGCCTGCGGCGTGCGCGCCGCCCGCGTCTGGCTCGGCCGCTGAGGCGCCCGGGGCTCAGACCGTGCCGCCGCTCCCGGGTGGGCCGAAGGCGGCCGGCGGCACGTCCCACGGGCCCCTCAGGCGGCCGCAGCGACGGCACACCTGCTGGTCAGGGCCCTCGGAGCGCTCGTCGGGCGGGTGGCGGCGCGTCCAGTCGTGCAGGCCCACCAGGCAGGTGAGGGGCTTGCGGCGCCCCCGGGGCGTCGTCACGGCGCAGCCGTGCCCTCCCCGGCGGGCAGTGCCGCGACGGGACGGTGCGAGCGGCGCTCGGCCCGGTCGCGGATGCCGTGCAGCATCCGCCGGGTCATCACCAGTGTCACCGGCTCCATCACCCGCCCGGCGAGCCGGGCGCCCAGCCGGGGGTCGACCACCGTGCGGGACCGGGCCAGCAGCCGGCAGCCGCCCGCCGCCTCCCGCACCACGTGGAAGGACCACACGCCGTCCCAGGGGTGCTCCGGCGGCGCCTGGCGCAGCACCAGCGCCCGCGGCGGGTCGACCCGCGCCACCCGGAAGGCGTAGCCGTCCCGCAGCGGCCCCCAGCCCTCGGGGACGACGACGACCCGGTCGCCGACGGCGAGGTGCTGCCACTCCTCGCGGACCTCGTCGGCGCTGTGGATGTCCAGGCCGACCAGGTTCTCGAGCCAGTCGTAGCTGTACATGCCGCCGCGGCCCTGCCCCATCTGGACCAGCCACGCCCAGACCTCCTCGGCGGGCGCGGCGACGGACACCCCCAGGGTGGTCTGCTCGGCCGGCTCCGGGACGAGCTCGTCGCCGGGCAGGACGCCGGCCACCTCGCCGGGCCTGGCACCCCAGTCGCGGTGGCGGTGCACGTGGTCCAGGCCGGCGGCCCCGGCGGCGGCCAGCAGGAGGCCGCGCAGCACGGCCCTCACCTCCCCGGCAGGAGATCGAGGTCGAGGTCGGCGAGGGCCATCTCGCCGTAGCGGTCGTCCCCCTCGGGCAGGTGCCAGACGGCCGAGACCGCGGTCGGGGCGGGCCGGCCGCCCCGGACCGTCCACCCGGCCACCGGGGTGCTCCACGGCGTCCGCACCGGACCGCCGGGCAGGTCCGCCCAGCGGTCCCCGGTCCAGAAGTCCAGGGGCCGGCCCGAGCCGTCGAGGGCCACCACCGCGCTGACGGTGCGCCCGGCGTCGGTCACCGAGACGGCGAACCGGTCCTCGCCGCGGTCCTCCCACCCGGTGCGGGGGTGCAGCAGCATCGCCGGGGCCAGCAGGACGGCGTCGTTCAGCCAGGTGACGAGCTCCCCGGCGTCGAACGCCGGCCCCGACCCGTCGGCCACGGTCACCAGGCCGAGCGCCTTGCCGAGCATCCGCCCGTGGCCCGCGCGATAGGTGTCCCAGCCCCACATCGGCAGGACACCGCCGACCAGCAGCCGCATCCGGTAGAGGCGCGCCACCTCGGCCGCCGTGTTGACCTGCCACGAGTCGGCGGGCATCCACGACCCCCCGGGCCGCAGCCGGAACCTGCCGGTGAAGTGGGCCCGCAACGACCGGGGGCGCGGCCGGCCGAGCACGCCCATCGCCTCCAGGTAGCGGACCGCGGCGGACGGCAGGCCGGCGAGGTCGTCCTCGGTCACCGGCGCGGGATCCACCGGCCCGGCGCGCAGGCCCGCGGCGGCGACCCGCCGGGTGAAGGCGGACGGCGGCCGGGCCGTCGTGCGCGGCCGGTCAGACGTGGACGTGCTCATGCGGCACCTCGCTCGGGGGGACGGGACGGGCGGCGGGCACGGCCCGCAGCAGCCGGGTGAGCAGCCACGCCCCGACGGCGCCGAGGACGCCGAAGCCCGCGATCGGGCCGACGACCTGCGGCGGGGTGAAGGCGACCCCGGCCGCGGCCTGCAGGGCGGTGCTCAGCGCGATCGTGGGCAGCAGCAGCACGATCAGCACCAGCAGGGGGACGGCCAGCAGGTGGCCGCGCGGGTCGCGGCGGCGGACCAGCAGGCCGGCCAGCGCCGCGGCCGGCGCGACGACCGCCAGGTCGAGCGCGGAGGTCACCGGCGTCGTGTAGACGTCGAGCAGCTCCGGCGGCCCGCCGGTCAGCAGCGCGGTCACCAGCGGCGAAGTCCAGACGACGGCGGTCACCGCGGCCGCGGTCAGCAGGAACCGCGACAGGGCGCGGTGCGGCACCCGGGGGTCCGCGGCCAGCGCGCGCAGCGCCACCCGGTCGGTGCCCGCGAGGGCGGACAGGAAGCCGGCCAGCCCCGTCGCCACCAGCGTCACGTAGGCCAGGAACAGGGGGTTGTAGGCGACGCCCAGGGCGTAGTTGGCGTAGACGTAGAGCAGGAAGCCGAGGGCGCCGGTGAGCAGGAGGGACCCCCGCGGCGACCCCTTCCGGTGCTCGAACCAGGCGGTGAGCACCAGCGGCACCCCGAACGCCAGCACGACGGCGTCGACGGCGGTGTTGCCGGCCGCGGTGAAGACGGTGTCGTGGGCGTACAGCCCGCTGCCCGCCAGCTCGGCGGGCTGCCCCCGCGGGGTGACCACCCGCACCGGTTCCCCGGTGGGGCGCCGGACCAGCCCGGTCGCGGCGGTCACGGCGGCGAGGGCCGCGACCAGCCCGGGCAGCCGGCGCAGTCTGGTCGTCACGGTCCGCTCCTCGTCGTCCTGCCGGCGTCCGGACGCCGGGTGCAGGAGGCCGACGCTAGGGAGGCGCGGACCGGGGCGGGTCGGAGCGAAGGGCACCCGGAGTCGGGACCTAGGTCCCCCGCGCCGTCGGCCGGCGGTCCCGAGGATCGGGGGGACCCGCGTCCCTCCGGAGAGGCTCCCCATGACCGCGCTCGACACCCCGGCTCCCGCCTCCGCGGAGGACCTGGCCCTCGACCTGCGCTGGTGGGCGGCGGCCAACCACCTGACCGCCGCGCAGATCTACCTGCGGGCCAACCCGCTGCTGCGCGAGCCGCTGCGGCCCGAGCACGTCAAGCCGCGGCTGCTGGGCCACTGGGGCACGAGCCCGGGCCTGACCATGCTGCACGCGCTGCTCAACCGGCTGATCCGGCGCACCGGGCAGCAGGTCCTGGTGGTCACCGGCCCCGGGCACGGCGGCCCGGCCGTGCTCGCCGGCGCCTACCTCGACGGCACCTACAGCGAGGTCCACCCCGAGGTGTCGCGGGACCTCGCCGGGCTCACCCGGCTGGTGCGGCAGTTCTCCACGCCCGGCGGGGTGAGCAGCCACGCCGGGCCGCACATCCCGGGCAGCATCCACGAGGGCGGGGAGCTGGGGTACGCGCTGCTGCACGCCGCCGGCGCCGCCTTCGACGACCCCGACCTGCTGGTGGCCTGCGTGATCGGCGACGGCGAGGCCGAGACCGGGCCGCTGGCGGCGTCCTGGCGGCTGCCGGCCTTCCTCGACCCGCGCCGCGACGGCGCCGTGCTGCCGGTGCTGCACGTCAACGGCTACAAGATCTCCGGGCCGACCGTCCTCGGCCGCTCGTCCGACGAGGACGTGTGCGGCTACCTGCGCAGCCAGGGCTGGGACCCGGTCGTCGTCGCCGGGGACGACCCGGCCCGCGTCTTCGCCGACCTCGACGCCGCCCTGGCCGACGCGCACGCCCGCATCCGCGCGGTCCAGGACGCCGCCCGCTCCGGGCAGGAGCAGGGGACGCCGCGCTGGCCGGCCGTCGTCCTGCGGACCCCCAAGGGCTGGACCGGGCCGCGCGCGGTCGACGGCGTGCCGGTCGAGGGCACGTGGCGCTCCCACCAGGTGCCGCTGGCCGGCGTGCGGGACAACGCCGAGCACCTCGCCCAGCTGGAGGCGTGGCTGCGGTCCTACCGCGCCGACGAGGACTTCGACGCCGACGGCCGGCTGGTGCCCGAGCTCGCCGCGCTGACCCCGCCCGGGGACCTGCGGATCTCCGCCTCGCCGCGCGCCGGCGGGCCGCGGTTCCGGGTCCGGCCGCTGCCGCTGCCCGCCCTCGCCGACCACGCGCTGCCCGTCCCCTCCCCCGGCGTGCTGCACCACGAGACGACCCGCCCGCTCGGCACGTACCTGCGGGATCTGTTCGTCCGCACCGCCCGGGCCGACGGCGGCGGCGACTTCCGGCTGTTCTCGCCCGACGAGACGGTGAGCAACCGGCTGGGCGCCGTCCTCGAGGTCACCGAGCGCTGCACCCAGCTGCCGGTGCTGCCCGGCGACGAGGCGCTGGGCCCGCACGGGCGGGTCATGGAGGTGCTCAGCGAGCACCTGTGCGAGGGCTGGCTGGAGGGCTACACGCTGACCGGGCGGCACGGCCTGTTCGCGACCTACGAGGCGTTCGCGATGGTCAGCGCCTCGATGGTCGTGCAGCACGCGAAGTGGCTGCAGCAGTCGGCGCTGGAGCCCGGCCGCCCGCCGGTGCCCTCGCTCAACGTGCTGCTGACCAGCACGACGTGGCGCAACGACCACAACGGCTTCTCCCACCAGGGGCCCGGCCTCATCGACACCGTCGCGCCGCTGGCGCCCGAGGTCACCCGCATCTGGTTCCCGCCGGACGCCAACAGCACGCTGGTCGTCGCCGAGGAGTGCCTGACCAGCCGGAACCGGGTGAACCTGGTCGTCGTCGACAAGCAGCGGCACCTGCAGTACCTCGACCTGGAGCAGGCGCGGACGCTCGTCTCCGCCGGCGGCGCGGTGTGGGAGTGGGCCGGCACCGAGGAGCCCGACCGGGCCCGCACCGACCTGCCCGACGTCGTCCTCTGCGCCATCGGTGACGTGCCGACGCAGGAGGTCCTGGCCGCCGCCCAGCTGCTGCGCGAGCACGTGCCGCACCTGCGGGTGCGCGTGGTGAACGTGGTGGACCTGCTCGGCCTGCTCCCGCCCGGCGAGCACCCCGCGGCCCTCACCTCCCAGCGGTTCGCCGACCTGTTCACCGACACCGTCGACGTCGTCGTCGCCTTCCACGGCCACCCGCGGGCGATCCACCCGCTGCTGCACGGCCGGCCCGACATCGACCGGTTCCACGTCCGCGGCTTCACCGAGCACGGCACCACGACGACGCCGTTCGACATGGTCGTGCTCAACCGCATGAGCCGCTACGACCTCGTGCTCGAGGCGCTGCGCCGCTCGCGCCGGGTGCCCGAGGGCGGCGACACGCTCGCCCGGCTGTGCCACGAGCAGCTGCGCCGGCACCGCGAGTACGTCGTCGAGGCGCTCGAGGACCTGCCCGAGGTGCGCGACTGGACCTGGTCCCCCGGCCCGGGCTGACCGGCGGACACGATTCTCCTCCGACGCGTCTGACCTGCGGGAACTGTCGTACCCCGGTCGTAGCGTGCGGGGTGTGGAGGAGGTCGCCGGCTACGTCTCGCCGGTCGAGCGCGCGCTCGCCGGCTGGCTGCTCCAGCGGCCGGTGTCGATCCCCCGGCTGCCGGTGGCGCTGCTGTCGCGGGAGCAGAAGGCCGCCGAACTGGCGCGCGTCGCGGCGATGGAGGCGATGACCGCCGCGTACAAGGCCGAACTCGTGCTCGGCCTGGCCGACGACTCCCCCGATGACGGCGACCTCGCACCCGGCACGCCCGGTGCGAGGGGTGGTTCGTGGGCGCCGGATCCCGAGCTGCCCGGGGTGTCGGAGTTCTTCACCGCCGAGCTCGCGCTGATCCTGAACACCGGCCGCGGCACCGCCTCCCACCTGGCGCACCGCGCCTGGACCTACCGCAGCCACCTGCCCGCGACCTGGGCGGCGCTGGCCGCCGGCACGCTGGACGAGGCGCGTGCCAAGGCGCTGGTCGACGTGCTCGAGCACACCACCGCGGCCACCGCCCGCCGCCTGGAGTCCCAGCTCCTGCCGGAGGCCACCGACCTGACCGTGCGCAGATTGAAGGCCCGCGCGCTGGCACTGCTGCAGGAGGCCGACGCCGACGCCATCGACGGCCGCCGCACGCAGGCCGAACGGCACGCCGACGTGCGGCTCTACGACTGCCCGTTCGACGGCATGGCCACCCTCGCCGCCGACCTGCCCGCCGACGTCGCCGCCGCCGGCTACGCCGTCGTCGATGCGCTGGCCCGGATGCTGAAGGCCGACGGGGATCCCCGCCCGATCGGGCAGCTGCGCACCCTGGTCTACGCCGACCTGCTGCAGCGCCCGTGGGAGACCGGCCGGCCATCAGTGACGGCCCATCTGCAGGTCATCGCCACCCTCAGCGCCCTGACCGGCCGCTCCCAGGAAGCCGGCCAGGTCAACGGGCTGCCGATCACCGCCGCCCACCTCCGCGAACTGCTCATCCGGCTCGACGCCCTGGGGCTGCGGGTGCCGGGGGGTGGCTCGGTGACCCTCGCCCTGGTCGACGACGACGGCACGCTGCGCGCCACCACCACCCTCGACCAGCTCCGCCGGCTCGCCGGACGCGGCTGCCCCGACCACTCGGACACCGACTGTGACTGCGCGGTGCTGGGCCGGCCCGAGCCGACCGACCGCTACGCGCCCTCCGCGCCGCAGCAGCGGTTCGTGCACACCCGCGACCGCACCTGCCGCTTCCCCACCTGCGGCCAGCGCGTCGGGTGGGCCGACGCCGACCACGTCATCCCCCACGCCCACGGCGGCCCCACCAACTGCGCCAACCTGTGCTGCCTGTGCCGCAGCCACCACCGCCTCAAGACCCTCGCCAAGGGGTGGCGCTTCCAGATGACCCCGGATGGGGTGCTGACGGTGACGACCCCCTCGGGCATCACCCGGACGACCCGGCCATCCGGGATGCGGCCACCACCGGCCGAACCCGACCCACCGCCGGACGCCGCCGGGCCGGACCCCGTCGACCCGAGCGCAGACCCGCCACCGTTCTGAGCCCCGCCCGAGGCCGGACCGGTGACGCGGCGGGGTGCCCGCCCGCGGTCAGTCCCGGCGCCCGAGGAGGCGGAGACCCAGCACGGCGAGGACCGGCACGAGCGCGCCGGCGAGGGCCGCGGCGACCTCGGGCAGGGCGAGCGCCTCGGTGCCCAGGAGCTGCTGCAGCGGCGGCGCGTACACGGCCGCCACCAGCAGCACCGCGCTGCCCGCGACCGCCACCGGCAGCCAGCGGCCCGCGCGGCCGGACCGCCAGGCCCCGGCCGGCCGCGTCACCAGGGCGACGGCCAGCTGCCCGGCGGTCAGGCAGACGAACAGCTCGGTCTGCCACGGGCCACCGCCGGCGCGCGCGACCACGGCCACCAGCAGGCTGCTCGCCGCCACCGCCGCCCCGACGACGGCCACCCGGACGCCCAGCACCCGGTCGAGCACCCCCGCCGACGGCCGGCGCGGCGGGCGGGCGAGCACGTCGGGCGCGGCCGGCTCGCTGCCCATGGCCACCCCGACCGGGCCGTGGGTGAGCAGGTTGACCCACAGCACCTGGGCCGGCAGCAGCGGCAGCGCGAGGCCGACGAACGGGCCGAGCAGCATGACCAGCACCTCGCCGAGCCCGCCGGCCAGCCCGAAGCCCACGAAGCGGCGCACGTCGTCGTAGACCCGCCGTCCCTCGGCGACGGCCGCCGTGACCGTGGCCAGGCTGTCGTCGGCGAGCACGAGGTCGGCGGCCTGCTTGGCGACCTCGGTGCCCCGCCGGCCCATGGCGACGCCGATGTCGGCCGCCCGCAGCGCCGGCGCGTCGTTGACGCCGTCGCCGGTCATGGCCACCACGTGGCCCTCGGCCTGCCACCCGGTGACGTGCCGCAGCTTCCCCTCGGGCTCGACCCGGGCGAGCACGGCGGTCCCGGCCGGGTGGGCGTCGTCGACCAGCCCGACCGCGCGGGCGACCGCCTCCGCGGTGCCGGCGTGGTCCCCGGTCACCAGCACGGGGCGGATGCCGGCGCGGTGGCAGGACGCGATCGCGGCCGCCGCCTCCGGGCGGACCGGGTCGGCGAGGGCCACCAGCCCCAGGTGGACACCGTCCCGCGCGACCGCCAGCAGCCGGGCGCCCTCCGCCGCCCACGCCGCCGCCACCTCGTGGGCGGCCGCGGCGCCGGGCAGGCCGGGCAGCACCGCCTCCGGCGCGCCCTTGACCACCACCGTGGTCCCGCCGCCGGGCGTGCGGTGCGTGGTGGTCATCCGGCGGGTGACCGCGTCGAAGGGCTCCTCCGCCAGCCGCGGGTGCGCCGCGCGGACCGCCGCGACGTCGACCCCGGCGGCCACCGCCGCGCGGACCAGGGCGGTCTCGGTGTCCGCGGTCCCCGCGGTGCCCGCCGCACCGGCGCCGGTCGGGTCGGCGTCGTTGCACAGGGCGGCGGCCTCCAGCAGCGCGCGGACCGACCGCGGCAGCGGGCCGCCGGGGAGCGGGCACGGCCCGTCGGCCGGGGTCCAGACCCGCTCGGCCACCATCGCCCCGGCGGTGAGGGTGCCGGTCTTGTCCGTGGCCAGCAGGGTGACCGAGCCGAGGGTCTCGACGGCGGGCAGCGACCGCACCACCGCGCCCCGCCGGCTCATGCGCGTCGCCCCGCCGGCCAGGGCCAGCGCCACGACGGCGGGCAGCGACTCCGGCACCGCGGCGACGGCCAGCGCGACCGCCGCGACGACCGTCGTCTCCCACGGCTGGCCGCGGAGCAGCCCCGAGGCCACGAACAGCAGGCAGGCGACGGCCACCGCCAGCGAGATCTGCCGGCCCAGCCGGGACAGCCGCCGCTGCAGCGGGGTCAGCGGCGACCGGCGGTCGACGAGGGCGGCGACCCGGCCGACCGCGCTCGCCGCCCCCGTGGCGACGACGACGGCCTCGCCGGTGCCGCGGACGACGGTCGTGCCGGCGTGCACCATCCCCGACCGGTCCCCCAGCGGGGCGTCGGCGGGCGAGACGGCGTCGGCGGTCCGGTCCGCCGGCAGCGACTCCCCGGTCAGCGGGGACTCGTCGACCTGCAGCCGGGTGCTCCGCAGCAGGCGCGCGTCGGCGCCGACGACGTCCCCCGCGGCCAGCCGCAGCACGTCCCCGCGCACGAGGTCCCGGGTCGGCACCCACACGTCCCGCCCGCCGCGCACCACCCGGGCCGACGGCGCGACCAGCTCCGACAGCGCGGCCACCGCGCGCAGCGCCCGCCGCTCCTGCACCACCCCGAGGGTGGTGTTGACGACGACCACCAGCCCGATGACCGCCGTGTCGACGAGGTCGCCGACGGCCGCGGTCAGCACCGCGGCGGCGAGCAGGACCAGGATCAGCGTGTCGCGCAGCTGGGCGAGCACCGAGCGCAGCAGGGACACCGGCGGCTCGGCCGCCACCTCGTTGGGCCCGTCGGCGCCCAGCCGCGCCGCCGCCTCCGCGTCGGGCAGGCCGGTCGCCGGGTCGACGCCGGCGCGGGCGGCGACCTCCTCCGCCGGCAGGGTCCACGGCCCGGGACCGTCCCAGCCGGAGCCGGTCGCGGGGGGCCGCGTGCGGGTGGGGGCCGCCGCGGCCGGCGTCGGGGTCCTCACCGGGGGAGCCTCCGTGCGGCGGGGACGGACTCCCCAGGGGCGGAGGTCCCGCGGCCGGTGCCGTCCGTCCCCCGCGCCCACCTCGTGCCGCAGGTCCCGCGGGAGGAGGACCTGCGGCCCCGGTGCCCCCGGGTCCCGCCGGTCGAGGGTGGGAACGGTCCCACGCCGCCGACGACGGGGAGGAACCGTGACCTCCGTGACCGAGCCCCGGCCCGCCACGGCCGGGACCGCCGCCGTGGCGTCCCTGGCGGACCTGGACGCCCGCGACGTCGACCGCGCCGGCACCGAGGGCGCCGCCCTCGGCTGGCTCCTCCGCGCCGGCCTGCCCGTCCCCGGCGGCTTCGTCGTCCTCGCCGGGGGGCTGCACGCGTCGCTGGTGGCCGCGGGCCTCGACCGCGACGTGACCCTGCTGCACGGCCAGGCCCTCGGCGCGGTCCGGGCGCAGGCCGCGCCCTGGCTCGGCGACCGGCTCGCCGCCGCGTGCGCGCGGCTGCAGGACCTCGTCCGCCGGGCCGGGACCGCCCCCGGCCTGGCCGACGCCGTCGCCGCCGCCTACGCCGCCCTCGGGGACGACGTCCCGGTCACGGTGCGCTCCTCCGCCGTGGGCGAGGACGGCGGGGAGCAGGCCTCCGCGGGACCGGGCGCCGGCCCCTCCGCCGTGCGGGGCGCCGCAGCGGTCGTGTCGGCCGTCGTCGAGTCCTGGGCCTCGCTGTTCGGCCCGCGGCCGGTCGCCGCCCGCGCCCGGTGCGGCATCGACGGGGTGCCCGCACCGGCCGTCGTCGTGCAGCGCACGGTCCCCGCCCGCCGCTCGGGCGTGGCCTGCACCGCCGACCCCCTGAGCGGCCGCCGCGACCGGGTGGTCGTGGAGGCGGCGCGGGTCCCGGGCGGGACGGCCGGCGGCGGGGCCGGGCCCGACACCTACGTCCTCGACGCGGAGGGCCGCCGGCTGCTCAGCGTGCAGCACGGCGGGCACGGCAGCGGCCCCGCACCCCGCGGCGCGCAGCCGGTGCTCACCCCCGCCGAGGCGCAGGAGGTGGCCGCGCTCGCGCTTCGGGTGCACCGGCTCACCGGGATGCCGCAGCGCGTCGAGTGGGCCGCCGACGACGAGGGCCTCTGGCTGCTCCGGACCCGGCCGGCCGGCCACGGGCCGCCGCCCGTGCCCGCGGCCGCCCCCGCCGGGGAGGGTGCGGCCGAGCCCACCGCGACCGGGCTGACCGTGGTCCTCGACGACCCGGGCCGGGCCGGGGAGGTGGCGGCGCTGCCGGTCGACGGCGTCGGCCTGCTGCGCGCCGAGCCGCTGCTGGTCCGCGCGCTCGGCGGCACCCATCCGGCCGAGGCCCTGGCGCGGGGCCGTCCGGAGGAGGTGGTGGACGCGCTCGCCGACGGCATCGGCCGCGTCGCCCGGGCCCTCGCCCCCCGGCCGGTCCTCTACCGGACCGCGGACCTGCGCAGCGACGAGCTGCGCCGGCTCGCCGGCGGGGAGGCGCACGAGCCGGTCGAGGCGAACCCGGTGCTCGGCCTGCGCGGCTGCGCCCGGTACCTCGCCGACCCGGCGCTGTTCCGGCTCGAGCTCGCCGCGCTGGCGCGGGTGCACGAGGAGTGCCCCGCGCTCGGCCTCCTGCTGCCGTTCGTCCGCACCGGCGCCGAGCTGGAGCGCACCCTGGCCCTGGTCGACGCCGGCCCGCTCGGCCGCCGGCACGGGATGGCCCGGTGGGTGACGGCCGCCGTCCCGTCGGCCGCGCACTGGCTGCCGGCCTACGTCGCGATGGGGATCGGCGGCGTGGCCGTCGACGGCGACGAGCTGACCCGGCTGGTGCTCGGGGACGACCGCGACCCGGCCGGCGTCACCGACCCCGCCGTGCTGGCCGCGGTCGCGGAGGTCGCCGGCACCGCCCGCCGGCTCGGGATCCCGTCCTCGTTCTGCGGCCGGGACCCCACGGAGCACCCCGGCCTCCTCGACTCCCTGGTCCGCGCCGGCGTCACCTCGGTCGCCGTCGCACCGGCCGCCGTCGCGGCCACCCGTCGCGGGCTGGCCCGGGCCGAGCGCCGGGTGCTGCTGGAGGCGGCGCTGGCCCCGCGCGACGGGGAGCCCCGGTGACCGCCGACCCGGCGGCGGCCGCCGCGGTGGACCTGCGCCCCGTGGTGGCCGGCGTCGACGGGTCGCGGGACGCGCTCGCCGCGGCCCGGCTGGCCGCGCGCGAGGCACACGAACGCGGGACGACGCTGCAGCTGGTGCTCGCCGTCCCCGGCCCCGACGGGGGGACCCGCCCGCCGGACCGGGTGCTCGACGCGATCGAGGTGCTCCGCACCGCGTGCGGCCTGGTGCTCGACGCCACCGCGGCGGAGCTGCGCCGCTCCTGCCCCGGCCTCACGGTCACCCCCCGGCTCGTCGACGGCGACGCGGTCCAGGTCCTGTGCGACGCCGCGGCCGGCGCCCAGCTGCTGTGCCTGGGCACCTCCGGCTCGGGCAGCGCGCGCGACCTGCTGCTGGGCTCCACCGCGGCCGCCGTCCTCCGCGCGGCCCCCTGCCCGGTCGCCGTCGTCCCGCTGCGCAGCCGCTGGTCCGGCGGCGGCCGCAGCGGCGTGGTGGCCGGCCTCGACGGCGGCCCCGGGTCCGCCGCGGTGCTCGCCGAGGCCCTGCACGCGGCGGCCCTGCGCGGCACCGGCGTGCTGGCCGTGCACGCGTGGGCGCGCGGGTCGGTGCTCCCCCTGTCCGCCGCCGACCGCCTGGTCCACGACGAGGCCGCGCAGCGCCGGGCCGAGGTCCTCCTCGACGACCTGCTGGCCCGCGCGGGAGCGGTCCGCGAGCGGTGGCCGGACGTGCCCGTGCGCAGGGTCGTGCGCCAGGGCCGGGCCGCGGAGACCCTGCTGGCCGCCGCGCTCCCCGCCGAGCTGCTGGTGGTGGGGCACCGCCGGCACGGGCTGCTGGGGCGGCCGCTGCGCTCGGTCACCTCCGCGGTGGTGCACTCCGCCGGCTGCCCGGTGCTGGTGGTGCCGCTGCCCCCGCCGGCCGGGGCGGACGTCGTCGCCGGCTGACCGCCCCCCGGGCCTCACTGGCCCCGCTGGACGGCGGCGACCAGCTCGGCGGCCACCTCGCGCAGCTTGCGGTTCCGGCGCTGCGACTGGCTCGCCAGCATCGCGAACGCCTCGTCCGCGGTGCAGCCGTGCCGGCCCATGAGCACGCCCTTCGCCTGCTCGATGACCGCCCGCGACTGCATCGCCCGGCGCAGGTGGCGGCTGAGCTCCTCGGCCCCGGCGCGGGTCGCGGCGTGGACGACGGCGCCCGCGGCGAACCGCGCGAACGTGCGCGCCGTCTCGAGCGCCGCGTCGTCGCAGGTCCCGCCGTCGGTGCGGTACAGGTTGAGGGAGCCGACCACCCGGTGGTCGATCGGCATGCCGACCGACAGGACCCCCGTGACGCCGTGGCGGCGGGCCAGCGCCGCGAAGTCGCGGTAGCCCGCCTCGGTGGCGGTGTCCGGGATCGTGACCGTGGACCCGCTCACGGCCGCGTCCGTGCAGGGACCGAAGCCCGCGTCGTACTGCCGCTCGTCCAGCTCGGCCGCCACCGGTCCGGTCACGCCGACGGTGACCGCACCGGCCGAGCGCACCAGCGTCACCGACGCCTCCGCGGTCCCGGCGAGGCTCGCGACGGCCAGCTCCGCGACCCGGGTCAGCGTCGCGGTCAGCGACGAGGGCTCCAGCTCGACGCGGCTGAGCTCCAGCAGGGCGTCCTGGAGGTCGAGCCGCGCGCGCGGGGCGTCGGCG
This sequence comes from Geodermatophilus sp. SYSU D00684, assembly GCF_054050455.1. Classification (NCBI taxonomy): domain Bacteria; kingdom Bacillati; phylum Actinomycetota; class Actinomycetes; order Geodermatophilales; family Geodermatophilaceae; genus Geodermatophilus; species Geodermatophilus sp. SYSU D00684. The sequence goes on along the minus strand of NZ_JBJGZI010000003.1, from coordinate 94,214 downwards.
GGCATCCCGGTCACTCCGTCCGTCGGAGGCGCCCCAGTCCACGCGCCCGGCGGTCGCGGCCGCAGTGCCGAACGTCCCGCGCGCCAGGGCCGGTCAGCCGCCGCGCGCCCGGTGCGGCGGGGCGCACGCTCGGCGCGTGCCCCGGACCGTCGTCCTCCAGCTCGTCGCGCTGCTCGGCGTCGCCGTCGCGATCGTCGACGCGCTGCGCGGCTCCGACGGCGACCTCCTCCTGCTGCTGGGCGCCGTGGCGCTCGTGCAGCTGGCCGCGCTCGCGGCCCGCGCCCGCGGCCGCTCGGCGGTCGCCCTGCGGCCGGACCTCGCCGGGTGGCTGCACCAGCAGGCGGCGGCGACCGGTGAGCCGGTGGAGCGCCTGGCCGACCGGTGCGTCGCCGCCTACCGGGCCGGCCTGACCGGGACGCCGGCCGAGCGGTCGTGACCACCGCGACGGGCCGGGCGCCGGCCGCGACCGCCGTCCTCCGGCTCACCGCGGGCACGCCCGCCCCGCCCGGGCAGCTCGGCGGCAAGGGGGCGTCGCTGGACCGCCTCGTGCAGCGCGGCACCCCGGTCCCGCCCACCGCGGTGGTGACCGCGGACGCCTATCGCACCGTGGCCGCCGACCCCCGCCTGGCCGCGTTCCTGGACGCCCTGCGCTCCGGGCCGCCGGTGCCGGCCGACGAGGTCGACGCTGCCTTCCGCGCCGTGCCGGTCCCGCCCGCGCTGGCCCGCGCCGTCGTCGCCGCCGCCCGCGAGGTCGCGGCCGGGCGGCCCCTGGCGGTGCGCTCGTCGGCGACGGTCGAGGACATGGCCGCGGCGTCGTTCGCCGGCCAGTACCGCTCGTCGCTCGACGTCGACCCGGAGGCGGTCCTCGACGCCGTCCGGCTCACCTGGGCCTCGCTGTGGCACCCCGCCCCGGTCGCCTACCGGCGGGCGTGGGGCATCCCCGACGAGGACGTCGCGATGCCCGCGGTGCTCATGCGGATGGTGCCCGCCCGCTCGGCCGGCGTCGTGTTCACCGTCGACCCCGGCGGCGCCGCCGACCGGGTGCGGGTGGAGGCGGTGCAGGGGCTCGGCGAGGCGCTGGTCTCCGGCGCGCGCACCCCGGAGGTGTTCCTGCTGCCGCGCGGCGGCGACCCGGACCCCGGCCTCCCCGTCGCGGTGCGCGAGGCGGCCGCGCTGGCCCTGCGGGTGGAGCGGGACGAGGGCCGGCCCCAGGACGTCGAGTGGGCGTGGGACGGCACCCGGACCTGGGTGGTCCAGGCCCGCCCGATCACCACCGGGCCCGCGCGCACCGACGACGGCTGCGACACCCCGCCCGACGACGACGAGCTCACCACCGAGGGCATCGGCGAGACGCTGCCGGGCCTGCTGCCGCCACTCGTGTGGGACGTCGCCTCGTTCCTCGTCGAGGAGGCGCTGCGCGAGGTCCTCGGCCGGCTGTGGGGGCTGCCGGCGGACCGGACCGGCCCGCACGAGCTGGTGCGCCGGGTCCGCGGCCGGGCCGCCCTCGACCTGGACCTGATGCGGGCCGCGGCCCGGGCGGTGCCCGGCGGCTCCGAGGCCGAGCTGGAGCGGCAGTACCTCGGCGCGCCGGTCTCCGGCGCCGAGGAGGGGAAGCGGGCCCCGTGGTGGCGCACCGCCCGGCTGCAGCTGCGCGCCGGCACCGCCCGCCGCCGCGCGGCCGTGGAGGCCGGCGTCGTCCTGGGCGCCGCCGACGAGGCCCTCGCCGACCCACCCGCGCTCGAGGACCTCGACGACGGCGCGCTGCTCGCCTACCGCCGGCGGCTGGTCGACCTCGGCGCCCGCGCGACGACCGTCGAGCTCGCCGTCGCCTCCGCCGCCGTCGCCGCCTACCGGGAGCTGGAGGCCCGCCTCGCCGGGCACCTCGGCGAGCAGGCCGCGGCGGCCTGGGCCCAGCGGGTGACCGCGGGCGGGGCGACCCGCCGCGACCGCTCACCGGCGGCGTCCCGGTCGGTGTTCGCCGGCCCGACGTGGGCGGAGGCCGGGCAGACGGCCGTCCCCGCCCCGCCCTCGCGCCGGGAGGAGCGGGACGCCGCCCGCGCCGAGCTCGAGGAGGACCTACGCAGCCGCCCGCGCTGGCGGCGGGTGCGCGTGCTCACCGGCCAGCTGGTCGACGTCCGCATGCACGTGCTGCGCCGGGAGGTCGGCGACGCCACCGCGGGGCTGGCCCGGCGCGAGGCCGTCAAGGCCGCCGTCCTCGCCGTCGGCGGCGAGGTCCGCCGGGTGCACCTGGAGGCCGGACGCCGGCTGACCGCCGCCGGGGTCCTGGCCCGGCCGGAGGACGTCGACCTGCTGCGCGACCGCGAGCTGGGCCGGGCCCTGGACGGCGCTCCCCCGCCGCCGGCCGAGCTGGCCCGCCGCCGCCGGTGGCTGGACCAGCGCGCCGCGGACCCGCCCCCGCCGCTGCGGTGGACCGGCGTGCCCGCGCCCGCCCCGGCCGCGGTGCCCCGCGGCGACCGGCTGTCCGGCTGGGCGGCCAGCCCGGGACGGCACACCGGCCGGGCCCGCGTGCTCACCGAGCCGCGCCCGGAGCTGCTGGCCGAGGGCGAGGTGCTCGTGGCCGCCGCCACCGACGCCGGGTGGTCCCCGGTGTTCCTGCGCGCGGGCGCGATCGTCGTCGAGCGCGGCGGGCCCCTGTCGCACGCGGCGATCGTCGCCCGCGAGCTCGGGCTGCCGGCCGTGCTCAACCTGCCCGGCGCCACGGCGGTGCTGGACGGGCGCACGGTCACCGTCGACGGCGACACCGGCACCGTGCTGCTGCACCCCGACGGGGAGCCGGCGTGACCGCCCGCCGGGTCCGCGAGGACTGGTGGGACGACGCCGACGTCGACCGCGCCCAGATCTTCGTCCCGGCGATCATGGGCGCCGGGCTGCTCGTCTCCGGCGTCACCCTGCTCCGGGACGCGCTGCACGGGCGGCACCGGCGCGGCCGCGACCGCGAGACCGAGCTGCACGCCCGCGCCGCCGCGGCCTTCGTGCGGACCGGGGCCCCGCCGCACACCGCCCTCGCCGCCGGGCTGCGGCCGCGGGTGCACTACCTGCTCCTGACCCTCACCGCGAGCGGCCTCGCCGTCTACGGCGCCCGCGGCGCGACCAAGAACTACGCACCCGAGGTCGGGATGTTCGCCGGGACGGCGTGGCTGTACGCGCTGCTGCTCCTCCTCGTCGCCGGGCTCGGCGCGGTCGCCACCTGCGCCGCCGTCGCGCTGGTCACCTGGCCCGACCCGCCGGCCCGGCTGCGCCCGCTGCTGGCCGGCACGCCGCTGGGGCAGCGGCCCGGGGACCGCACCCGCCGCGGTGTGCTGCTGCTGGGCTGGGCCGCGGTGCTCACCGCCGCCGCCGCGGTGCAGTTCGTCTTCACCACCGCGGGCGCGCCGCAGCTGCTGGCCGAGATCGACGACGAGGTCGGCCGCCGCAGCGACGCCCTGCTGCCGTGGGACCTGCTGGGCAGCGTGCCGGTCGCGGTGGGCCTGGCGGTGCTCGTCGGCCTCGTCGGCCGGCGCTGCGCGGTGTTCGCGCTCGGCCTGCTGGCCGTCACGGCCGCCGTCCTGGTCGCGCAGGCCGTGGTGGCCGACCGCCTGGAGCGGGCCTACCCCCCGGACGGTCCCCTGGCCGGGCTGACCGGGTCGCTGCCCAGCGCGCCGGTCGTGCAGGCCACCCTCCTCGCCGGCTTCCTGCCGCTGGCCGTGTACGCCGGCACCCGCCGCCGCGGGCCGGCCCTGGCGACGCTCGCCCTGACCGCCGCCGCGCTGGCGGTCGTCACCGTCGACGTGGTGCGCAGCCGCTCCGCGTGGCCCTCCGACGCCGTGGCCGGGCTGCTGGCCGGCGCCGCCGTCGTGCTGGCGTCCTGGTGGGCACTGGAACGGCCGCGCCTGCACCGCGGGTGCTCCGGCTGCCCGTGGGAGGCCCCGGCCGACACCGCCGCGGGGCCGGGCCTGCTCCCGCTGCGGCCGGACGAGGAGACCGCCGTCCGGCGGCTGGCGCGCGGCTGGCTGCTCGGCATGCTGACGCTGTTCACCACGCTGGCGCTCGTCGAGGGCCTGCCGACCAGCCCCGAGGGCGCCACGATCGGGCCCTCCCTGAGCCGGTCGCTGCAGCTGGCGCTGCTCGGGCTCGCCGCCCTCGCGCTGCTGGTGTCGCTGCGGTGGCAGGCCGCCGGCGCGGCGATGGCCGCCGTCGCGGGCACCGGGCTGGCCGTCTTCGCCGCGACCACCTACCAGCCGTGGGTCAGCGTGCTGATCGGCGCGGCGTTCCTCCTGCCGGCGGTCGGCCTGTGGCTGGCGTGGCAGCACCGCCGCACGATGCGCTCGGTGGTGACCCTGGCGATGGTCACCGGGCTGCTGCTCGCCGGCACCACCGGGGCGGCCGCGGAGGTCCGGGACCGGCTCTTCGGGCCGCTGCACCCGCGCTCGGCGGAGCTCGCGCTGCCGGTCGAGTCCGTGGAGTGGGCCTGGTCGGGCGGGGTCACCGGGCGCGGCGCGCAGGTCGTGGCCCTGCTGGACCGGACGGACGCGCGGGAGGCCCGGCTGGTCGTCGTCCCCGAGGACGGCGGGCCGGCGGTCCGCTCCGCCGCGGTGGTCCCCTCGGCCGACGGCGTCGTGCGGCTCGCCGTCGGCGGGCTGACGCCGGCCACGGCCTACCGCTGGACCGTCGAGGTGGACGGCGACCCCGACGGCTCCCGCGGCACCGGGCGGTTCACCACGATGCCGGAGGGGCCGGCCTCGTTCACGCTCGCGGTCGCCTCGTGCGCGCGCACCGGCTCCAGCGGGGCGGTGTTCGACGCGATCCGCGCCGTCGACCCGCTGCTGTTCCTGCACACGGGCGACCTGCACTACTCCGACGTCCCCGCGGACGCCGACGCGGCCGCGTTCGGGGAGCGCTACACCGAGGTCCTCACCGCGCCCGCCCAGGCGGCGCTGTACCGGGCGGTGCCCGTGGACTACGTGTGGAGCGACCACGACTACGCCGGCGAGTCCTCGGGCGCCGGCTCCCCCGTCCGGGACGCCGCGCGCGCCGCGTACCGCGCGTACGTCCCGCACCACGTCCTCGCCGAGGGCGGCGGCGGGTCGATCGCGCACGCGTTCACCGTCGGGCGGGTGCGGGTCGTGGTGACCGACACCCGGTCGGAGCGGACGGCCACGTCGATGCTGGGTGCGCGGCAGCTGGCCTGGCTCGAGGAGGAGCTGGTGACCGCCGCCCGCACCCACGCCGCCGTCGTCTGGGTGAACCCGGAGCCGTGGGTGGCCCCGGACGAGCCCGGCCGCGACGACTGGGGCGGGTACGCCGCCGAGCGCCGGCGCATCGCCGACACGCTCGCCGCGGCGGGCGTCGCGAACCTCGTCATGGTCAGCGGGGACGCGCACATGGTGGCCGTCGACGACGGCACGAACACCGACTTCAGCACCGCCGGCGGCGCCGGGTTCCCGCTGCTGCACGCGGCGGCGCTGGACTCGCCGGGCAGCGTCAAGGGCGGCCCCTACAGCGAGGGCGCGTTCCCCGGCGCCGGGCAGTTCGGGACCGTGACCGTCACCGACGACGGCGGCGACACCGTCGGCGTCGAGCTCGCCGGCCGGGACTGGCGCGGGGACGTGCTGGTGTCCCTCAGCGTGACCGTGCCGGCGCCGGGGTGACCAGCGCGGCGAGCTGGTCGCGCAGCGCCGCGGTGAGGACCGGCAGGTCGGGCACCCGGTCGGGGTCGACCACCGCGGTGACGGTCAGGGTGCCGGCGTAGGACAGCGCGTCGAAGGAGACGGTGACGTTCCCGGCCTCGCCGGAGGCCACCGGCAGCACCTGCTCGACCGGCCGCCCGGCGAGGGCCAGCGGGGTGGGCGGTCCGGGCACGTTGCTGACCAGGGTGTGGAAGCGGTGCTGGTGGCGCAGCCACCAGCGGTAGGCGCCGCTCGCCGCGAGCAGCCCGAACAGCGACCCCATGAGCGCGGTCAGCGGCGGGCCGGTGGCCGCGTCCCGGGCCCGCCGGACCGTGCCCGCGAACCGGTGCAGCCGCTCCTGCGGCTCCCCCCGGGAGGGGACGGCGACCACGAGGGGGGTGGTGGCGTTGCCGAGGTCGGTGAGCCCGGCCGCCCGCCGGCCGGTGACGACGACGGTGACCGCCACCGGGTCCACCGACTCGCCGCGGCCGGCCAGCAGCGCGCCGAGCGCGCCGGCGACGGCGACGAGCAGCGCGTCGTTCACCGTGCCCCCGGCCCGGTGCGCCGCCGCCCGCAGCGGCTCGAGCGGCACCTGCACCGCCGCCGTGCGCCGCCGGGACCCGGTGCGCGCCAGCAGGCTGCACGGTGCCGCCCGGGCCGGGCGCAGGCCGCCGGCCGACCGGCCCGCGTCCCGCGCCAGCCGGACCCCCTCGCGCAGCCGGGCCACGGCCCGGGCGCGGCGGCGCCAGGCGTCGGCCGCGAGGGACCGGTAGGGCGGCAGCGGCCGGGGCGGCGTGCGGTCGGGCGGCGGGCCGCCGTCGGCGAGGGAGGCCAGCAGCGCCAGTCCTCCGATCCCGTCGGCGAGCACGTGCGAGAGCACGACCACCACCGCGCTGCGCCCGCCGGGCAGGTCCGGGACGACGACGGCCGCCCAGCCCGGCCGGTCCGCCGGCAGCGGGGTGGCCACCAGCCCGGTGGCGAGGTCGAGCAGGTCCTGGTCGTCCCCGGGGCACGGCACGGTGCGGACGTGCGCCGCCGGGTCCGGGCGCGGCTCGTCCGCCCAGACCGGCCGGCCGGCGCCGGGGGGCACCCGCACCAGCCGCTGCCGCAGCCGCCGGACCCCGCCCAGCCGCGCGGCGACGACGCCGGCGAGATCCCCGTTCCCGTCGTCCCGGTTCCCGTCGTCCCGGTTCCCGTCCCCCGGGCCGAGGACGAGCACCGCGCCGAACTGCATCGGCGCGCCGCCGCGGCCGAGCGCGCGCATCCCCAGGTCCTCCGCGCTCGCGCGGGCCACGGTGCCCGTCACGGCGCCACCGGCGCGACGCGCACCCGCACGTCCAGCGCCCGGGCCCCCGAGCGACCCACCACCAGCGGGTTGACGTCCAGCTCGGCCACCTCCGGGACGGCGTCGGCCAGCCAGGCGACCCGGTGCAGCCGGTCGGCGACGGCCGCGCGGTCCAGCGTGCGGCCGTGCGCGGTGGCGAACAGGCCGGTGGCGTCGACCGCCTGCCCGGCGCCGCGGACGTCCAGCGGGGCCAGGCGGTGGACGCGGCCCCCGAGCGCGTCCGCGGCCCGGCCGCCCGGGCCGACGACGACCACCGGCCCCGCGGCGGGGTCCCGGACCGCGCCCACGAGCAGCTCGTCGCCCGGGGGGACCACCGGCTGCAGCACCGCGCCCAGCCAGTCCGGGCCGGCGTCCGCCACCCAGCCGGCCACGATGCGCCCCACCTCGGCGGGGTCGCCCACCGGCAGCCGCACCAGGCCGGCGTCCGCCTTGTGCAGCACCCCGCGGACCCGGCCCTTGACCGCCACCGGTCCGCCCAGCCCGCGGGCGGCCGCGGCCGCGTCCTCCGCCGTGCCGGCCGCGCGGGTCGGCACCAGCGGCACGCCCGCGGCGGCGAGGAGGGCGGCGACCTCGTCCGGGTCGAGCCAGTCCCCCTCCGGGCTGCGGGCCAGGACCGCGGCGGCCACCGCCCGGGCCGTCCGCACGTCGACGCCCCCCGGCACGGATCCCCCCGGCGGCGCGGCCAGCCAGGCGGCCCGCCCGGCGGCGGCCGCCAGCGCCGCGGCCGCGACGGCCGGCTCGGTGACCGACAGCAGCGCGGGCCGCCCGGTCCCCGGCGGGTCCAGGCGCTCCAGCGACGTCGACCGGCCCGGCCGCACGTCGACGACCGGGACCGCGTCGTCGCGGGCGGCCGCCACCGCCGCGGTCACGCCGGGTCCGGGGTCCCCGACCCCGGTGGGCGCGGTGACGGTGACGACCGCCGCGACGGCGGGGTCCTCGAGCAGGCAGCTGAGGGCGGCGGCGAACTGCGCGGGCGACACGGCGGCGCCGGTGTCGACCGGGTTGGTGACGACGGCCAGGGGCGGGAGCGCCTCCCGCAGCCGCTCGCGCAGCCGCCCGGGCAGGGGGTCGACCGGCAGCCCGGCCGCCGCGCACGCGTCCGCGGTGAGCACCCCGGCGCCCCCGAGGTTGGTCAGCACCGCGACGGTGCCCGGGCGCAGCGGCGGGCGCCCGCGCAGGAGCGCGGTGGCGGTCGCGAGCGTGGTCAGGTCCGGCACCGCCTGGACCCCGGCGGCCACCCACGCGGCCTCGCGCACCCGCGCCGGTGTCGCCGACCGCGCCGTGTGCGAGGCGGCCGCCCGGGCGCCGGCCGGCGACGTCGCCGAGCGCAGCGCCAGGACCGGGACCCGGCGGGCGAGGTGCGCGGTGGTGCGCACCAGGCCGCGCAGGTCCGGCTCGGACTCGGCGTAGAGCACGACCGCGGCCGTGCCCGGGTCCTCGTCGCACCACGCCAGGACGTCGCGGGCGCCGACGTCCCAGGCGTCGCCGATCGAGACCGCGGCCGACACGCCCAGGCCCAGCCGGGCGAGCACCTGGCCGCCGGCGATCACCACGCCGCCGGACTGCGCCACCAGCCCGACGTCACCGGCGGGCGGGACGGGACCGCCGAAGCCCGCCACCAGCCGGGCCGGTGCGCCGGGGCACGCGACGCCGACGCTGTTGGGGCCGACCAGCCGCATCCCGTACCGGTCGGCGGTGTCGAGGACCTGCCCGGCCAGGCCGGGGACCGCGCTGAGCCCACCGCTCAGGACGAGCACCGCGCGGACGCCGTGCGCGCCGCAGTCGGCCACGACGGCGGGCACGGCGTCCGCCGGCACGGCGACGACGGCGAGGTCCACCGGCCCGGGGAGCGCGGCGACCGAGGGCACGCACGGCACCCCCTCCAGCTCGCGCGCCGCCGGGTTGACCGCCGTCACCGGCCCGGGGAAGCCGCCCTCCCGCAGCGAGCGCAGCACCGCCCGCCCGACCGACCCCGGCGCCCGGCCGGCCCCGACCACGGCGACCGCCCGCGGCCGGAGGACGGCGCGCAGGCCGGCGGCGGCCGCCTGCCGGTGCCGGTCCTCGGCCGCCTCGCGGTAGCGGGCGTCGGCGTGCAGCGTCACCTCGACGTGGACGACGGGGCCCTCGCTGCGCCGGCGCACGGCCAGGCCGAGGTCGGTGAGCACCCGCAGCATCGGGCCGTTCTCGGCGAGCACCTCGGCGACCAGCCGGGCGATCCCGAGCCGGGTGGCCTCGGCCGCGACCTGCTCGAGCAGCGCGGTCGCCACGCCCGCCAGCCGCTCGTGCCCGTCCACGACGACGGCGATCTCGGCGGTGCCGTCACCGAGGGGGAACAGCTGGACCGCGCCCGCCAGCCGGCCGCGGACCCGCGCGCCCACGGTGAGGCTCCCCCCGGCCGGGTCCAGGCTGCGCCGCACGTAGCCCGCGAGGTCGGCCGGGTGCATCGTGGCGAACCGCAGCCACGTGTCCCGCTCGGCCAGACCCTCGTGCAGGGCCAGCAGCTCGCCCGCGTCCGCGGGGGCCAGCCGCGTCAGCACCACCGGGGTGCCGTCCCGCAGCAGCGCCCGCGCCGGCCGGGGCCGGACGGGCGCCGTCACCGCTGGGGGACGGCGAGCGCCTGCCCGCCGGGGACGCCGGTGACCACGTGCCGGGCGAGCCGGTCCATGACCGCCTCCTCGTCGACGGGGACGGCCAGGACGCGCACGCCCGCGGCGACCAGCCGCTCGCTCGGCACGCCGCCCTGGCCGGACCGCAGGGGCAGCAGCCGCGCGCAGACCCGCTCCCGCAGCTCGGCGGAGTGCTGGCCGATGCCGCCGCTGAACACCACGGCGTCCCAGCCGTCCAGCGTGGTCGCCGCGGCCGCCACGGCCATCGCCACCGCGCGGACGAACACCCGCAGCGCGAGGTCGGCGGAGCCGTCCTGCGCGGCGAGCAGCTCGCGGACGTCGGTGCGCCCGCCGGCCAGGCCGGCGATCCCGGAGCGGGAGTGCAGCATCTCGCGCACGGCCGGCACCGAGCCGCCGGCGAGCTCGACGAGGCGGAGCACGACCTCGGGATCGAGGTCGCCGCTGCGGGTCAGGGACGGGATCCCGCCGGCCGGGCTCACCGCCATGGTGGTCGAGCGCGGCCGGCCGTCCTGCACCGCGCTGACGCTGCAGCCGCTGCCGAGGTGCACGACGACGGCACCCCCGAGACCCGGCAGCAGGTCGACGACGCTCTGCACCGCCAGGCCGTGGAAGCCCCAGCGGCGCAGGCCGGCGGCCCGGGCGTCCGCCGGCAGCGGCAGGGTGACCGCGTCGTCGGGCAGCGCGGCGAAGAATCCGTCGTCGGGGACGAGCACGGCCTCGGCCTCCGGCCACAGGGCGCGGGCCTCCTCGAGCACGGCCAGCTGCCGCGGCAGGTGCAGGGGGTCGAGGTGCGCCTCCGCGTGCAGCCGGGCGAGCAGCGACGCGTCGGCGCGGCGGGGCCCGGTCAGCAGCCGGCTGCCGTGGACCACGCGGTGCGCCACCACCTGCGGGTGCAGGGCGCGGCGGGCCAGGGCGTCGGCCACCTCGGGCAGCACGCCGGCCCACCCGCCGGGCAGCCGGGCGTGCTCGACGAAGGAGCCGGTGCCGCTGATGGTCACGTGCGCGGCCGCGTCCGGTCCGGTGCGGTCCAGGCCGGTGACGTCGACGCGCATGCGCAGGTCGGGGTCGCGGACGGCGGCCTTCAGCGAGGAGGAGCCGACGTCCAGGGAGAGCACGACCGGCGGGTCGGCCGGCGCGGGGTGGGCGGGCACGGTCCCAGGCTCGGGCGGGGCGGTCGCGCCGGGGCAGGGCCGAACGGCCCCGCGGGCACGCGGGAGGTCACGACCGGGCGCCGGCCACGCCGGCGGGGGCACCGCCGCCGGGCCGTCCGTGGGAGGGTCCCGCCCTGCGGCTCCCCTCGACCCCGCCCCGCACCGGTCCGGGAGGTGGTGTGTCCGAGCTCCGGCTGAGCGGCACCGACGCCGTCGCCCTCGCCCTCGTCGCGCTGGCCCACGGCTACCTGTGGTGGCGGCTGGTGCGGGACACCACGCGCCCGGGCCGGGTCCGGCGGTGGCTCACCGTGCTGCTGGTCGCCCTGGCGCTGCTGCTGGCCGTCGCCTTCGTCGTCCCGTATCCCCCCGTGCTCCTCGTCCCGGTGCAGTGGGCGGGGTTCAGCTGGCTGGCCGTCGTCCTGTACGCGACGCTCGCGCTGCTGGTCCTCGAACCGGTCCGGGCGGCGGTCCTCCTGTGGTGGCGCCGGGGTCGCCGTCGCGCCGCTCCCGCCGCGCCGGCGACCCCGGGAACGGCCCCGGGACCGGCCGGGGAGCCGCGGCGGCTGTTCCTCGCCCGCGGGCTGGCGGCGACCGCGGGCACGGTCGCCCTGGCGGTGTCCGGCAACGGCGCCCGGGACGCCAACAGCGCACCCGTCGTCCGCCGCGTGCCGGTCACGCTGGCCGGGCTCGACCCGCGGCTGGACGGGCTGCGGCTGGTGACCTTCTCCGACGCGCACCTCTCCTCCACCTACCACGGGCGGCGCTTCGAGCGGGTCGTGGAGACGGTGAACGCCCAGCGACCCGACGCCGTCGCCATCGTCGGCGACCTGGTCGACGGGGAGCTGACCCGCCTGCGCGAGGAGGTGGCTCCCGTGGCCGACCTGGTGGGCGCCCAGGGGGTCTACTTCGTCACCGGCAACCACGAGTACTACGTCGACACCGTGCCGCTGCTGGCCCACCTGGAGCGCCTCGGCGTCCGGGTGCTGCGCAACGAGCGGGTCGCCCTCGGCCGCGAGGGCGCCGCGGTCGACCTCGCCGGCATCGACGACGTGTCGGCGGCCGAGTCGGGGCTCCCCGGGCACCGCGCCCGGCTGGACGCCGCCCTCGACGGCCGGGACGCGTCCCGGCCGGTGGTCCTGCTGGCCCACCAGCCCGTGATGGTCGACCAGGCCCGGGACGCCGGGGTGGACCTCCAGCTGTCGGGACACACCCACGGCGGTCAGCTCTGGCCGCTCGACCCGTTCCTGCGGCTGAGCCAGCCCGCGGTCGAGGGGTACAGCCGGCACGGCCGGACCCAGCTCTACGTCACCTCCGGCGTCGGCTACTGGGGGCCGCCCGTGCGGGTCGGCGCCCGCCCCGAGGTCGTGGTGGTCGAGCTGCGCACCCCCTGACGCCGGTCTCGCGGCCGCCCGCCCGGGCGGCGCGGCTGAAGGCGCCCGGGCGGGGGGCCGAACCCCACGTCCTAAACCGCGGCTCCGCGCACCCGTGAGGCGCACCGGGGCCCGGCCGGAGGCCCTGGCCGGCCGGAGCACCACCAACGGGTCGTCCGGGGCGACGCGCACCCGGGGGAACGCGGCCCGGTAGGCGGCGGCCGCGTCGCCGCGGCCGGGCACGCCCGGGGGCAGCAGCCGGGCGAGGCAGGGCAGGTCCCGCCCGTCCCGCCGGACCGTGACCTCGCGGGGGCCGGCCTCCAGGTTCCGCCACCACGTCTTGCCGGCCGCGCCGCCGACGAGGACGACGAGGTCGGCGCCGTCGGGCGCGGCCATCACCGGCAGCTCGTGGCGGCGGCCGGTGCGCCGGCCGGTGTAGGACAGGACGACGAGGTGCCGGCCGAGCAGGCGGTGCCCCGGGCCGCGGGAGAGGGCGCGCACGACCGGGTTCACGAAGCGGTTGCGGACCTGCACGGCGCCCTCAGCCGGCCAGCCGCTCGAGTGCGGTGGCGGCCAGCAGGCGCGCCCACCACGGCCGCCGGACGGCCGCGCCCCGGTAGCCGGGCGCGCGGAGGTGGGTGGGCCACCAGGCCCGCCGCGCCGGCCGCAGGGACACCGTCCCGCTCTTGAGGCTCACCCAGCCGCCGGGCCCCATGGTCACCCGGGCCCGCGCCGCGGGCGGGCGCCCGGCCAGGCGGGACGCCACGGCGACGGCGCCGAGCACGACCTCGGCGGTGGTGACCACGCGGGTGACGTCGACGACGGGGTGCCAGCGCACCCGACCGTCGCGGACCTCGAACGCGCCCAGCGGCCGGGCCCCGGCCATCTCGGCGGCGGGACCCCGCCCGGTGCGGCCGTCGCCGGCGCGCGCGGTGTGGGTGGTCGAGCGCGTCGCGGTGATCACCGTGGCGCCGCCGCGCTCCACCGGCTCCCCGAACGCCGTCCCGTCCCCGGCCCGTGCGGTGCTCTCGGTCATCGGTCCTCCCTGGTCGCCCCGTCGGGGTCGACCGTCACACCCGCGGCCCGGTCACCCCCCGGGCCGGAGGTCCCGGCTGCGGCGTCCTTCGGTCCCTGCCGGGCTCCCGGCCGGCGTGCGACCGCGCCGCCCGCACCCCGTGCCGGGCGGCGGCCACCGCGGCGACCGCGCGGTCGACGTCGGCCTCCGTCGTCGTCGCGTTGGACACCGACACCCGCACCAGCCGCCGGCCGTGCCAGGTCGTCGCGCCCATCCACGCCTCGCCCGACCGCTGCACCGCCGCGACCACCGCGTCGGTCACCGCGTCGTCGCCGAAGCCGAGCAGCACCTGGTTGAGGACGACGTCGTTGGCCACCTCGACCCCGTCGAGCGCCGCCGCCCGCTCGGCGAACCGGCGGGCCAGCGCGCAGCACCGGTCGACCAGCCCGGCGACCCCGCTGCGCCCTAGCTCCCGCAGCGCCGCCCAGGTGGCGAAGCCGCGGGCGCGCCGGGAGGACTCCGGCACCAGGTCGCTGGGCGCCCGCACGCCGTCCTGCCCGTGCCCGGTGAGGTACGCCGCGGTGAACGACATGGCCGCCCGGTGGGCCGCGGGGTCGGCGCAGAACACGTAGCCGCTGTCGTAGGGGACGTTGAGCCACTTGTGCCCGTCGGTCGCCCAGGAGTCGGCGCCCGCCAGCCCGGCGACGAGGTGCCGCGTGGCCGGCGAGGCCGCGGCCCACAGCCCGAACGCGCCGTCGACGTGCACCCAGGCGCCGGCGCGGTGGGCCACCTCGACGGCGCCGGCGAGGTCGTCGCAGGCCCCGGTGTTCACGTTGCCGGCCTGCAGGCAGACCACCCGGGGTCCCGGTGGCAGCCCGTCCAGCACGCCGGCGAGCGCGGCGACGTCGATGCGCCCCTGCCCGTCGGCGGCCACCGGGACCACCGCGCCCGTGCCGAGGCCCAGCAGCCGCAGCGCCCGGTCGATCGTCGCGTGCCGCTCGACGGAGGCGACCACCCGCACGGCCGGCGCGCCGGTCAGCCCGTCGCGCTCGACGTCCCACCCGGCGTCGGCCAGGACCCGGTGGCGGGCCGCGGCGAGCGCGACGGTGTTGGCGCCCTGCCCGCCGGTGACGAAGCCGGTGGAGACGCCGGCCGGGAGCCCCAGCAGGTCCGCGAGCCAGGCGCCGGCCACCTCCTCCACCGCCGCGGCCGCCGGCGAGGTGACCGCGTTGAACGCCGGCTGGTCCCAGCCGACGGCCAGCACGTCGGCGGCCGTGGCGGCCGGCAGCGCACCGCCGACCACGAACCCGAAGTAGCGCGGGCCGGTGGTGGCCACCAGGCCCGGCTCCACCGCCGCGACCAGCTCCGCGACCACCCGGGCGGGGTCGGTGGGCCCGTCGCGCAGCGACCCGAGGGCCGCCCGCACCGCGGGGACGACGTCGGGCGGCGGCGCCACCGGCGCGTCCGGCACCCGGGCCCGGTAGGCCGCCACCCGGGCGGCCGCGTCGGCGAGCAGCGCCGCCAGGTCGGCCATCGCACGATCGGCCACCGCGAGATCGTGCCACCGGTCCCGCCCCGGCGGGGACTACCGCCGTGCCCGGCGCAGGCGGAGCAGCGCGACCAGCGCGACCAGGATCCCGATCACCGCGCCGGCGACGCCGAGCCACAGGACGACGCGGACGACGACCTCCCAGCCCCCGGACAGGTCGAACGGGAAGACCTGCAGCACGCGCACCGTGGCGGCGAGTCCGAAGGCCGTCGTCACCAGCGTCCCCGCCGGCGCCGACGCGCCCCCGGGACGCGCCAGCTGCAGCAGGCCGACCGCGATCCCGGCGAGCAGCGCGGCGTCGACGTACCGCAGCACCCGCGTCGTCTCGTCGGTCAGGAAGGGCACGACCTCCCACCCCGGCCACACGTGGATCAGCAGCAGGAGGACCCCGTCGGCCACCACGGCGGCGACGGCGTTCGCCCGCCGCCCGGCCGTCGACGGGCGGGGGGTCCGGACCTCGGTCATGGCCCGATGCTGGGGACGGCGGCGCCGCGCGCTCAGGGCCGAAGGTCGCCCTCGATCCGGGACGTACGGACGACGCCGGGCAGGACGGGCGCGGTGACGCTGGCCGGGTGACGACGACTGCGGCGGCCCCGCCCGGCCTGTCGACCGGCGAGGCCGCGCGCCGGCGTCCCCCGGGCGGCAACCGGCTGCCCGTGGAGCGGCCGCCCTCGCCGGTGCGGCTGCTGGTCGGGCAGATGGTGCACTTCTTCGCGCTGCTGCTCTGGGGGGCCGCGGTCCTCGCGCTGGTCGGCGGCATGCCGCAGCTCGCCGTCGCGATCGTGGTGGTCGTCGTCCTCAACGGCGTGTTCGCGTTCGTGCAGGAGTACCGCGCCGACCGGGCGGCCGAGGCGCTGCGCGACCTGGTCCCGCACCGCGTCACCGTCGTCCGGGACGGCCGGCGGCAGGAGGTCGACGCCGTCGACCTGGTGGTCGGCGACCTGGTGCTGCAGGAGGCCGGGGACCGGGTCGCCGCGGACCTGCGGCTGGTCGACGTCCACGGCCTGCGGGTGGACGAGGCCACGCTGACCGGGGAGAGCGTGCCGGTCGACAAGGAGGCCGGGGACCCCGCGTACGCGGGCTGCTTCGTCGTCGAGGGCGAGGCGTCGGCCGAGGTCGTCGCGATCGCCGGGGACACCCGGCTGGCCTCGATCGCCACGATGACCCGGACCGTCGAGCGGGCGAAGACGCCGCTCACCCGGGAGCTCAACCGGGTCGTGCGGCTGGTGACCGTGGCCGCGCTGGGCCTGGGCGCGGTCTGCTTCGGCGCCGGGTTCCTCATCGGCCTGCCGGTCGGCGAGGGGTTCCTGTTCGCCGTCGGCGTCACCGTGGCGCTGGTCCCCGAGGGGCTGCTGCCCACCGTGACCCTCTCCCTGGCCCGCAGCGCGCGGCTGCTCGCCCACCGGAAGGCGCTGGTCCGGCGGCTGGAGTCGGTGGAGACGCTGGGCTCGACCACGTTCATCTGCACCGACAAGACCGGCACCCTCACCCAGAACCGGATGGCCGTCGTCGAGGTGTGGACCCCGCACGGGCCGGTCGCCGTCCGCGGGGTCGGCTACGAGCCCACCGCCGACGTCGACGGCGCACCGGCCGCGGTGGCCGCCGCCCGCGCCCTGGCGACGACGGCGGTGCGCTGCTCCACCGGCCACGTGCGGGAGGACGCGGGGACCTGGACGGCGGCCGGCGACCCCATGGAGGCCGCGCTGGACGCCCTGGCCCGGCGGCTCGGCGGGGCCGCGGCGACGACCGGCGTGCCCGGGGGTGCGCGGCGGTTCTCCTTCGACCCCCGCCGCCGGCGCATGTCGGTCTGGAGCTCCGGGGAGCTGTCGGTCAAGGGCGCACCGGACAGCGTCCTCCCGCGCAGCACCCGTCCCGGGGACGCCGCGGCCGCCGCGGAGGCCCTCGCCGGCCGCGGGCTGCGGGTGCTGGCCGTGGCCCGCCGCACCGTGGACCTGCCCGCGGACGCCGACGCCGACGCGGCCGAGCGCGACCTCGAGCTGCTCGGGCTGGTCGGCATCGAGGACCCGCCCCGCCCCGACGTGGGCGAGGCGCTGGCGGAGTGCCGCCGGGCCGGGATCGCGGTCGCCATGGTCACCGGCGACTCCGGCGTCACCGCCGCGGCGATCGCCGCGGAGATCGGCCTGTCGCGGCCGGGCAGCGTCGTCGTCGAGGGGAAGGACCTGCCGGCCGACCCCGCGGCCCTCGGCGAACTGCTCGACTCCGACGGCGCGGTGGTGTGCCGGGTCGCGCCCGAGGACAAGCTGCGCATCGCGCAGGCCCTGCGCGCCCGCGGCCACGTGGTGGCCATGACCGGCGACGGCGTCAACGACGGGCCCGCGCTGCGCGCGGCCGACATCGGGGTGGCCATGGGGGCCAGCGGCACCGACGTCGCCCGCCAGGCCGCCGACCTGGTCCTGCTCGACGACCACTTCGCCACGATCGTGGCCGCGGTGCGCCAGGGCCGGGCGACCTTCGCCAACATCCGGCGGTTCCTGACCTACCACCTCAGCGACAACGTGGCGGAGCTGACGCCGTTCGTCGCCTTCACCGCCACCGCCGGCGGCCTCCCCCTGGCGCTGGGGGTCCTGCAGATCCTCTGCCTCGACATCGTCACCGACCAGGGCCCGGCCCTCGCGCTCGGCGCCGAGCCCGCCTCGGCGGGCGTGCTGGAGGGCCCGCCGCCGCGCCGGCGGCTGGTGGACGGGGCGGTCCTGCGCCGCGCCTTCGGGGTGCTCGGCCCGGTGGAGGCGGCGGTCTCGATGCTCGCCTTCCTGGTGGTCCTCACGAGCGCGGGCTGGTCCTACGGGGAGGACGTCCCGGGCGGCGTGCTGGCCGGGGCGAGTGGCGCCGCCTTCGCCGCCGTCGTCCTGGGCCAGGCGGCCAACGCCTGGGCCTGCCGCAGCACCACGCGGCCGTTCTGGCGGCTGGACCCGCGCAGCAACCCGCTGCTGGGGTGGGCCGTCGGGGTGGAGCTGCTGCTCCTGGCCGCCGTGCTCGCCGTCCCCCCGGTCGCCGACCTGCTCGGCCAGGCGCTCCCGCCGCTCCTGGGCCTCGGCGTCGCCCTGCTCGCCGTGCCGGCCGTGCTGCTCGCCGACGCCGCGCACAAGGTCCTGCGGGCCGGGCGGGCGGCTCAGCGCACGCCGGCCCAGAGGGCGCGCTCGGCGGCGTAGGGGTCGTCGACGACGGCCGGCTCGACGTCCAGGCGCATCACGGCCCGCCGCTCCAGGTCGTAGCGCGGCCAGCCCGGGTCGCCGTCCGCGACGAAGCGGACCCACGCCCGGTGCACCGTGTCGGCGAGCTCCTGCGGCGGGGCCTCGCCGAGCGCCCCGCCCATCATCTGCGGCTCGCCGAGGGTGTCGAAGACGAACGGGATCTCCAGGGCGTGGCAGGCCCCGAGCCGGCCGCCCAGGATCGGCGAGGGCCAGGCGAACTCGTACGCGTAGGTGGCGCCGGGCCGCGGGGCGTGCGCGTCGGCCAGCCGGATCGCCGGGACGCGGACCCACCAGTCGGTCATGACCGCCGCCAGCACGTCGCCGGGGGTGCGGCCGGGGTCGGCGGCGCGGTAGTGCCGCAGCGCCGTCTCCGCGTCCAGCCCGAACGCGGCGGTGCTCCAGGAGCCCCAGCGCTCCACCGGCCCGGCGAGGGCCTCGTCGGTCACCTGGTCGACGAAGCCGCCGAGCACGGGGCCGAACCGCCAGTCGTCGGCGTTCGTGCCCACCAGCACGTCGACGTCGCCACCGGCCCCGGCGGCGATCCGGTCGATCGGCGGCGCGGGGAGGACGTCGCCGTCGACGACCGGGTGGAACGGCATCGTGCTGGCCACGACCTCGCTGCCCCAGCGCGCCGGGTCGGGATCCGCCGCCACCTCGGCGTCGACCCGCCCCTGCGCCTCGAGCAGCCGGTCCACCGGGACCCGGGCCACGGCGTCCCGGGTGGCCGGGACGCCGAGCACCTCGGCGAGCCGCGCGCCGACGCGGGCCGCCTCCGCAGCCGGGACGACGTGGTGCGCCGCGCCGCTCTGCAGGACCGCGCGGCCGAACAGGCCCTCCGCCCGCGGCATCGACAGCAGGTCGCCGATGCACATGGCCCCGGCGGACTCGCCGGCCACGGTGACGCGGGACGGGTCCCCGCCGAACGCGGCGATCTCCTCCTGCACCCACCGCAGGGCCGCGACGTGGTCGAGCAGGCCCAGGTCCGCCGCGTCGTCGTCCTCCCCGAGGTACAGGAAGCCGTCGGCGCCGGTGCGCCAGTTGAGGCTCACGCAGACGACGCCGTCGCGGGCGAACCGGCTGCCGTCGTAGCTGCCACCGGAGCTGAAGTGGAAGGACCCGCCGGGGCTCCACACCAGCACCGGCAGCCCGGCCGCCCCGGGGTCGGGCGTCCAGACGTTCAGGTTCAGGCAGTCGTCGCCCATCTCGGCGGGGTCGTACAGCAGACCCGTCGGGTCGTCCCGGGGGAACCGCGGCTGGGGCGGCTCCGGGCCGAGGACGGTGGCGTCGCGGACGCCGGACCACGGCTGCACCGGCCGCGGCGGCCGCATGCGCAGCGACCCCACGGGCGGGGCCGCGTAGGAGATGCCGAGGAAGGCGCACACCCCGCCGGCCGCGGTGCCGCGCACCCGCCCGTACCGGGTCTCGACGATCGGGTCCACGGCGGCCTCCTCACCTCGGGACGGCGATCGTCCCGCTCCCCCGGGCCCGGCGCCCCCGGGCCGGAAGTCCCGGGCCGTGCGGCCTTCCGGCCGCGTCGGCCGGCGGTCCGCGGCGGCACGGTCGGGAGACCCACCCCTGCGACGAGGAGGCCGACGTGGACGCGGTGAAGACCTGGACGGTGCGCATCGACATCGGTGAGCACGACGGCCGGACCCGGGCCGTCGCCCACCTGCAGACCCGCGACACCGAGGCGGTGACCGGGACCGGGTTCGCCCGGCTCGACCCGGCCGACCGGGACGTGCCCGAGATCGGCGACGAGATCGCGGCCGCCCGCGCGCTGTCCGACCTGGCCCACCGGCTGCTGCGGGCCGCGACGGAGGACGTCGAGCAGTCCACGGGCGAGGCCGCCCACCTGGTGATGTGAGGAGCGGGGCGTGAGCCTGAACCTGGCCACCGTCCTGCGCGAGGCCGCGCGCCGGCACCCCGACAAGCCCGCGCTGCTGTTCGACGGCGGACGCACGACCTACGCCGAACTCGACGCCGCCTCCGACCGGTTCGCGGTCGGCCTGGCGGCGCGCGGCCTCGCGCCCGGCGACGCGGTCGGGCTGCAGCTGCCCAACGTCCCCCAGTTCGTCGTCGCCTACTTCGGCATCCTCAAGGCCGGCTGCGTCGTCGTGCCGATGAACGTGCTGTTCAAGGCCGGGGAGGTCGGCTACGTCCTCCAGGACTCCGGCGCCCGGATGCTCGTCACCTGGGCCGGGTCGGTGGAGGAGGCCGCCAAGGGCGCCGCCGACGCCGGCCTGGCCGAGATCGTCGTCGTCGACCTGCCCGGCCTGCCGACCGTGACCGTCGGCCGGCCCTTCGAGCAGCTGCTGGCCACGCCGGTGCACGGGGCGCCGCCCATGCACCAGACCGGCCCCGGGGACACCGCCGTGATCATCTACACGAGCGGCACGACCGGCCGGCCCAAGGGGGCCGAGCTCAGCCACTTCTGCATGTTCATGAACGCCGACACCCCGGGCCGGCTGTTCGGGATGCGGGAGGACGACGTCGTCGCGGTCATGCTGCCGCTGTTCCACGTCTACGGGCTCTCCAGCGTGCTGGACGTCGGCATCCGGTTCGGCGGCACGCTGTCGCTGGTCCCGCGGTTCGACCCGGCGAAGGTCTGCGAGGTGATCCAGCGCGACCGGGTGACCGTGTTCGAGGGCGTGCCCACCATGTTCATCGCCCTGCTCAACCATTCCGGCCGCGAGGCGTACGACCTGTCCTCGATCCGGGTGGCGGTGTCCGGCGGGGCGCCCATCCCCGCCGAGGTCATCGACGAGTTCGAGCGCACCTTCCCCGGCGTCGTGGTCCTGGAGGGGTACGGGCTGTCGGAGACCGCCTCGACGACGACCTTCAACGTGAGCGCCGAGGAGCGCCGGGTCTACAGCGTCGGCAAGCCGATCTACGGCGTCGAGGTCGCGATCTGGGATCCCGAGGACCGGCCGCTGCCGCCCGGGCACGACAACGTCGGCGAGCTGGTCGTGCGCGGCTTCAACGTGATGACCCGCTACCACGGCAACCCGGAGGCGACCGCCGCGGCCTTCACCGACGGCTGGTTCCGCACCGGCGACCTGGCCTACGTCGACGAGGACGGCTTCTACTTCATCGTCGACCGCAAGAAGGACCTGGTCATCCGCGGCGGCTACAACGTCTACCCGCACGAGGTCGAGGACGTGCTGTACACCCACCCGGCGGTCGCCGTGGCGGCCGTCGTCGGCGTGCCGGACGACCGGCTGGGCCAGGAGGTGAAGGCCTTCGTCGTGCTGCGCCCCGGGCAGCGCGCCACCGAGGAGGAGCTGATCGCGCACGTCCGGGCCCGGGTGGCGTCGTACAAGTACCCGCGGTCGGTGGAGTTCCGCGAGCATCTGCCGATGAACGCCACCGGCAAGGTCCTCAAGCGGGAGCTGGTCGGCTGATGGACCGCATGGGCCCGCTCGACGCCGCGTTCCTCGAGATCGAGGACGAGCAGCCGGGGGCGTCGCTGGCGATCTCGTCGATCGCGGTGTTCGAGGGTCCGGCGCCGTCGCCCGGCGAGTTCGCGACCGCGCTCGCCGGGCGGCTGGCGCTGATCCCGCGCTACCGGCAGCGGGTCCGCCGGGTCCCGTTCGACCTCGGCCCGCCGGTGTGGGTCGACGACCCGGACTTCGACCTCGGCTACCACCTGCGGCGCACGGCGCTGCCGGCCCCGGGGGGCGACCGCGAGCTCGCCGCGCTCATGGGCCGGGTCATGTCCGCCCGGCTCGACCGCAGCCGCCCGCTCTGGGAGTACTGGCTGGTGGAGGGGCTGGCCGGGGACCGGTGGGCGCTGATCAGCAAGGTCCACCACTGCATGGTCGACGGCATCTCCGGCACCGACCTCTACCGCGCCGTCCTCGATCCCA
Source organism: Geodermatophilus sp. SYSU D00684 (assembly GCF_054050455.1). Taxonomy (NCBI): domain Bacteria; kingdom Bacillati; phylum Actinomycetota; class Actinomycetes; order Geodermatophilales; family Geodermatophilaceae; genus Geodermatophilus; species Geodermatophilus sp. SYSU D00684. The sequence goes on along the minus strand of NZ_JBJGZI010000003.1, from coordinate 72,413 downwards.
CCCCGGAGCCGGGGCCGGCGGTGCCCGACGACTGGCACCCGGAGCCGGAGCCGTCGACGGCCACGCTGACCGCCCTCGCCGCGCGGGACCTCGCCGCGCTGCCGTGGCGGACGACGCGGGCGCTGGCCGGCGCGGCGCGCTCGCCCCGCGCGCTGGGGCAGTTGGTGCGGACCACCGCCCGCGGCACCGCGGCGCTCGCCACGGCCCTGGTGCCCACCCGCCCCTCCTCGCTGACCGGGCCGCTGTCCGCGCACCGGCGCTACGCCTTCGCGCGCGGCCGCGTCGAGGACGTCTCCGCGGTGCGGCACGCGTTCGGCGGCACGTTCAACGACGTGCTGATGGCCGCGGTCACCGCCGGCTTCCGGCAGCTGCTCATCAGCCGCGGCGAGCGCCCGGCGCAGCACGTGATCCGGTCGCTGGTCCCGGTCAGCGTCCGGGCGCCGGGAGAGGAGAGCATCCGGGACAACCGGGTGTCCTCGATGCTCGCCGACCTGCCGGTCGACGTCGCCGACCCCCTCGAGCGCCTGGCCGTGGTGCGGGGCCTGTTCGACCGGCTCAAGGCCGAGCACGAGGCCGACGCCGGTGCGGCCCTCGTCCGGCTGGCCGGCGCCGAGCCCTTCGCACCCGTCGCGTCGGGCCTGCGGCTGGTCTGGCGGCTGCCGCAGCGCAACGTCACGACGGTGACCACCAACGTGCCCGGCCCGAGGGAGCCGCTCTACGCCCTCGGCCGCCGGTGCGTGGAGATCGTCCCCTACGTGCCGATCGCCTCGCGGCTGCGCGTCGGGGTCTCGATGTTCACCTACGCCGGGCAGCTGACCGTCGGCATCACCGGCGACTACGACAGCGCGGCCGACGTCTGGACCCTCGCCCGCGGCATCGAGTCCGGCCTGGCCGAGCTGGTCGCCGCGGCCGGCACGGACACCCCCGGTGCCGGACCCGCCGCGCGCACCCGCCGGGCCCGTGCCTGAGGCCGGCACGGCGGCCCGCCGGCGGATGCCGGCGGAGGACGCGTTCTGGCTGGAGCTGGACCGACCGGACAACCTCATGGTGGTCACGTCGCTGCTGTGGACCGCCGAGGAGGTCGACCCCGGCCGGCTCCGGGCGGTCGTCCGCGACCGGATGCTGGCGCCGTACCCGGTCCTCCGCAGCCGCCCGGAGCTGCGCGGGACGCTGCTGCGCCGGGGGACCTGGGTCGAGGACCGCGACTTCGACCTCGACCGGCACGTCGTCGTCCGGCCCGCGCCCGGGGACGGCGGCCGCGACGCCCTGCGCCGGTTCGTCGGCGAGCAGCGGAGCACGCCGCTGGACCCCGCCCACCCGATGTGGCGCATGCACCTGCTGCAGGGGTACGAGGGCGGCAGCGCCCTGGTCACCCGCTTCCACCACTCGATCGCCGACGGCATCCGGGCGACGCAGGTGATGCTCGGCCTGCTCGACCCGGTGGACGGCACGGCCGCCGCCTTCACCGCCCGTGTCGGCCGTCCCCACCCCCGGGGCCGCGGCGCCGGCACGGTCCTCCGCACGGCGCTGGGCCTGGGCGAGGTGCTGCTGTGGGTGGACCCGCCCACCGCGCTCGCCGGCCGGCCGGGCGTGCCCAAGTCCGTGGCGTGGTCCGACCCGGTGCCGCTGGCGCTGGTGAAGCGGGTCGCCGCGCGGACCGGGACGACGGTCAACGACGTCTGCACGGCGCTCGTGTGCGGGGCGATGGCCCGCCACCTCGACCGGACCGGGCGGTCCCGCCGGCCCCGCGACGACGAGGTCGCCTGGATGGTGCCGGTCAACCTGGCGCCGCCGGACCGGCCTCCCCCGCCGTGGCTGGGCAACCACTTCGCGCTGGTCCTGGCCGTCCTGCCGCACGGCCGGCAGGCCTTCCCGGACCGGCTGGCCGAGGTGCACCGGCGCATCGCCCGCATCCGCGACTCGTGGGAGCCGGGGCTGACGTACGGGCTGAGCCGCGCCATCGCGCTCGCCCCTCCGCTGGTCGGGACCGCGGCCGTCCGGTTCCTGGCGGCCAAGGCCGTGGGCGTGCTGACCGACGTCCCCGGACCCCGGGCGCCGATGGCCCTCGCCGGCGCCCCGGTGGCCGGGATCGTCGGGTGGGCCCCCACCAGCGGGCGGCAGGCGCTGACCGTGACGGTGTTCAGCTACGCCGGGGAGGTCACCGTCGGCTTCGGCGCCGACCCGGCCGTCGTCCCCGACGCCGGCGCCCTGGTGACCGCGTTCGAGGAGGAGGTGGGCGCGGCGATGAGTTCCACCGGGGTCGGAGGTCCTCCTGGTGACCGGTCCTCCGGCCGCTCCGGAGGACGTACGGCCGGTCGACGATGAGGGCCCGACGCAGACCGCCGGTCCGGAACGCAGGAGGAGGTCACCATGGCCGTCCTGTCCCCCCACCCCGCGGAGGACCTGCAGCTCCAGCTGGACCTGGCGCGTCTCGAGCTCGGCGAGGCACGGCGGGCGCGGCAGGTGAAGGACACGCCCGCCGCCCGGGCGCGGGTGGTCCTGGCGCTGGGCCGCATCGACCTGCTGCTCGACCGGTGGAACGACCGCGCCCGGACCCCCGCCTGACCGGCGGGCAGCCGGGCGGGCCGCCGCCGTGACGCCGGAGGAGTTCTTCGCCGGCTCGCCCACGGGAGCCGCCGTCCACGACCGGGTGCGCACCCTGCTGCCGGACTGCGAGGTGTGCGTGTCGCGCAGCCAGGTGGCCTTCCGGGGACCGCGCGCGTTCGCCTGGCTGTGGCGGCCCGGCCGGTACCTGCGGGACCCCGCGGCGGAGGTCGTGCTGTCGGTCGCCCTGGAGCGGCGGGACCCCTCCCCGCGGTGGAAGCAGGTCGCGCACCCCGCACCACGCGTCTGGATGCACCACCTGGAGGTGCGGGACCCGGCCGAGGTCGACGACGAGGTCGCCGCGTGGCTGCACGAGGCGGCCGCCCGCGCCGGCGCCCCCGGGGTCTCCCGGTGACGGGGTGGCTGCTGCGCTACGAGGGCCTCGACCCCGGGCACGAACCGCTGCGCGAGGCGCTGTGCACCCTCGGCAACGGCCGGTTCGCCACCCGCGGCGCGGCACCGGAGTCACGCGCGGGCGGCTGCCACTACCCGGGCACGTACGCGGCGGGGGTCTTCAACCGGCTGACCGACGAGGTCGACGGCCGGCGCGTGGAGAACGAGAGCATCGTCAACCTGCCCGACTGGCAGTCGCTCACCCTGCGCGCCGCCGACGGCGCGGACCTCGGCCCGGAGGCCGGCACGGTGTCCGCGTACGTCCAGGAACTGGACCTGCGCCGGGGCGTGCTCACCCGCCGGTACCGGGTCACCGACGCCGCCGGGCGGTCCACCCGGGTCGCCCAGCGGCGGCTCGTCTCGATGGCCGACCCCTTCCTGGCCGCGCTCGACACCACCGTGGTGGCCGAGAACTGGACGGGGCGGGTCGTCGTGCGCTCCGGCCTCGACGGCCGGGTGGAGAACGCCGGGGTGGCGCGCTACCGGCACCTGAGCGGGCGGCACCTGGTCCCGGGCGAGGCGGTCGCCGGGGAGGACGGCGCGCTGCACCTGACCGCCGAGACGTGCACGTCCCGCCTCCGGGTCGGGCTGGCGGCGCGGCACCGGGTGCTGGTCGACGGCCGGCCGTGCGGGGTGCCGGCCGTCCCCGTGGTGGACGGCGACGTCTACGCCGGCGCGGAGCTCACCCTCGACGTCGTCCCGGGCCGGGTCGTGACGGTCGAGAAGGTCGTGGCGCTGTGCACCTCCCGCGACCGGGCGGTCGACGAGCCGGGCGCCGCGGCGCGGGACGAGGTGGCCCGCGCCCCCGCGTTCGACGACGTCCTGGCCCGGCACGAGCGCGCCTGGCGGCGGCTGTGGGACCGGTGCGACGTCGTGATCGACGGGCCCGCGCACGCCTCCCTGGTCCTGCGGCTGCACGTGTTCCACCTGCTGCAGACGGTCTCCCCGCACAGCGTCGACCTCGACGTCGGCATCCCCGCGCGCGGCCTGCACGGCGAGGCCTACCGCGGCCACGTGTTCTGGGACGAGCTGTTCGTGCTGCCCTTCCTCACCCTGCGGCTGCCCGAGGTGGCCCGCGCGATGCTGCTGTACCGCTGGCGCCGGCTCCCGGCCGCGCGCGCCGCCGCGCGGGCCGCCGGGCACCGCGGGGCGATGTTCCCGTGGCAGAGCGGGTCGACCGGCCGCGAGGAGTCGCAGACGCTGCACCTCAACCCGCGGTCGGGTCACTGGCTGCCCGACAACTCGGCGCTGCAGCGGCACATCGGCCTGGCCGTCGCGTACAACACCTGGCGGTTCCACGAGGCGACCGGGGACACCGCCTTCCTCGACGCGCACGGCGCGGAGGTGCTGCTGGAGGTCGCGGCCTTCTTCGCCGACCTGGCCACCTACGACCGCAGCGACGACCGCTTCGACGTCTGCGGCGTCATGGGTCCCGACGAGTACCACGACGCGCTCCCGTGGCGGGACCGGCCCGGGCTCGACGACAACGCCTACACCAACGTGATGACCGCCTGGACGCTGGCGCGGGCGCAGGACTGCCTGGCCCTGCTCGGCCCGCGGCGGGAGGCGGAGCTGCTGGACCAGCTGGGCCTCGGCCGGGCGGACCTGGAGCGGTGGGAGCACGTCTCCCGCAAGCTGCGGCTGTGCTGGCACGACGACGGGGTGCTCAGCCAGTTCCGCGGCTACGACCGGCTGGAGGAGTTCGACTGGGCGGGCTACCGCCGCCGCTACGGCGACGTCAGCCGGCTCGACCGCATCCTCGAGGCCGAGGGCGACTCGACCAACCGCTACAAGCTGTCCAAGCAGGCCGACGTCCTCATGCTGTTCCAGCTGCTGACGGCCGAGGAGTTCTACGCCGTCCTGGACCGGCTGGGCTACCCGCACGACCGGCAGACGATCCCGCGGACCGTGCGCTACTACCTCGACCGCACGTGCCACGGCTCGACGCTGTCGCGGGTGGTGCACGCCTGGGTGCAGGCCCGCAGCAACCGCCGTCGCGCCTGGGACGACTGGCTCGTGGCGCTGGAGAGCGACGTCTCCGACGTGCAGGGCGGCACCACCGGGGAGGGCGTCCACCTCGGCGCCATGGCCGGCACGGTCGACCTGCTGCAGCGGGCCTTCACCGGCCTGGAGACGCGGGGCGGGGCGCTGGGCCTGGACCCGTACCTGCCGGACGCGCTCGCCGGCATGCGGTTCCGGCTGCGCTACCGGGACCACCCGGAGGTCGAGGTGGCGATCACCCACGGCGAGGTCGTCGTCGGGGGCGACCCGGGGCGGGCGGCGGAGCTGCCGCTGCGGGTGCGGGACCAGGAGTTCCGGCTGGACCCCCGCGGCAGCCTGCGCGTGCCGCTGTCCCGGCGGCGGAACGGGCGGGACCGCTGACCGGTCCGCCGGGCGCGGCACCGCGGCGGTCCTGCAGGCTGAGGGCGCCGCCCCGGGTACCGGGGCGCCCGGCTGGACGGAGGACACCCATGTGGGCACAGACGCTGCGCGGTCCCTTCCGGTTCGAGGAGGTGGAGGTCCCGGCCCCGGACGCCGGCGCGCTGGCGCCCGGGCACGTGCTGCTGGCCACCCGCGCCGGCGCCATCTGCGGCAGCGACCTGCCCAACTTCCGCGGCGGCGTGTGGCCGCACCCGGCCGCCGAGGACGGCTGGGGCGCCACCCGGGCGCCGGGCTTCCCGATGCACGAGATCGTCGGGGAGGTGGTCGCCAGCCGGCACCCCGACCACGCCCCGGGCGACCTCGTCGTCGGCTGGGCGTCGATGTTCGACGGCATCGCCGAGCTCGTCGTCACCGACGGCGAGGGCGTGGCCGGCTACGACACCGCGCTGCCGCCCACGACCGCGGTCATGCTGCAGCCGCTGGCCTGCGTGCTCTACGCCGCCGAGCAGCTCGGCGACGTGTCCGGGCAGTCGGTGGCCGTGATCGGCCAGGGCCCGATCGGGCTGCTGTTCAGCCACGTGCTCAAGGCGCGCGGCGCGGCGCGGGTGACCGGCGTCGACCCGGTGGACCGCCGCGACGCCGCGTCCGCCTTCGGCGTGGACGAGACGGTGACGGCGCGCGCCGAGCGCTGGGCGGGCACGCTGTCCGACGCCGACCGGCCCGCCGTCGTCGTCGAGGCCGTGGGCCACCAGGTGACGACGCTCAAGCCCGCGCTGGACGCCGTCGCGCCCGGCGGCCAGGTCTTCTACTTCGGCGTCCCCGACGACCCGGTCTACCCCTTCGACATGATGACCTTCCTGCGGAAGAACCTGACCCTCCGCTCGGGCGTCACCCTGGAGCGCCGTCGCGTGCTGGCGGACGCCGGCGCCTACCTGGCCGCGCACCCGGAGCTGCGCGACTGCTACGTCACGCACGTCCACCCGGTCGCCGACGTGGAGGCGGCCTTCGGCGCCGCGGTCGCGCCCCGGCCGGGGCAGCTCAAGATCGCGGTCGACATGACCTGACGGGCGCCGTCCCGACCCCCCCGTCGGAGGTCGGAGACGTGTTGCGCCCCCCGCGCGGGCCCCAGCATGCTGGCGCGGCACGGGGTTCCGGACGACCACGCACCGCCACCACCACCTGGAGGCTCCATGCGTGCACGACGACGGCGTCCCGCCGGTACCCGGGGCGGCGGCGCGCGGCCGGACCTCGTCCGCCCCCGCCGGCCCCGGCGCCGCCCCGTCGTCAGCCACGACCCCGACGCGTCCCGGGTGGCGTCCCGCCGCCTCTCGCGCCGGGCCGAGGACGCCGTCACCGTCGCGGGGGCGCTGCTGTTCTCCGCGGTCGTGGCCGGCACCGCCGACCTCACGACGGGGAGGGTCGCCGGCTCGGAGACCGCCGCCGACCCCGCGTCCTCGGGGACGGTGTGGCTGGTCCTCGGCGTCGCCCTGCTGCTCCTGGGCGGGGTGCTGTCGGCGCTGGTCGCGCGGTGGGTCAGCGGCCGGCGCCCGGCGGCGGTCCGGCCGGCCGGCGTGCGGTCCCCCGAGCGGACGGTGTGGTGGGCCCGGCTCCCCGGTCGTGCGGCGCGCACCGCGACGGGGGCGGCCGTCCTGCTCGTCACGACGGGCGTCGCCTCGCTGGCCCAGGCCCTGCAGGGCACCCCCGCCACGGGAGGGATCGTCCGCGCCTTCAGCCAGATCTGGGAGAGCCCGCCCGCCCCGTCGGACCCGCCTCCGCCGGCCGCCGCGGCGCCGTCGGACGAGGCCGCGCCGGAGGACGCGGACGCCGGCACCCCGCAGGCCCCGGACGTCCCGGCCGCCACCGGTGAGGCGCCGCCCGCGGCGGGTGGCGTCGAGGCGCCGCCGCCGAGCGTGGCCGCTCCCACCACCGAGGCCGGGCCCCCGCCGGCGCCCGCCCCGCCGCCCGAGGCCGACGCGCCCGACGCCGGTGTCGAGCCGGCACCCGCTCCCCCGACTGTCCACGAGTCCGCACCGCCGGCCGCGCCGCGGCCCGACGTCGAGGCCGGGACCGGGGCCGAGGCCGGGACCGGGTTCGGGAGCGAGATCGACGCCGAACCTCCGACCGCGGCCGACGAGGTGCCTGTGCCGGACACCGAGCCGGCTCCGGAGTCCGTCCCGTCGCCGCCGGCGCCCGGCACGGGGTCCGGGCCGTCGACCGACACCGGGTCGTCGACCGAGGACGAGCCGGCGCCCGGGTTGGAGACGCCGTCCGAGTCCGGGATCCCGTCCGAGCCCGAGACGCCGTCCGAGCCCGAGACGCCCTCGGATTCCGGGACCGCGACCGCGCCGGACGTCCCGTCCGCGCCGGAGACGTCGACCGAGTTCGGACCGGCCCCCGAGCCGGAGACGCCGCCCGAGACGGTGCCGGCACCCGACGAGGCGACCGGGACGGAGCCGGGAGCGGACTCGACAGGTGAGCCCGAGACGCCACCCGAGCAGGTGCCTGCGCCGGCGCCTCAGCCGGAGCCCCTGGCCGCACCGGAGACGCAGCCCGAGCCGGAGCCCGCACCGGGGACCTCCGTCGCCCCGGAACCGGAGCCCGCACCCGAGCCGGCCCCTGGTCCCGAGGCCGCACCCCAGCCGGATCCCGCGCCGGCGCCAGCGCCCACTCCTGCGCCCGAGCCGGAGCCCGGGCCCCAGCCGGAGCCTGCACCGGCACCCGAGCCCGTACCGCAGCCGGAGCCCGTACCGGCACCCGAGCCCGCACCCCAGCCGGAGCCTGTGCCCGCACCGGCACCGGAGTCGGCGCCCCCACCCGCGCCCGAACCGGCACCCGAGTCGGCGCCCGCCCCGCAGCCGGAGGCACCGCGGGCGGAGGCACCGGCCGAACCGGAGCCGGGACACCAGCCTGCTCCCCCGCCCGCACCGGCACCCGAGTCGGCGCCCCCACCGGAGCCAGAGGCACCGCAGACCGAGGCACCGGCCCGGCCGGACGCGGGACACCAGCCCGCTCCCCCGCTCGCACCGGCACCCGCGCCGGAGGCGGCACCCCAGTCCGAGGTCGCGCCTGCGCCGGCACCTGCCCCGGAATCGGCACCGCAGCCGGATGCGGCACCGCCGGCGCCAGGAGTTCCGTCCGAGGAGGCTCCCCAGCCCGAGCCGCAGCCGGTGCCCCCACCTGGGTCCGAGGAGCCGCCGGCACCGGCGGACGACCAGCCACCGGCACCGCAGCCCGAGGTCCCGCCCGCGCCGGCGCCCCACCCGGAGGCTCCTCCGGCTCCCGAGCCGGCGCCCACTCCCGGGTCAGCGCCACAACCGGCCCCGACGCCCGCACCCGAACCGGCGCCGCAGCCCGAGCCCCCACCACAGCCGGAGCCGGAGCCGGAGCCGGAGCCCGAGCCCGCACCGACACCCGCACCCGAACCGGCACCCGCCCCTGAGCCGGCTCCCGCACCTGAGCCGGCCGTCGAACCAGTGCCGACGCCTGAACCAGCGCCCGCGCCGGCGCCCGCACCCGAACCGGCGCCGCAGCCCGAGCCCGCACCACAGCCGGAGCCGCAGCCAGCGCCAGAGCCTGCTCCGGCGCCAGCACCCGAACCGGCACCAGCACCTGAGCCGGCCGTTGAACCGGCGCCGATGCCTGAACCAGCGCCCGCGCCGGCACCTGAGCCCGCGGAGGAGGCGCCCCCGGCGCCGTGAGCGGCGCGGCGCGGTCAGCCGCGCCGGACTGCTCCCGGGGTGCCGTCGTGCGGGCCGGCGGACCGCGCGGACCGGGCGTCGAGCCACGCCTGGAACTCCGTCCGGCCGCCGGCGCCCGCCCGCGCCGCGCCGACCACGGCCAGGACCGCGACGACGGCCACGAGCAGCAGCAGGCCGACGGCGATGGACTCCCAGCCGAACAGCGGCGGAACGGTCATGCTCCCCGGGTCCGGCGGGGTCGGGACGTCTGCCATGGGCCGAGGGTGCCCGACCGCGCGCCCCGGCGGCGCCCGGCGGCGGTCTTCCACCCGCGCGGGCGACGTCACGCAGAGAGACCCCCGGGGCCGGGGGCACCCGATCAGGCGCGGCGGCGTCCCTCCCGGGTGATGGACCCCGGACGCAGGGACGGCGCCCCGCCGGGCAGCTCTAACGTCCCGGGAACCGGAACGGACCCGGGCGGAGGGAGGCAGCGGGATGACCGCCGAGCTGCAGGTCGACGAGGAGCTCCGCCCGACGGGCCCGGAGCGGCCTCGGCCCAACGTCTCCGGGGACCTGCCCACGGTCCTCGAGGCCGGCCCGATGTTCGGCCGCGCCGTGGCCGGCTACGACCGCTTCCAGGTCGACACCTACGTGCAGTGGGCCGAGGACCAGCTCGCCACCGCCGACCGCGAGCGCGAGCACCTGGTCACCCGCCTGCTGAGCACCCGCGCCGCGCTCGACCAGGCCCGGGCGCTGCTCGGCCACTCGTCCGGGGGCGGGGAGTTCCTCCAGCTGTCCCGGCGCATCGGGTCGATGCTCGCCGCGGCGGCCGACGAGGCCGAGGGCATGCGCGCCGAGGCCGAGGCCGCCTGGGCCGCCGCCTCGGAGCAGGCGGAGCGGGTCGTCGCCCGCGCGCAGCGGACCCTCGCCGACGCCGAGGCCGAGGCCGACCGGACGGCGGCCGCGGCGGCCGCGCACGGGGCGGAGTGCGCCGCGCGGGCCGCCCGGCTCCTCGACGACGCCGAACGGTCGGCCGCCGCCACCCGGGCCGAGGCCGCGGCGCGGCTGGACGACGTCCGGGCGGCCGAGCGCCGCGCCGCCGCGGACGCCGACCGGGTGCGGCAGCGCGCCGAGGAGGACGCGGCCGCCGCCCGGGCCCGCGCGCGGGCCGACATCGTCGCGATGCTGGCCACCGGGCGCGAGGAGCGGCGGCGCGCCGACGCGGAGGCGGCCGCGACCCGCGAGCGCCTGGACCGGGAGGCGGTCACGCGCCGCGCCGCGCTCCTGGCCGAGCTGGCGGACCTCCGGCGGCAGCGGGCCGCGCTCCGGGCGGAGCTCGACCTGCTCGCCCGCCCGGCGCCCCCGCCGCCGCCCGGCCGGCTGGACGTCCTCCGGCGGTGGGCGGTCCTCCTGCGCGGGGTGCGCGACCGCGCGTCCTGACCCGGACGGCGCAGCGCCCCCTTCCCCGGCCCCGGCGTCGGTGGTGCACTTCCCCCCTCGGCTTCCCGGCGACGCCAGCAGGGTCTGGAGGCGGCGATGTCCTTGGAGCAGGACGTGGCGGCGGCCCGCCGCGCGGTGGACGCGCTCGAAGAGGCGTGCGCACCGCTGACGGGGCACTTCGGTGACACCGTGGACGCCCGCCGGCTCAGGGTCGACGTCGCCCGGCTGCGCGACGACCTGGCCCTGCTCTGCGGCACCCGGGTCCGCACGGCCTGGGAGCCGTTCGCGGCCGTCTACGGCGACGGCGACGACGAGGGCCTGGGCGGGTCCGGCCGCACCCGCCGGTGACCGCCACCGCGCCGCGCGGGACGGGGGCGACCTCGCCCGGACGGGGCGACGGCGGGCCGGCCCCGCGCCGCGCGACGATCGCGGCGCGCACGCTGCGCACCGACCGCTGGTGGCTGCAGCCGGCGCTCACCGCCGCGGCGCTGCTCGCGTTCGTCGTCTACGCGACGGTCCGGGCGTTCCAGAACGCCTACTACTTCTCCGAGCCCTACATCTCGCCGTTCTACTCGCCGTGCCTGTCGACCCGGTGCGAGGGCGACACCTTCCCGGAGCTGTTCACCGGCCCGACGTGGATCTCCCCGGCGATCTACATCCTGGTCTTCCCGCTGGGCATCCGGCTGACCTGCTACTACTACCGGAAGGCCTACTACCGGTCGTTCTGGCTGTCGCCGCCGGCCTGCGCGGTGGCCGAGCCGCACCTGCGCTACACCGGTGAGACGCGGTTCCCGCTGGTCGGGCAGAACGTGCACCGCTACTTCCTCTACGCGGCGCTGCTCATCAACGTCGTCCTCTTCTACGACGCCGTCCTCGCCTTCCGCGACGAGACCGGCGAGTGGGGCCACATGGGCCTGGGCACGCTCGTGCTGCTGGTCAACGCGACGCTTCTGGCCCTCTACTCGCTGTCCTGCCACTCCTGCCGGCACGTCGTCGGCGGGCGCCTCAACAACTTCTCCCGGCACCCGCTGCGCTACCGCGCCTGGACGCTGGTCTCCCGGCTCAACGCCCGCCACATGCAGTGGGCGTGGGCGTCGATGGCCAGCGTCGCGCTGGCCGACCTCTACGTCCTCCTGCTCGCCACCGACACGATCCGGGACGTGAGGTTCTTCTGATGGAGCTCGAGCGGCACGCCTACGACGTCGTGGTGGTGGGGGCCGGCGGCGCCGGACTGCGCGCGGCGATCGCGGCGCACGAGGCCGGGGCGCGCACCGCCGTCGTCTGCAAGTCCCTGCTCGGCAAGGCGCACACGGTCATGGCCGAGGGCGGCATCGCCGCGGCGATGGGCAACACCTGGCCGGAGGACGGCTGGCGGGTGCACTTCCGGGACACCATGCGCGGCGGGAAGATGCTCAACCACTGGCGCATGGCGCAGATCCACGCGCAGGAGGCGCCCGACCGGGTGCGCGAGCTCGAGGACTGGGGCGCGCTGTTCGACCGCACCCCCGACGGGCTGATCAGCCAGCGCGACTTCGGCGGTCACCGCTACGCCCGGCTCGCGCACGTCGGCGACCGCACCGGCCTGGAGCTCATCCGCACGCTGCAGCAGCGCACCGTCGCCCTCGGCGTCGACGTGTTCATGGAGTGCACGGTCACCCGGCTGCTGACCGACGACGAGGGCGTCACCGGGGCGTTCGGCTACTGGCGGGAGTCGGGCCGGTTCGTGGCCTGGGAGGCGCCGTCGGTGGTGCTGGCCACCGGCGGCATCGGCAAGGCCTGGAAGGTCACCTCGAACTCGTGGGAGTACACCGGCGACGGGCACTCGCTGGCGCTGCAGGCCGGTGCCGGGCTGGTGAACATGGAGTTCGTCCAGTTCCACCCGACCGGGATGGTCTGGCCGCCGTCGGTGCGCGGCATCCTGGTCACCGAGAGCGTCCGCGGCGACGGCGGCGTGCTGCGCAACTCGGCCGGCAACCGGTTCATGTTCGACTACATCCCGGACTACTTCCGCAAGGAGACGGCGGAGACCGAGGACGAGGCCGACCGCTGGTACGACGACAAGAAGAACAACCGGCGCCCGCCCGAGCTGCTGCCCCGCGACGAGGTCGCCCGCGCCATCAACAGCGAGGTCAAGGCCGGCCGCGGCTCCCCCCACGGCGGCGTCTTCCTCGACATCGCCACCCGCCGCCCGGCCGAGTACGTCCGCCGCCGGCTGCCGTCGATGTACCACCAGTTCAAGGAGCTGGCCGACGTCGACATCACCGCCGAGGCGATGGAGGTCGGGCCCACCTGCCACTACGTGATGGGCGGCGTCGAGGTGGACCCGGACACCGCCGCGGCGTCCGTGCCGGGGCTGTTCGCCGCCGGTGAGGTCGCCGGCGGGATGCACGGGTCCAACCGGCTGGGCGGCAACTCGCTGTCGGACCTGCTGGTGTTCGGCCGCCGCGCCGGCGCCGCCGCGGCCGAGCACGCGGCCAAGCGGGCCGGCGTGGTCGCGCTCGCCGAGGAGGCGCTGGCCGACGCCGCGCGGGCGGCGCTGGCGCCGTTCGAGCGGGAGGGCGGCGAGAACCCCTACACCGTGCAGCAGGACCTGCAGCAGACGATGCACGACCTGGTCGGGATCATCCGCACCGCGCCGGAGATGGAGCAGGCGCTGGCCCGCATCGCCGCCCTGCGGGAGCGGGTCGCGGCGCTGTCGGTCGAGGGGCACCGGCAGTACAACCCCGGGTGGCACCTGGCGCTGGACCTGCCGCACCTGCTGCTGGTCGGCGAGTGCGTCGCCCGCGCCGCGCTCGCCCGCGAGGAGAGCCGCGGCGGGCACACCCGCGACGACTTCCCCGCGACCGACCCGGAGTGGGGCCGCACCAACCTGGTCTGCACCCGGACGGGGGACGGCGCGGTGACCGTGGCCCGGCAGCCGCTGCCGCAGATGCCGCCGGAGCTGGCGGAGGTCTTCGAGGAGGGCGCATGACCGAGCCTGGGGAGCCGAGCATCGGGGGGACCGACGGCGGCGGGGACGGGGACGGCGGCTACGACGCCACCTTCCGGGTCTGGCGGGGCGACGCCTCCGGCGGGGAGCTGCAGACCTTCACCGTGCCGGTGCACGAGGGCGAGGTGGTCCTCGACGTCATCCACCGGCTGCAGGCCACGCAGGCCGGCGACCTGGCCGTCCGGTGGAACTGCAAGGCGGGCAAGTGCGGCTCGTGCAGCGCGGAGGTCAACGGCCGGCCGCGGCTGATGTGCCTGACCCGGATGAGCACGTTCGCCCAGGACGAGCCGGTGACCGTCACCCCGCTGCGCACCTTCCCGGTGATCCGCGACCTGGTCACCGACGTCTCCTACAACTACGAGAAGGCCGCGCAGGTCCCGGCGTTCACCCCGCGCCCGCGCGACCCGGACGGCAACCACCGGATGCAGCAGGTCGACGTCGAGCGGCCGCAGGAGTTCCGCAAGTGCATCGAGTGCTGGCTGTGCCAGGACACCTGCCACGTCATCCGCGACCACGAGGACAACAAGGCGGCCTTCGCCGGGCCGCGCTTCCTCATCCGGCTGGCCGAGCTGGACATGCACCCGCTCGACGTCGTCGACCGCCGGGACGCCGCCCGGGAGGAGTTCGGCCTGGGCTACTGCAACATCACCAAGTGCTGCTCGGAGGTCTGCCCCGAGGGCATCCACCTCACCGACAACGGCATCATCCCGCTCAAGGAGCGGGTGGTGGACCGCCGGTACGACCCGCTGACCTGGCTGGGGTCGCGGATCGGGCGGCGCCCGCGGCGCTGACGCGGGGAACGCGCACGGGCCCGTTGCCACGCGCGGCGACCGCGGGAACGCTCGCTGGTGCGGCGGTGCCGCACCGGGCGTCGCCGCACGCACGAGAGGAGCGGTGACGTGTACGCACGGACGACCACCATCCACGGCACGGCGCAGGCGATCGACGACGCGGTCACCTACATGCGCGACGAGGTGATGCCGGCGGTCCAGGAGATGGACGGCTTCGTCGGCCTGTCCTTCCTCGCCGACCGCGACACCGGCCGCTGCATCATCGCGACCGCCTGGCAGACCGAGGAGGCGATGAGCGCCACGGCCGACCGGGTGCGGCCGATGCGCGACCGGGTCGCGGAGCTCCTCGGCGGCGGGGCGGAGGTGCGGACCTGGGAGATCGCGGCGCTCCACCGGCTGCACGAGGCGCCGGCCGGGGCCTGCGCGCGGGTCACCTGGCTGCGTTCGGACCCCGCCCGGGTGGACGAGCTCCTGGACACCTTCCGGATGGGCGTGCTGCCGAGGGTCGAGGAACTGGACGGCTTCTGCAGCGCGAGCCTGCTGGTCGACCGCGGGGAGGGCGCGGCCGCCGCCACCGTGACCTACGCGGACCGCGCGTCCCTGGAGCGCAACCGGGAGGCCGGTACGGCCATCCGGGAGCGGGCGAGCCGGGAGAGCGGGGCCGAGATCACCGACGTCGCCGAGTTCGAGCTGGTCCTGGCCCACCTCCGGGTACCCGAGACCGTCTGAGCGTCCGTCACGGCCCGGCGGCCACCGGCTGCCGGGCCAGCCGGTCGACGCACGCGTGGGTGCGCTCGAGCAGCCCGTGCGCCGCGGCGGGGGTCGGCGCGATGGCGGTCAGCCCGAACCGGCCGTCGACCGCCAGCCCGGACAGCATGTGCAGGACGACGCCGGTGCGGGTGCGCCGGTCGAAGCGCAGCCCCTCGCGGTCCACCGCGTCGACGACCTCCCGCGGCGGCAGCCCGGTCCAGGCGGGGTCGACGAGGTTGTCGGTGGCGCAGTAGCAGTGGACGGTGCCGTCGTCGGCGGTCCACCGGCCGGCCTCCGGGTCGTAGCGGCCGGGCACGAGGTTGCGCAGCACCGTGTACGGGTGGGTCGTGCCGCCCTTGCGGAGGTTGATCTCCAGCCCCTGCAGCGTCCACCCGCCCGGACCGGACGTGGCGACGAAGTCCACGCCGTAGCGGCCGCGGGCGCCGCACCGGGCCAGCGCCTCCCCCGCCGCCCGCCCGTACCTCCCCAGCTCCGCGGCGTAGTGCGGCTCGGCCGGGAACCGGCAGCCGAGGTACACCTGGCCGCTGTCCCCGCCGAGCACCTGCTCGTGCGTGGACAGCACGGTGACGCGCCCGTCCGGGGTGATCTCGCCCTGCACGCTGGGGCTGGCGAACCGGTCCCCGGTCACGAACTCCTCGACGACGCCGCCCAGGGTGAGTGCGGTGAGGTACCAGTCGGGCAGCCGGCGGACGGCGTCGCGCAGGTGGCCCGCGGAGCCGGGCAGGCCCTCCCGGCGCAGCACCACGTTGCCGTCGCCGGCGCCGCTGTCGTCCAGCTTGAGCACCACGCCCGCCGCGGCCGGCCGGCGCCGCAGCACGTCGTCGACGGCGCGGTCGACGTCGTCGACGGTGTGCACGTCCTCGCACCCGGCCGGCACCGGCACGCCGGCGTCGGCGAGCAGCCGCCGGCCGGCGCTCTTGAACCCCAGCGGCCACAGCTCGGGCGCGGTGCCGTCGACGGGCACGTCCAGCCGCCGGGCGATCTCCACCTCGTCGGCGGTGACGTTCCACGGCTCGAGGAACGCCGGCCGGCCGCCGATGTGCCGGCGCAGGTCCTCGACCAGGTCCGGCCGGTCCCGCAGCTTCGCGGCGACCGGGCGGTAGGAGGCGTCCGGGACGACGAGCACCCGCAGCCGCCGGCGCACCGAGGCGCGGTCGGCGGGCGGCACCAGGGAGAGGTAGTGGTCGACCAGCGCCTGCGGCGGCGGGGCGCTGCTGACGAAGACCAGCTCGCAGCCGGGGACGCGGGGCAGCAGGAGGACGGTGACCAGGTACCGGTGCTCCAGGGCCGGCAGCCGGTCGGCGTAGTGCGACAGCAGCGACTCACCGATGCTGAACGAGGGCAGGGTCACCAGCACGTGCGGCGTCGAGGAGCCCGGCGCGTTCGCCGCGCAGGCCGGCGCCAGGTCCCGCTGCAGCTCGGCGAACTCCCGCACGGCGCCCCCCGGCGCACTCGGCCCCCGCGCGGGGACCATCCTCCCGCGGGACCGGCGGCCGGAGGAGGCCGTCGGGCGCGCGGTGTCAGGACCGTCCGGTCAGCCAGAGCAGGAGGCCGATGACCAGCCCGACCGTCGAGTGGCCGACCACGCCGCGGGCGTGGCTGACCAGCGGGTAGGCGGTCATCGTCGGCAGCGCGGTGCCCTCGTCGACCAGCAGGAGGGCGGCGGCGCCGACGGCCGGCCCGGCGGCCAGCGGCGACCAGCCGCGGCGGACCAGCGTCGCGGCGAGCACCCCGTAGGTCACGCCGAGGGTGCGGTGCACGGCGAGCCCGACCCGGCCGGCCGCGGCGTCGTCGAGGTCGCGGCCCGCGACGGCGCCGAGCTGCTTGCCCAGCTGCACGAGCGCGCCGCCCGGCGCGATCTCCTCCTCCCGCCGCCGGGACTCCACGCTCTGCCGGCCGTGGAACCAGCCGGTGGCGGCGTCCATGGTGCGGCTGGCCGCGTACCCGGCCAGCGCCCCGGTCCAGAGCGAGCTGCGGCTACCCGTCATGGCGCCACCGTGGCGGTCCGGCGGCGCGCCGGGCAGGGGGTGCGGGCCGCCGCGGGGCCGCCGCGGTGCGGAGCGGGCGCGTCCGGACGGTCGGTGCCCGCGGACCCACGGTCAGGCGGGGGTCCGCGGCGCCGCGGCGTCGGCGGCCGACGCGCGCGGGCCGGGCACCGGGGGCCGGCGCAGCGGCCGGAACGCGGTCCGCAGCTCGTCGACGAGCAGGTGCGGCTCCTCCCACGCGGCGAAGTGCCCGCCGCGGGGCAGCCGGTTGTAGTGGATCAGGCGGGGATAGGCGCGCTGGGCCCAGCTCAGCGGCGCCTCGTACTGCTCGCCCGGGAAGACGCTGACGGCGACGGGGACCTGCACGCCCTTCGCGTCGAAGAAGCCGCCGCGGTACTCCCAGTACAGCCGGGAGGCGGAGACGCCGGTGCCGGTCAGCCAGTACAGCGTCACGTTGTCGAGGACCTCGTCGCGGGTGAGCTCCCCGGTGCTGCTCGCCGTCCGGTCGAGAGCGGCCATGACGGCCGCGGCGGGCTGGCCGTCGGCGTCGTTGTGGTCGAGCAGCCAGGCGGCCAGGCCGACGGGTGAGTCCGCGATGCCGTAGAGGGTCTGCGGGCGGGCGGCCATGTAGCGGGCGTACTCGACCTGCCCGAACGTGCGGAGCAGCTGCCCGTAGGCGCGCCGCTCCTCGTCGGAGAGGCCGGGCGGCGGCGGCCCGCCGGCCAGGGCGGCCGCGTTGACGTCGGCCGGCACGGTGGCCGGCATGTTGGTGTGGACGGCGAGCAGCCCCGGCGGCGCCTGCAGGCCCATCTGGTCGACGACGAACGCGCCCCAGTCGCCGCCCTGCGCGACCCAGCGCTCGTAGCCCAGGCGCTCCATGAGCGCGGCCCAGGCGCGGGCCATGCGCTCGGGGCCCCAGCCGGTGCTCGCCGGCTTGCCGGAGAAGCCGTAGCCGGGCATCGAGGGGACGACGACGTCGAAGGCGTCGGAGGGGTCCCCGCCGTGCGCCGTCGGGTCCACGAGCGGGCCGATGATCTTGAGCTGCTCGATCACCGAGCCGGGCCACCCGTGGTTGACGACCAGCGGCAGGGCGTCCTCGTGCCGGGAGCGGACGTGCAGGAAGTGGATCTCCAGCCCGTCGATCTCGGTGAGGAACTGCGGCAGGGCGTTGAGCCGCGCCTCGCAGGCGCGCCAGTCGTAGGCGGTGGCCCAGTGGTCCGCGAGGGCCCGCATCGTGGCGAGCGGGACGCCCTGGGAGGTGTCCGGGACCGTCTCCCGCTCCGGCCAGACCGTCGCCGCGACGCGCCGCCGCAGCTCGGTGAGCGCCTCCTCGGGCACCTCCACGCGGAACGGTCGAACGGTCCCTGCTGCCGCGGTCGTCATGGCCGGGTCCCTCCCGGGGGTGCGTCGGTCTAGCCGAAGGTGAGGACGTACGCGGCGACGCCCGGGGCGGTGAACTCGACCTCGAACAGCCGGTCGGTGACCGGGCCCGGCTGCCGCACCAGCTGGTACAGCCGCCGCCCGGTGGCCACGCCGTGGCCCCGCGCGTCCACGTCGCCGCCGGCCGCCTCCCCCGGCGGCCGCCCGTCCAGGCGCACCCGGAAGGGCACGGAGACCCCCGGGGCGACCGGCCCCATCACCAGGTGCAGGTCGCGGGCGCGGAAGCGGCAGGCCAGCCGCCCGCCCGGCTCGTCGAGCACCGCGGCCTCGACGCCGACGGTCCACCGCCCGGCCGCCGCCCAGGAGCCGGGCCGCAGCCGCGCCGGGAGCTCGTACTCGTGCGACCGCTCGGGGGCCGTGCCCTGCGGGGAGGCGAAGGCGGAGGACCGGCCGTAGCCGAGGTACTCCTCCGGCGAGCCCAGGGCGTCCCAGTCGGCGGGGGCCTCGACGCCCTCACCGACGACCGTGACCGGGTCGCGGCCGAGGACGTCGGCGCCGGCCTCGGCCAGCAGCTGCTGGACCACCGTCTCCGACCGCGTCTCGTCGCCCTCCCCGAACCAGTGGTGCCGGATGCGGCCGGTGACGTCGACGAAGTACAGCGCCGGCCAGTAGCGGTTGGCGAAGGCGCGCCAGATCGCGTACCCGCTGTCCAGCGCGACCGGGTGGGTGACGTGCAGGCCCTCGAGCGCCCGGCGCACGGCACCGGCGTCCCGCTCGAAGGAGAACTCCGGCGTGTGCACGCCGAGGACCACCAGCCCCTCCTCCCGGTACCGGTCGGCCCACGCCCGCACGTACGGCAGGGTCCGCAGCCAGTTGATGCACGTGAAGGTGCAGAAGTCGACCAGGACGACGCGGCCGCGCAGCGCCTCGGTCGTCAGCGGCTCGGTGTTCAGCCACCCGGTCGCCCCGTCAAGCGCCGGCATCCGGCCCTCGGTGGGCAGCAGCGCGGGAGTCGCCATCTCCCCGGACCTCCTCGACGTGGCTCAGGTCGACGGGGCTCCGGTGCCGGTGCCGGTGCCGGTCCCGCCGGCCGGCTCCGGGGACCACCACAGGAGCCGGATGCCGCTCATCTCCAGCCGGGTGCCGGAGGCGTCCGAGCCGCAGCGCAGCACGACCTGCATGCAGGTGGGGCAGCGGAGCACGAGGGCGGGCGCGTCGGCGTAGACCAGGTGCGCCCCCAGCGGGGCGCGGCCGCCGCAGTACGTGCAGGTGGACACGGCCGCGGTCGCCTCGGCGGTGAGCACCTCGGCCAGGACGCCGGCCGCCGCGTTGCCGTCCAGCCGGCGCTCGTCGGCCCCGGAGGGCACCGCGCCGGTCCCGCCGGGCGGGTGCTCGGACAGGTCCATCGCCGTCCCCTCCCCCGGCCGCGGGCGCCGCCGTGGCGGCCACTGTCGCGCCGGGCGCCGGGCCGCGCATCGGTCATCCGACCGTCCCCGGCGGCCGCGCACCCCTGCCGCCGCCGCGTCCGCTGCGGGAGACTCGCACCTCCACGGGGCGAGCGACCGTCCGGGCGGTGAGTCGAGGGAGGCCCCCGTGGACGACACCACGACCGGAGGCACCGGGCTGGTCGGCCGGGACGCCGAGGGCGGCGCCGTCCGGGCGTTCCTCGACCGGGCCGCCTCCCGGGGCGACGCGCTGGTGGTGACCGGCGACCCCGGCGTCGGGAAGACCGCGGTGCTCGACGCGGCGGCGGGGACGGCGGCCGCGGCGGGGGCGCTGGTGCTGCGCGCCGCGGGGGTGGGGTCCGAGACGGAGGTCGGCTCCGCGGGCCTGTCCCAGCTCCTCCTGCCGCTGCTCGACGGGTCCGAGGGCCCGCCCGGCACCGCCCTGGCCGCCGCCCTCGGCGCCCGGCCGGGGCCGCCCGGCCCGCTGGCGGTGGCGACGGCGGTCCTGGCCCTGCTCGACCGCGCGGCCCGGGGGCGGCCCGTCCTCCTGGTCGTCGACGACCTGCCGGAGCTGGACCGGTCCAGCGCGCGGGTGCTCGGCCTCGTCGCCCGCCGGCTCGCCGGCCGCCGCTGCGGCGTCCTGGCCGCCGCGCGGGCCGGCGGCGGCTCGCTCCTGCTCGACGCCGGGCTGCCCCGCCTGGAGCTCGGCCCGCTCGACGACGCCGCGGCGGCGGAGCTGCTGCGCACCCGTTCCCCCGGGCTGGCCCGGGACGTGCGCCGGCGCGTCCTCGACGCGGCACGGGGCAACCCGCTGGCGCTGGTGGAGCTGCCCGCCGTCCTGGCCGGCCACGACGGCGGGCCGGTGCCCCTCCCGCCCGGGACGCGGCTGCACGCCGCCTTCGCCCGGCCGGTCGGCGCGCTGCCGGCCCCCACCCGCGCGCTGCTCCTGCTCGCCGCGCTGGAGGGCACCGGGGACCTCCGCGCACTCCGCGCGGCCGCCCTGGCCGGCGGCCGGGACCGCGACGACGGCTGGCTGGACGACCTCGCCCCGGCCGAGCGCGCGCGGCTGGTCCGCGTCGACCTGGCCGCCGGACGCGTGACGCTGCGGCACCCGCTCACCGGCGCGGCCGCCGTGGAGCTCGCGACCAGCGGCGACCGGCGGCGGGCGCACGCCGCGCTGGGGCGGGCGCTGGCCGGGGACCCGGAGCGCGGCGCCGCGCACCTGGCGCGGGCCGCGCTCGGGCCGGACGGGGAGGCCGCCGGCCTGCTCGAGCGGGCGGCCGGCCGGGCGCGGCAGCGCGGGGACGGGCCCGGCGCGGTCGCCCTCCTGCTCCGCGCCGCGGACCTCACCCCGCCCGGGCCCGCCCGCGCCCGCCGGCTGGCCGCGGCCGCCGCCGCGACGGTGGACAGCACCGGCGACCTGCCGGCCGTGCCGGGGCTGCTCGCGCGGGCGCGGGCGGCCGACCCGCGCGCCGGCCGCTCCCCGGCGGTCGCCGCGGCCGCCGGCGCGCACCTGCTGCACGCCGCGGGCGACGTCGGCACCGCGCACCTCGTGCTCGCCCGCGCCGTCGGGGCCGCGCTCGACGAGGGAGCCGGCGCGGCCGCCGTCGCGGACGCCCTCCCGGTCCTGCTGCTCGCCTGCCACCTCGCCGGCCGGGAGGACCTCTGGCACCCGTTCGACGACGCCCTCGCCCGGCTGGGGGCCGACGTCCCGCCCGTGCTGTCGGTGGCCGCCCGCACGGTCGCGGACCCCGCCCGGGCCACCCGCGCCGACCTCGACCGGCTCGGGGACCTGCTGACCGCGGTCCAGACCGATGCCGACCCGGCCTCCGTCGTCCGGGTCGCGGCCGCCGCCGCGCCCGCGGGCCGGCTCGCCGCCTGCCGCCCGGCCCTCGAGCGGGTCGTGGCCGCGGGAGGCCGGAGCCGCGCCGCCGTCCTCGGCGCCCGGGTGCTGCTGGCGCAGGACGCGCTCGCGGCCGGCCGCTGGGACGAGGCCGCGGGCGGCGCCGCCGAGGCGGTCCGCGAGGCCGGGGAGCTGGGGTACCGGCTGCTCGCCCTGCCCGCCGTCCACGTCCTGGCCCTGCTCGCGGCCGCGCGCGGCGACGAGGAGGCCGTCCGGTCCCGCACCGGCGACCTGACCGCGGCGGCGGCCGCGCACGGGGCCGGGCTCGCCGCGCACCTCGCCGCCCACGCCCGCGGCCTGGCCGCCCTCGGCCGCGGCGAGCACGACGACGCCGCCCGCCACCTCGCCGCGATCGGGCCGGCCGGCCGGCTCCCGCCGCATGCGCCGGTCGCGCTGCCCGCCGCGCTGGACGTGGTCGAGGCGGCGGTGCGGACCGGCCGGCGGGCGGAGGCCGCCGCCCACGTCGCCGCCCTGCGGCGGGCGCCCGTCTCCGGCGCGGCGCCGGGGCCCGCGCTGCTGCTGGCCGGGGCGGCCGCGCTGGCCGCGCCGGAGGGGGAGGCGCCGGGGTGCTTCGAGGCCGCCCTCACCGTCCCCGGGGCGCAGGAGCACCCGTTCGTGCTCGCCCGGGTGCGGCTCGCCTACGGGGAGCACCTGCGCCGGGCGCGGGCGACCGGCGCCGCCCGGGGGCAGCTGGCCGCGGCGCTGGAGGTCCTCGAGCGGCTCGGCGCGGCCCCGTGGGCGGCGCGCGCGGCGGCGGAGCTGCGGGCCACCGGGCCGTCCGCGCGCCGGGCGGACGGCGAGGGGCGCCCGGCCTCGCTGACCGCTCAGGAGTACGAGATCGCGATGCTCGCCGCGTCCGGGCTGTCGAACAAGCAGATCGGCAACCGCCTGTTCCTCTCCCCGCGCACCGTGGGGGCGCACCTCTACCGCGCGTTCCCCAAGCTCGGCGTCACCGCCCGCGCCGCGCTGCGCGACGCGCTGGCCGGGGTGCCGACCCCGCGCCCGCCGTCCGAGCGGTGACGGCGGTCGATCGACCGATGCCGCCGGGCGGCCGCCCCGGCACAGTCGGGACGTCGTCGGGAGGAGCCGCCATGTCCCTGATCTCCCGCGGGTTCGGCCACCGCGCCTCGGCCGCGACCCCGACCGACCGGCTGCCCCCCGGGCAGTACGACGTCGGCGACGCCTTCCCCGTGCTCTCCGCCGGGCCGACCCCGCGCACGCCCCTGGCCGAGTGGGACCTCACCGTCCAGGGCGAGGTGGACGGCGTGCGCCGGTGGACCTGGGAGGAGTTCCGGGCGCTGCCGCGCGAGTCGGTCTCGGTCGACATCCACTGCGTCACCAAGTGGTCGAAGTTCGGCACCCGGTGGGAGGGCGTCGCCGTCGACACGCTGCTGGCCGACCTGCCGCCCGCGGCCGCGTTCGTGCTGGCGTTCTGCGACGGCGGGTACACGACGAACCTGCCGCTCGCCGACGTCACCGGCGGCCGGGCCTGGGTGGTCGACACCTACGAGGGCGAGCCGCTGCCCCCGGAGCACGGCGGGCCGGCCCGGCTGCTGGTGCCCCACCTGTACTTCTGGAAGAGCGCCAAGTGGCTGCGCGGGTTCGCGCTGAGCCGGGTGGACGAGCCCGGCTTCTGGGAGACGTTCGGCTACCACGACCGCGGTGACCCGTGGCTGGAACAGCGGTACAGCGGCGACTGACCTGGCTGCCGGCGACGCTGACCGGCGGCGTCGCCGAGACGGCCCGGGTGCGGCGGCTGTCCTTCGAGGTGCCCGGCTGGACCGGGCACCTCCCGGGCCAGCACGTCGACCTCCGCCTCACCGCGGAGGACGGCTACACGGTGCAGCGCAGCTACTCGATCGCCTCGGCACCCGAGGAGCAGGAGGTCTCCCTGCTCGTGGAGCGGCTGCCCGACGGCGAGGTGTCCCCCTACCTGACCGACGAGCTGCGCGCGGGCGACGTGCTGGAGCTGCGCGGCCCCATCGGCGGGTACTTCGTGTGGTCGGCGCGCGCGGACTCCGCGCGCGGCGAGCGCCGGCCGGTGCAGCTGGTGGCCGGGGGCGCGGGTGTCGCGCCGTTCCTGTCGATGCTCGAGCACCGGCGGCGCACCGGCGGGACGACGCCGGTCCGCCTCCTGTACTCCGCGCGCAGCGCCGACGACCTCCTCGGCCGCGGGTCGCTCGGGCCGGAGACCACGGTGACCCTCACCCGCGCCGCGCCGGCCGGGTGGACGGGCCCGACCGGCCGGGTCGACCGCGCGCTGCTGGCGGAGCGGGCGTTCGGCCCGGAGGCGCGGCCGCGCACGTTCGTCTGCGGCCCGACGTACTTCGTCGAGGACGTCGCCACGGCGCTGGTCGACCTCGGCCACGACCCGTCCGCGATCCGGCTCGAGCGCTTCGGCGGCTGACCGGCGGGGAGCCGGCCGCCGCGCTCAGACGCCGGCCGGGACCGGCGTGGGCACGCCGCGGGCGAGGCTGTCCAGCGCCCGCAGGATCACGTCGGCCACCACCTGGGGCTGCGAGATCATGATCGCGTGCGAGCCCTCGGTCTCGACGACGTCCGCGCCGGCCCGCCGGGCCATGGCGCGCAGCACGTCGGTGCCGGCGGCCCGGTCGCCGGTCGGGATGACGGCCCACGACGGCAGGGTGCGCCAGGCGGGGGTGCCGTTCGGCACGGTGAAGCCGAGCACCGACACCGGTCGCTGGGTCGCGGCCATGACGGCGGTCATCTGGGAGGGCAGGTCCGCGGCGAAGGCCTCGTGGAAGCGGTCGGCGCGGATCGCCCACTCGGTCTGCGGCCCCTCCGGGGTCGGGTAGGAGCGCTCCTCGAGCGCGCTCATCAGGACGCTGTCGACCGACCCGCCCTCGACGTCGGCGATGAGCTCGCCCTCGTCGGGCGCGAACCCCGCGACGTAGACGAGGCCGACGACGTTGCCGGCGCGGGCGGCGGCGTTGGTGACGACCGCGCCCCCGTAGGAGTGCCCGACGGCGAGCACCGGGCCCGGGACCTGCTCCAGCGCGGCGGCGACGTACTCGGTGTCGGCGGGGATCCCGCGCAGGGGGTTGGGCACCGCCTGCGCGCGGACGCCGGCCGCGAACAGGCGCGCGAGCACGCCGTTCCACCCGGAGCTGTCGGCGAACGCGCCGTGCACCAGCACGACGGTGGGGACGGGAGGGGCACCGGTCACGACGACCTCCTCGGGAGTGCGGGCTCCGCCCTCCACGCTCGTTGCCCCGCGCCCGGCGGGGCATCGGTCATCTGACCGTCGCCGAGGTCGTGCTGATCCAGTCGTCGATGGTCTCCCACCAGCGGTAGAGCCAGTCGGTCAGCTCCGCCTCGCCGCGCGGCACCTCCGCGGCCGGGATGAACCACCACCGCAGGTGCAGCGTCTTGTCGATGGGCAGCCCCCGCCACACGTCCCGCACCGTGCTCAGGTGCTCCAGCCCGGTGTGCGCGACGAGGACGACGTCGGCGTGCGGGGCGGCCTGCAGCGCCGCGACGACGCCGCCCGGGCGCGGGGGCAGCACGTTGCGCATCGCCTCGGCCCGCCGCACCGCCGCCAGCAGCCCGCGCTCGCGCAGCCGCTGGAGCGCCCGCACCCTGCGCCGCGGGGTGTAGTTCGCGCCCTCGGGGAAGATCAGCAGCGCGTCCTCCTCGCCGAGGTCGCGGGCGAGGTCGGCGATGGCCTCCTCCGGGCTCCGCCCGGCCGCCGGGTCGCCGGAGACGAAGGAGTTGGGCAGCCGGTTGAGGTAGACGTCGACCAGCGGGTCCAGCTGCAGCACGTCCTTGAGCACGATCCGCGGCTGGCGCAGGTGGTCGCGGTTCATCAGCGTGTGCACCAGCAGGAACGAGTCGCCGGGGCCGGCGTGCCGGGAGAGCACCACCATGGCGTTGGTCGAGCCGGGCACGCCGTCGTCCAGCGGCGACCACGAGTCGCCGTCGGTGACCAGCCGCAGCGCGAACAGCCGCTGCGCGGACCGCATGAGGACGTCGAGCAGCACCCGCAGCACCGTGTAGTGCGCCGCCCGGGAGCGCGGGGAGTCCAGCCGGCGGCCGAAGCCGCTCGCCACCCACAGCACCGCCGCGGCGGCCAGCCCCGCCACCTCCAGGCCGAGGTACACCAGCCCGAAGCACAGCAGCCGCAGCGCGCGCAGCCGCCCGGGCAGGAAGAACGAGACGAGCACCGCCGCGACGACGAGCACCGGCAGCAGCAGGACGGCGACCGCGAGCACCCCGACCAGCAGGGGGCCGGCGACCCGGCGGACGCGGCGCGGGGGCAGCACCTCAGACCACCCCGCCCCGGCCGGCGGCGACCCGGTCCAGGTACTCCCCCGCCGCGACGCGGGCCCGCTCGATGCGGGCCGGCACGCCGGAGAAGTCGCGGTAGCGCAGGTTGGCCGCCCCCGGCGGGTCCGGGTCCCCGGCGGGCAGCACGTGCACCGTGACCCCCTCCGGCAGCGAGGCGAGGTCGGCGGTGAACCGGTGCCGGCGGGCGATCTCGAAGGCGACCGTGGCGACCTCCCACGGCCGGGACGGCGGGGACAGCGGCCGGTCGATCCGCCCGACGTGCAGCACGTGGACGGTCGCGGCGCCCAGCGTCACCGCGCGGCCGACCGGGATGCTGTGCACCAGGCCGCCGTCGAGGTAGTGCTCGCCGTCGATCTCCACCGGCGGCAGCAGCCCGGGGACGGCGCAGGAGGCGAGCACCGCGTCGACCAGGTCGCCGTCGGTGAACCAGTGCTCGGCCGCCCGCTCGATGCTCGCCGCCACGCACTGGAACGGGACGCGCAGCTCCCCGAACGTCCGGACCGGCAGGGCGTCCTCGAGCATCTCGCGCAGCGGCTCGCGCGGGTGCAGGTGCGTGCGGGTCCGGACCAGCGTGCCGACCCGGCCGAGCACCGACCCCGCGAACACCCGCCGGGAGGCCAGCTCCTGCCACACCCCGCGCAGCCGGTCCACCGCGGCCGGCGTCGGGTCGGCGGCGACGACCGCGCCGTTGATCGCGCCCACCGAGGTGCCCACGACCAGGTCGGGCCGGACGCCGCGCTCGAGCAGCGCCTGCAGCATGCCGACCTCGGCCGCGCCGAGCACTCCCCCGCCGCCGAGGACGAACGCGGTGCCGCCGGTCGCTGCCACGCCCCGCATCGTGGCACCGGACGGCGGACCGCCACTCAGCCGGCCAGCTCGGCCATCGTCCGCAGCGTCTCCGGCGACCCGGAGAGCAGCATCGTGGTGACCAGCGACGCCTCCCACGCCGCGAGGTCGTCGGCGATCTTGGCGCGCGGCCCGACGAGGGCCACCTTCTCGACCATCGCCAGCGGCACGGCCGCGACCGCCTCGGCCTTCGCGCCGGACAGGTAGAGCTCCTGGATGCGGGCGCACTCGGCCTCGAACCCCATCCGGGCGAAGACCTCGTAGTGGAAGTTCACCCCGCGCGCGCCCATCCCGCCGACGTAGAGGGCGAGCATCGGGCGCACCCGGTCGGCGGCGGCGTCGACGTCGGCGTCGACCTCCACCGGCACGGTGCAGGCCACCTCGAAGTCGTCCGCGGTGCGGCGGGCGCCCGGCCGGGCGAAGCCCTCGGCGAGCGCCGCGCGGTAGTGGGCGTCGTCGTGCGGTGAGTAGAACAGCGGGATCCAGCCGTCGGCGACCTCCGCGGCCAGCGCGACGTTCTTCGGGCCCTCCGCGGCGAGCAGCACCGGGAGGTCGGCCCGCAGCGGGTGGACGGTCGGCCGCAGCGCCTTGCCCAGGCCGGTGCCGCCGGGGAACGGGATCCGGTACTGCTCGCCGTCGAGGCGGACCACCTCGCGGGCGAAGGCCTGCCGCAGGACCGCCACGTACTCGCGGGTCCGGGCCAGCGGCCGCGGATAGGGCTGGCCGTACCAGCCCTCGACCACCTGGGGGCCGGAGACGCCGAGGCCGAGCACGAAGCGGCCGCCGGAGAGGTGGTCCAGCGTCAGGGCGGCCATGGCGGTGGCGGTCGGCGTGCGCGCCGACACCTGGACGACGCCGGTGCCCAGCCGCAGCCGCGTCGTCCGGCTGCCCAGCCACGCCAGCGGGGTGAGCGCGTCGGACCCGTAGGCCTCCGCCGTCCACACCGAGTCGAAGCCGAGGTCCTCGGCGAGCGCGACCAGCTCCGCCTGACCCGGCGGCGGGCCGGCGCCCCAGTAGCCCAGCGACAGCCCCAGCCTCACGGCACCCTCCGATCGTTGTGCAGGTCACACCATCCTGATAGACCTGACGCCAACGTCAAGTCCGGCCGCGGCCCGCGCCGCGCCGCCTCCGCCGGGGGTCCCCATGCGCTTCACCAGCGAGCACACCGCGTTCCGGAAGACGGTGCGCGACGTCGTCGAGCGGGAGATCGCCCCGCACGTCGACGAGTGGGAGCGGGCCGGCACCTTCCCGGCGCACGAGCTGTTCCCCAAGCTCGGCGAGCTCGGGCTGCTGGGCCTGGAGTACGACCCCGAGTACGGCGGGCAGGGCGCCGACCACCTGTTCAGCGTCATCCTCTGCGAGGAGCTGCACCGGTCCGGCTGCGCCGGCGTCCCGATGGCGATCGGCGTGCAGACGATGATGGCCACTCCGTCGCTGCACGAGTTCGGCAGCGAGGAGCTCAAGCGCCGCTACCTGGAGCCGGCCATCCGCGGCACCGCGGTCTGCTCGATCGCCGTGACCGAGCCCGGCGCCGGCTCCGACGTCGCCGGGCTGCGCACCCGCGCGGTGCAGGACGGCGACGAGTGGGTGATCAACGGCAGCAAGCTCTACATCACCAACGGCACCCAGGCCGACTGGCTGTGCCTGCTGGCCCGCACCTCCGACGAGGGCGGCCACCGCGGGATGAGCCAGATCGTCGTCCCCACCGACATCCCGGGGTTCTCCGTCTCCCGGAAGCTGGACAAGCTCGGCAACCGCTCCTCCGACACCGCCGAGCTGTTCTTCGACGACGTGCGCGTGCCGGTGTCGAACACCATCGGCACCGTCGGCCGCGGCTTCCAGCAGCAGATGGCGCAGTTCGTCGTCGAGCGGATGTTCGCCGCCTACGGCGCGGTGGGCAGCTGCCGGCACGCGCTGGAGCGCACCCGCGAGTACCTGCGGCAGCGGCAGGCGTTCGGCCGGCCGCTCGCGGCCAACCAGTACGTCGTCTTCCGGCTGACCGAGCTCTCGGCGCAGGTCGACCTGCTGCAGTCGCACAACTACGCGTGCGCGCAGGCGTACGTGGACGGCGAGGACACCACCCGGGCGGCCACGGTGGCCAAGCTGACCGCCGGCCGGCTGCTGCGCGAGGTGGCCGACGCGTGCCTGCAGTTCCACGGCGGCATGGGCTACATGGAGGAGACCTGGACCTCCCGGTTCTTCCGGGACAGCCGGCTGGCCTCGATCGGCGGCGGCGCCGACGAGGTCATGCTGCAGGTGCTCGCCCGGATGGACGGGTTCGACGCGTGAGCGGCGCCCCGCTGCTGCAGGCGCTGGTCGACGACCTCGAGGCGGAGTCCGCCGACCTCGACGCGCGCGTCGCCCCGCTCGACGACGCCGCCTGGCTCACCCCCACCCCGGCGGCCGGCTGGGACGTCCGTGACACGGTCAACCACCTGCGGTTCTTCGACCGGGACGCGCTGCTCGCCGTCACCGACCCGGAGGGCTTCCGCGCGCTGGTGGCCGGACTCGGGGAGGGCGCGGGCGACTACGTGGAGTGGCTGACCCGCGAGGGCCGCGCCGATGCCCCGGCCGACGTGCTGGCCGCCTGGCGGTCCGGCCGGGTGGCGCTCGCCGGCGCCCTGCGCGCGGCCGACCCCGGCGTGCGGGTGCCGTGGTTCGGGCCGCCGATGAGCCCGGCGTCGTTCGTCACCGCCCGGCTGATGGAGACCTGGGCGCACGGGCAGGACGTCGTCGACGCGCTCGGGCAGGACCGCGCGCCGACCGCCCGGCTGCGGTCGGTCGCCGAGATCGGCGTGCGCGCCCGGCCGTTCGCCTACGCCGTCCGCGGCCTGCCGGTGCCTGACCGCCCGGTGCGGGTCGAGCTGACCGGCCCCGGCGGCGAGGCGTGGACCTGGGGGCCCGACGACGCCGCCGACGTCGTCCGCGGGACCGCGCTGCACTTCTGCCTGCTGGTCACCCAGCGCCGCCACCGCGACGACCTGGACCTCGAGGTCACCGGGCCGGCCGCGCAGGAGTGGGCGGGCATCGCGCAGGCCTTCGCCGGCCCGCCCGGCGCCGGGCGGGAGCCGCTGCGGTGACGGCGCCGCTGCGGGTGGCCAACGTGTCGGGCTTCTACGGCGACCGGCACGCGGCGATGCGGGAGGTGCTCGACGGCGGGCAGGTCGACGTCCTCACCGGCGACTACCTGGCCGAGCTGACCATGCTCATCCTCGGCCGGCAGAAGGCCGAGGACCCCGCGGCGGGCTGGGCGCGCAGCTTCCTGTCCCAGCTGGAGGAGTGCCTGGGCACCGCGCTGGAGCGCGGCGTCCGGATCGTCAGCAACGCCGGCGGGCTCAACCCGCAGGGCCTGGCCGCCGCGGTCACGGCGCTCGGGGAGCGGCTCGGGCTCCCGGTGCGGGTCGCGACCGTGAGCGGGGACGACCTGCTCCCCCGCCTCGGCGAGCTGCGCGGCCGGCTGCGTGCCGGCGACCGCCCGCCCGGCGACCGCGACGTCGACGACGTGCTCACCGCCAACGCCTACCTCGGCTGCCGCGGCATCGTGCGGGCGCTGCAGGCCGGCGCCGACGTCGTCGTCACCGGCCGGGTGACCGACGCGAGCCTCGTCGTCGGCCCGGCCGCCTGGCACCACGGCTGGGGCAGCGACGGCCGGGGCACCGCCGACCTCGACGCGCTGGCCGGCGCCACCGTGGCCGGGCACGTGCTCGAGTGCGGCGCGCAGGCCACCGGCGGCAACTACAGCTTCTTCGCCGAGCTGCTCGACGCCGACCCCGCGGCACTCGACCACGTCGGCTTCCCGCTCGCCGAGATCGCCGCCGACGGCACGTCGGTGATCACCAAGCACCCCGGCACCGGCGGCGCGGTGACGGTCGGGACGGTCACCGAGCAGCTGCTCTACGAGCTCACCGGCAGCCGCTACGGCGGGCCCGACGTCGTCACCCGCTTCGACACGCTGCGGCTGCGGCAGGCCGGCCCCGACCGGGTGGAGGTCTCCGGCGCGCGCGGGCTGCCGCCGGAGGGGGTGCTCAAGGTCGCGGTCAACCGGCTCGGCGGCTTCCGCAACGCGATGACGCTGCCGCTGACCGGGCTGGAGGTCGAGCGCAAGGCGGAGCTGCTGCGCCGCCAGCTCGCCCCGGCGCTCGAGGGCATCGAGGACGTCACCGTCACCCTGGCCCGCACCGACTCCCCCGACGCCGGCGTGCAGGAGGAGGCCGCGGCGCTGCTGCACGTCACGGTCAAGGACCGCGACCGCCGCCGCGTCGGCAAGGCGTTCACCGTGCCGGTCATCGAGCTGGGCCTGGCCAGCATCCCCGGCTTCCACGCCACCTCGGCGCCGCCGAGCCCGTCCCCGTACGGCGTCTACTCCGCCGCCTGGGTGCCGGCCGGCGAGGTCCCGCAGGTGGTCGGGCTGCCCGACGGCACCACCGAGACGCTGCCGTCGGCCGTCCCCGCCGCGGCGGCCGCCGACGTCCCGGAGCCGGCCGGCCCACCCGCCTGGACCGACGGCGGCCCGACCCGCCCGGTGCCGCTGGGCCGGGTCGCCGGCGCGCGCAGCGGCGACAAGGGCGGCGCGGCCACCCTCGGCGTCTGGGCCCGCGACGACGACGGCTTCGCCTGGCTGGCCGCCTTCCTCACCCCCGACCGGCTGCGCGCGCTGCTGCCCGAGGCCGCCGCGCTGCCGGTCACCCGCGAGCTGCTGCCCGGGCTGCGGGCGCTGCTGTTCCAGCTGCCCGGGCTGCTCGGCGACGGCGTCGCCGCGGGGACCCGGTTCGACCCGCAGGCCAAGGCCGTGGGCGAGTGGCTGCGCTCCCGCGTGGTCGACGTCCCCGAGCGCCTGCTGCCCCCGGAGGGAGACGGATGACGGTCCTGGACGAGCGCGCCGCGGGCAACCGCGCCGCGATGCTCGAGCGGCTGGCCGAGCTGGAGGAGCAGCTCCGCCTGGCCACCGCCGGCGGCGGCGAGAAGGCGCTGGCCCGGCACCGGCAGCGCGGCAAGCTCACCGCGCGCGAGCGGATCGAGCTGCTGCTGGACCGCGACAGCCCGTTCCTCGAGTTGTCCCCCTACGCCGCGTGGGGCACCGACTTCCCGGTCGGGGCGAGCACGGTCACCGGCATCGGCGTCGTCGAGGGCGTCGAGGTCGTGGTGTCGGCCAACGACCCGACGGTCCGGGGCGGCACGTCCAACCCGTACACGCTGCGCAAGTCCGCCCGGGCGCACGACATCGCGCGCACCAACCGGCTGCCGTTCGTCAGCCTGGTGGAGTCCGGCGGTGCCGACCTGCCCACCCAGTCGGAGATCTTCATCCCCGGCGGCCGCGGCTTCCGCGACCTCACCCGCCTGTCGGCCGCGGGCATCCCGACCATCGCACTGGTCTTCGGCAACAGCACCGCCGGCGGCGCGTACGTGCCCGGGATGAGCGACCACGTCGTGATGATCGAGGACCGCAGCAAGGTGTTCCTCGCCGGACCCCCGCTGGTCAAGATGGCCACCGGCGAGGAGGCCGACGAGGAGTCCCTCGGCGGCGCGGCGATGCACGCCCGGGTCTCCGGCAGCGCCGACCACCTCGCCGTCGACGAGGTCGACGCCATCCGGATCGGCCGGCGGATCGTGCGGAACCTCAACTGGCGCAAACAGGGCCCCGGCCCCTCCCGGCCGGCCGACCCGCCGCTGCACGACCCCGAGGAGCTGCTCGACCTCGCCCCCGCCGACCTCCGGCAGCCGCTGGACCCGCGCGACGTCCTCGCCCGCGTCGTCGACGGCAGCCGGTTCGACGAGCACAAGCCGCTCTACGGCACCTCGCTGGTCACCGGGTGGGCGAGCATCCACGGCTACCCGGTCGGGGTGCTGGCCAACGCCCGCGGCGTGCTGTTCCGGCAGGACGCCGAGAAGGCCGCGCAGTTCATCCAGCTGGCCAACCAGACCGACACCCCGCTGCTGTTCCTGCAGAACACCACCGGCTACATGGTCGGCACCGAGTACGAGCAGGACGGGATCATCAAGGCCGGCTCGCAGATGATCAACGCGGTCTCCAACAGCACCGTCCCGCACCTCACCGTGAACATCGGCGCCTCCTACGGCGCCGGCAACTACGGCATGTGCGGCCGGGCCTACGAGCCCCGGTTCCTGTTCACCTGGCCCAACGCCAAGAGCGCGGTCATGGGCCCGGCGCAGCTGGCCGGCGTGCTCGACATCGTCGGCCGGGCCAGCGCCCGGGCCCGCGGCCGCGACTACGACGAGGAGGCCGCGGCCGCGATGCGCGCGGCGGTGGAGCAGCAGATCGAGGCCGAGTCGCTGGCGCTGTTCCTCTCCGGCCGGCTCTACGACGACGGGATCATCGACCCCCGCGACACCCGCACCGTCCTCGGCCTCGC
Source organism: Geodermatophilus sp. SYSU D00684 (assembly GCF_054050455.1). Taxonomy (NCBI): domain Bacteria; kingdom Bacillati; phylum Actinomycetota; class Actinomycetes; order Geodermatophilales; family Geodermatophilaceae; genus Geodermatophilus; species Geodermatophilus sp. SYSU D00684. The sequence goes on along the minus strand of NZ_JBJGZI010000003.1, from coordinate 39,128 downwards.
CCTCTCGGCCGTCCACAACGCCCCGGTGAGAGGACTGCACGACGGATGGGGGGTGTTCCGGCTGTGAGCCGCCCGCTCACCAGCGTGCTGGTCGCCAACCGCGGCGAGATCGCCCGGCGGGTGTTCCGCACCGCCCGGGCGATGGGCCTGCGCACGGTCGCCGTCCACTCCGACGCCGACGCCGGGGCGCCGTTCGTGGCCGAGGCCGACGTCGCGGTCCGGCTGCCCGGGAACACGCCCGCCGAGACCTACCTGCGCGCCGACCTCGTGGTGGCCGCGGCGCTGCGTGCCGGCGCGGACTGCGTGCACCCCGGCTACGGCTTCCTCTCCGAGAACGCGGACTTCGCCCGGGCGGTGCAGGACGCCGGGCTGGTGTTCGTCGGGCCGGACCCCGGCGCGGTGGAGGCGATGGGCAGCAAGCTCGCCGCCAAGGAGCTCATGGGCCGGGCCGGGGTGCCGGTGCTGCCGAGCGTCGACGCCACCGGCCTGTCCGGCGACACCCTGGAGAAGGCCGCCGGGGAGGTCGGCTACCCGCTGCTGGTGAAGGCGTCCTTCGGCGGCGGCGGGCGCGGCATGCGGACCGTCCGCGGGCCCGCGGAGCTCGCCGAGGCGGTCGAGGGCGCCGGCCGCGAGGCGGCGTCGGCGTTCGGCGACGGCACGGTGTTCCTCGAGCGGCTGGTCGAGCGGCCGCGGCACGTCGAGGTGCAGGTCTTCGGCGACCGGCACGGCACCACCGTGGCGCTGTTCGAGCGGGAGTGCTCCATCCAGCGCCGGCACCAGAAGGTGGTCGAGGAGGCGCCCTCCCCCGCCGTCGGGCCGGAGCTGCGGCAGCGGCTGCAGGACGCTGCGGTGGCCGCCGCGCGGGCGATCGGCTACGTCGGCGCGGGCACCGTGGAGTTCCTGCTCGACGAGGGCGGCGACTTCTGGTTCCTCGAGATGAACACCCGGCTGCAGGTCGAGCACCCGGTCACCGAGGCGGTCACCGGCCTGGACCTGGTCCGGCTGCAGTTCGACGTCGCCGCCGGCCGCCCGCTGCCCCCGGAGGCGGTCTCCCCCACGCTGTCCGGCGCCGCGGTCGAGGTGCGCCTGTACGCCGAGGACCCGGCGCGCGACTGGCTGCCGCAGTCGGGCCGGCTGGCCGAGTTCGCGCTCGCCGCCGACGCGGAGTTCCGCACGCCGACCGGGCCGGGCACCCGGCTGGACAGCGGCGTCCGGACGGGCGACGAGGTCGGCGTGCACTACGACCCGATGCTCGCCAAGGTCGTCGCCTGGGCGCCGGACCGCACCTCGGCGGCGCTGGCGCTGGCCGGCGCGCTCGCCCGGGCCCGGCTGCACGGGCTGACGACCAACCGCGACCTGCTCGTGCGGGTGCTGCGGTCGGGGGCCTTCCTCGCCGGGGAGACCGACACCGGCTTCCTCGACCGGCACGGCCTCGACGTCCTCGCCGCCCCGCTGGTCGACGACGCCGGCCGCCGCGTGCACGCCGTCGCCGCCGCGCTCGCCGGGGCGGCGCTGCGGCGGGCGGCCGCGCCGGTGCTGGCCGGCCTGCCCTCGGGCTGGCGCAACAACCCGACGGTGCCGCAGACCACCGCCTTCGACGCCGGCACCGTGCACTACCGGCTCCACCGCGACGGCGTCACCGCCGACGTCGACGGCGGGCCGGTGGACCTCGTCGTCCTCGGCACGGAGGTGACCGGGCCCGGCCGGGTCCGGCTCGCCGTCGAGACCGGCGGACTGCGCGGCACCTACGAGGTGCACGTCGACGGCGACCGCAGCTTCGTCGACGGTCCGGACGGCGCCACGACCCTCACCGAGCTGCCGCGGTTCCCCGAGCCGTCCGCCGCGGTGGCGCCCGGCTCGCTCACCGCCGGCATGCCCGGCGCGGTCACGCGGGTGGCCGTGGCCGAGGGCGACGAGGTCCGCGCCGGGCAGCTGGTGCTGGTCCTCGAGGCCATGAAGATGGAGCACCCCGTGGTCGCACCGGCCGACGGGGTGGTCACCTCCCTGCACGCCGACGTGGGCGCGCAGGTGGAGACGGGCGCGGTGCTCGCGGTCGTCACCCCGACAGCCCCCGAGAGCGGAGGAGACCGCGGTGCGTCCTGACCTGTCCGGGATCGACCCCCTGGAGCTGAACCTCGCCACCCGGTTCTCGGTCGGCGACATGCTGACCCGCTCCGCGCAGCTGTTCGCCGGCCGCACCGCGATCGTCGACGGCGAGGAGGAGGTCACCTACGCCCGCCTCGACGCCGCCGCCGAGGCGTTCGGCCGCGGCCTGCTCGACGCCGGCGTGCGGCACCAGGAGCCGGTCGCCTTCCTGCTCGGCAACTCGTGGCGGTTCGCCGCGAGCTTCTTCGGCTGCGCCAAGGCCGGGCTGGTCGCGCTGCCGGTCAACCTGATGCTGGCGCCGGAGGACGTCGGGTGGATCCTCGCCGACTCCGGCACGGGGACCGTCGTCGCCGACCCGGTGTTCCTGCCGCTGCTCGAGGCCGTGCTGCCCGGGCTGCCCGCGGTCACCCGGGTCGTCGTCACCGGGGACGCGCCCGCGCAGGTCGCCGGTCGGGACGTGCTGCGCTGGGACGACGTCGCCGCCGACCCGACGCCGGTGCAGGTGCTCGTCGACGACCGCGACACCGTGCACTGCCTGTACACCTCGGGCACCACCGCGCGGCCCAAGGGCGTGCTGACCAGCCACCTGGCGGTGCACGTCGGCGTGCTGAGCAACGCGCTGCAGGTCGGCCACCGGCGCGGCGACGAGTTCTCCGTGCTGCCGATCGTGCTGCCGCTGTTCCACACCACCGCGCTGGACACCCTGCTGCTGCCGGTCCTGCTCACCGGCGGCACCGCGGTCCTGCCCGGCGGCTTCGACCCCGAGGCCTTCCTCGAGGTGGTCGAGCGCCGCCGGGCGACCCACCTGATGCTGCTGCCGATGATGTACGCCGCGCTGCTCGCCGCTCCGGGCATCCGGACGCGGGACCTGTCGTCGGTGCAGCTGTGCATCTACGCGATGGCCCCGATGCCGCAGGAGCGGATCACCGCGATCGCCGCCGCGTTCCCGAACGCGAGGGTGCTGCTGGGCTCGGGGCAGACCGAGTGCGTACCGGCGACGGTGTTCCAGTGGCCCTCGCACCAGGAGACGAAGGCGGCGTCGTGGGGGCCGTCGACGGTCACCGTCGACACCCGGGTCGTGGACCCGGCGGGCCGGCTGCTGCCGCCGGGCGAGACCGGGGAGATCGTCTACCGCGGCCCGCACGTGATGAGCGGCTACTGGAACAACCCGGCCGCGAACACCGCCGCGTTCGCGCACGGCTGGTTCCACTCCGGCGACGTCGGCCACCTCGACGACGAGGGCGTCGTGTGGTTCACCGACCGGGTCAAGGACATGGTCAAGACCGGCGGGGAGAACGTCTCCTCCGTCGAGGTGGAGCGGGTGCTGCTGGCGTCCCCGGAGATCGTCGAGGCCGCGGTGATCGGCGTCCCGGACGACCGCTGGGGCGAGGCGGTCACCGGCGTCGTCGTGCCGGCCGACCCGGACGCCGACCCCGCCGCGCTGGCGGAACGGCTGCTCGCCCACTGCCGGGCGCACCTGGCCGGCTTCCAGGTGCCCAAGCGGATCGAGGTCCGCACCGGGCTGCCGAAGACCGCCACCGGCAAGATCCAGAAGCACGAGCTGCGCGACGAGTTCCGTGGCTGACGCGCCCCTGGTCACCGTCGCCCGCCGCGGACCGGCGGCGGTGGTGACGCTGGACTCGCCCACCAACCGCAACGCGCTGTCCCGCGCCCTGCTCGGGCAGCTGCACGCCGCGCTGCGGGAGGCGCTCGCCGACGACGCGGTGCGGGTTCTGGTGCTGACCGGCGCCGGGCCGGTGTTCTGCTCCGGCGCTGACCTCAAGGAGCAGCGCGCCGGCGGCGGTCCCGGGCCGGTCGGCCTGCCGGAGGTCCTCACCCTGCTGATGGAGGGCCCGAAGCCCGTGGTGGCGCGGGTCAACGGCGCCGCCCGCGCCGGGGGCCTCGGGCTGGTCGCGGCCTGCGACCTCGCCGTCGGCCTCGCCGGGGCGACGTTCGGCTTCAGCGAGGTCCGCATCGGCGTTGCGCCGGCGGTCATCGCCGTCCCCTGCCTGCGCCGGATGGACCCGCGGGCGGCGCGCGAGCTGTTCCTCACCGGCGAGCCCTTCGACGGCGCCCGCGCCCGCGAGGCCGGCCTGCTCGACCGCGCGGTGGCCGACGGCGAGCTCGACGCCACGGTCGACGCCCTGGTGGCGCAGCTGGCACTCGGCGCACCGGAGGCGCTCGCCGTCACCAAGCGGCTGCTGCGCGAGCTGCCCGGCGCCGACCTGCAGGAGGACCTGGACCGGATGGCCGCGCTGTCGGCGGAGCGGTTCGGCTCGGCCGAGGCGCGCGAGGGCATCGCCGCGCTGCTGGAGAAGCGCCGCCCCTCCTGGGTCGCCAGCAGCTAGGCGGGCCGGCCGCCGTCGGGCCAGGCCGAGCGGGGCAGGCCGATGGCGCCGGCCCACAGCCGGGTGAGCACCTCGACGGCGGCGTCCTCGTCGAGGTCCTCCACCGGGTCCTGCCACAGGTGCGCGAACGACTCGACCATCGCGCCGAGCGCGCTGGCCGTGGCGCGCGGCGGCAGCGAGGCGTCGGCCAGGCCCAGCTCCTGCAGCCGCTCCAGGCCCTCCATGCCGCGCCGCACGAAGGCCTCCCGGACGTCGACCCGCAGCCGCCGGAACTCCTCGCGGGTGTCGGCCAGCGAGTCCAGGACGCGCAGGATCCGGGCGTGCCGGGTGACCGCGGTCAGGTACAGCCGGTTGGCCGCCTCGATCCGCTCGTACGGGGCGTCGGCCGGCAGCCGCGGGCCCACCGCGGTGGCGGTGAACAGGTCCTCCACCACGACCGCGACGATCGCCCGCAGCAGCGACTCCTTGGAGTCGAACCAGGTGTAGAAGGTGCCGTGCGAGACGCCGGCCCGCTCGGACACCGCGTCGATCCGGACGTCGGCGAACCCGCGCTCCTCGAACAGCTCCCGGCCGGCCTGCAGCAGCGCGGCCCGGGTGCGCCGTCCCCGGTCGGTCACGGGGAGCTGGTCCTGCCCCGCGCCGGCCTGCGTGCCGGTCATCGCCCCACCTCCGCGTCCTCGGGCCCCGGCAGCCTGACACACGCCGCGGGCAGTTGACGACCGCGTCAGGTCCTCGACAGACTCCGTGACCCAGGCCACAGCAGCGCGGGAGAGGGCAGACATGGACAGGGGCATCGGCAGCTGGCCGACGCGGCGGGCGTTCCTCTCCGGGGACCGCACCGCCCTGGTGTTCGGGGACCGGCGGCTCACCTACACCGACTTCGACCGGCGCACCGACTCCCTCGCCCGCGCGCTGCGCGACCTCGGCGTCCGCCAGGGCGACCGGGTGGCCGGGCTCCTGCTCAACAGCCCCGCGTTCCTCGAGACCATGTTCGCCACCGCCAAGCTCGGCGCGGTCTTCGTGCCGATGAACCTCCGCCTGGCACCGCCGGAGGTCAGCTACCTGCTCGCCGACTCCGGTGCCGACGTCTTCGTCTGGTCCGGTCCGCTGGCGCCGGTCGCCCGCGCCGCGCTGGGCGCCGAGGGCGTCCGCGTGCGGCACCGGGTGGTGGCCGACGGCGAGGCCGGCGACGGCGAGCTCGCCTTCGAGCCGCTGCTGGCCTCCGGCGAGCCGCGGGCGCTGGGCACCGACGTCGCCGGCAGCGACCTGTCCTGCCTGATGTACACCTCCGGCACGACCGGCCGCCCCAAGGGCGCGATGCTCACCCACGACAACCACTTCTGGAACGTCGTCAACGTCCTGTCCTTCGGCCGCGGGCTGAGGGAGAGCGACGTGACCGTGACGGTCGCGCCGATGTTCCACATCGGCGGGCTCGGCGTGCACACGCTGCCGCTGCTGTACCTGGGCGGCACCAACGTGGTGCTGCCGTCGTTCGACCCGGCGCAGACCCTCGAGGCGATGGCGCGGTCGCGGGCGACCGTGCAGTTCCTCGTCCCGGCGATGTGGGCCGCGCTGACCGCGGTCCCCGACTTCGACCGGCACGACCTGTCGGCGCTGGAGCTGGCCGTCACCGGCGGCGCGCCGTGCCCGCTGCCGGTCATCGAGTTCTTCCAGGGCAAGGGCCTGCCCTTCCAGGAGGGCTTCGGCATGACCGAGACCGCACCGGCGGTGTCGATCCTCGACGCCGACCACGTCAAGGAGAAGGCCGGGTCGATCGGCCGGGCGCTCATGCACGTCGAGGCGCGGATCGTCGACGAGGACGACCGGGACGTCGCCACCGACGTCGTCGGCGAGCTGGTGGTGCGCGGGCCCAACGTGTTCGCCGGCTACTGGGGGCTGCCCGAGGCGACGGCGGAGGCGTTCCGCAACGGCTGGTTCCACACCGGCGACCTCGGCCGGATGGACGCCGAGGGCTTCGTCACCCTGGTCGACCGCAAGAAGGACATGATCATCTCGGGCGGCGAGAACGTGTACCCGATCGAGGTCGAGCAGGTGCTCTACCGGCACCCGGCGGTGCGCGAGGTCGCCGTCGTCGGGGTGCCCGACCCGCGCTGGGGCGAGACGCCGGTCGCCGTCGTCGCCCTGGGCGCGGGCGCCGACGCCACGGCCGAGGACCTGCTGGGCTACGCACGGGAGCGGCTGGCCCACTTCAAGTGCCCCACCCGGGTGGAGTTCGTGCCCGAGCTGCCGCGCAACGCCACGGGCAAGGTGCTCAAGACGACGCTGCGCAAGGAGTACGGCGGCGCCGAGGAGGCCGTGCAGCGGTGACGACGGCCGCGCTCGCCGCCGACCCGTGGACCACCCCCGAGCGGGTCGCGCTGCGGCGGCTGGCCCGGGACTTCGTCGCCCGCGAGGTCGCGCCGCACGTCGACGAGTGGGAGACCGCCGGCGAGCTGCCGCGGGAGCTGCACCGCCGGGCGGCCGCCGCCGGGCTGCTCGGCGTCGCGTTCCCGAAGGAGGTCGGCGGCGGGGGCGGCGACGCGATCGACTCGGCGATCGTCACCGAGGAGCTGCTGCTCGGCGGCGGGTCGACCGGCGTCGCGGCGAGCCTGTTCACCCACGGGATCGCGCTGCCGCACGTGGTGGCCGACGGCTCCCCCGCGCTGGTCGACCGGTACGTCCGCCCGACCCTGGCCGGCGAGCTCATCGGGTCCCTCGGCGTCACCGAGCCCGACGCCGGCTCCGACGTCGCGGCGCTGCGGACGCGGGCGGTCCGCGACGGCGACGAGTACGTGGTCGACGGCGCGAAGACCTACATCACCAGCGGCGTGCGGGCGGACTTCGTCACCACGGCCGTCCGCACCGGCGGCCCGGGCCACGCCGGCATCTCGCTGCTGGTGATCGACAAGGGCACGCCGGGGTTCACCGTCGGCCGGCGGCTGGACAAGATGGGCTGGCGCTGCTCGGACACCGCCGAGCTGTCCTTCACCGGCGTCCGGGTGCCGGCGGCGAACCTGGTCGGGCCGGAGAACAGCGGCTTCGGGCAGATCATGCGGCAGTTCCAGTCCGAGCGGCTGAGCCTGGCGGTGCAGGCCTACGCCACCGCGGCGCGCTGCCTGGACCTGGCGCTGGCGTGGGTGCGGCAGCGGGAGACGTTCGGCCGGCCGCTGTCCTCCCGCCAGGTGATCCGGCACAAGCTCGCCGAGATGGCCCGGGAGGTCGACGTCGCCCGGACCTACACGCGCGCGGTGATGCAGCGCTGGCTCGCCGGCGAGGACGTCGTGACCGAGGTGTCGATGGCCAAGAACACCGCCGTGGCCGCCTGCGACTCCGTCGTCGACCAGGCGGTGCAGGTGTTCGGCGGGCTGGGCTACATGCGGGAGTCGGAGGTGGAGCGGCACTACCGCGACGCCCGCATCCTCGGCATCGGCGGCGGGACCACCGAGATCATGAACGAGGTCATCGCCAAGCGGCTGGGCCTGTAGACGCCACCGGCGCCCGCCCCGGGAGGGACGGGCGCCGGGTGCGGCTCCGCCGGTTCAGCCGGCCAGCTGGGCGGCGAGCTCGCCCTCGAACGCCTCCTGGACGACCTCGGCGCCGCCGGGGACGTCGGCCGGCCGCAGGATGAGGCTCTGCGTGCTCGGCGAGACGCCGGTCTCGAACCCGTTGATCGGCACCAGCAGGCCGCCGGTGTCGACGTCCTCCAGCTCGCCGAACGCCGCGACGACGCCCTCGCGGGTCAGGTCGCCGCTCTCGCAGGCGGCGTCGAGCACCTGGTTCATCACGTCGCCCATCGCGTAGCCGAAGATCGCGCCGAGGCTCGGCGTGACGTTCGGGTAGGCCGCCTCGTACTGCTCGAGCAGCTCGGGCTGGGCGTCCCACGCGGTGACCGGCGAGGCCACGTAGAGGTGGTCCTTGAGCCACTGCGCCGACGCGCCCTGCAGCAGGCCCGGCGCGAACACCGGGTTGCTGCCCAGGATCGGGACGTCGAGGCCCTGGGCCTGCGCCACCGCGGCCACCGAGGCGGTCTGCGTGGGCGCGACGGTCAGCACGATCGCGTCGACGCCGGCCGAGGCGAACTGGGTGACCTGCGCGGACATGTCCTGGTCGGTGGACTTGATCTGCGCCGGGATCACCTCCAGGCCGCGGGCCTCCGCGACGGCCTCGGTGCCGGCCAGGCCGTTCTCCCCGTACTCGCCCTCGAAGTAGATGTGCCCGACGGTGGCGCCGTCCTGCAGCAGCCCCTGGTCGAACAGGTACTGGTAGCCGTTGGCGATCTCGACGTCGTAGGTCGCGCCGAGGACGCCGGTGCCGGGGATCTCGGTGAGCGTGCGCGCCCAGGCCGACGGGAAGTTGACGATCTGGTCGCTCTCGTAGTCCCCGGCCAGCGCGGTGTTGATCGGCGACCCGATCGTCTGCTGCATCGCCAGCACGTTGGGCTCCATCGCGCTGTAGAGCTGCACGCCGGTCTGCGGCACGTAGCCGGTGTCCTGGACGTCGAGCTCGACGTCGTAGGTGTCGCAGACCTGGTTGTCCTCCCAGTACAGGGTGTTGCCGTTGGTGATGTCCTGGCCGAGCGCGGCGAAGACGCCGGTCAGGTCGGTGAGCACCCCGAGCCGGATGGTGGTGTCCTCCACGCCGACGTCGGTGGCGACGTCGCCGCCGCCCTCGCCTCCCCCGCCGCCGCCGCTGTCCTCGGCCCGGGTGCTGCAGCCGCTGACGACGACGACGGTGACGGCGGCCAGGACGGTGGCCCCCCGCAGACGCACTGCTGCTCTCATCTGGCGCTCCCTTGCGCTGGTGGATCGGACTGTTCGGGGACGGTGCTGGGCGCACCCGAGCCCGGTGTGGCGCTCGGGGATCCGCGGCCGGGTCTGCGTCCCCGGCGGCGGAAGCGGTGGGCGATCCCGACCAGGCCGCCGGGTTCGAAGAGCACGACGAGCACGATCGCCAGGCCGAACAGGTAGCGGGCGGCGGTGCCGGCGGCGATGCCGCCCTCGCCGGGCGCGCTGACGAGCGGCAGCACGTCGGCGAACTGCTGGAAGACCAGCGGCAGGGCGGTGACGAACACCGCGCCCAGCGCCGCGCCGCCCACCGAGCCGAGCCCGCCGAGCACGATCATCGCCAGGTACAGCACCGAGACGGTCAGGCCGAAGGACTCCGGCGCGATGCTGCCGATCGACAGCGCGTACATCACCCCGGACAGCCCGGCGTACATGGAGCTGACCATGAACACCCGCGCCTTGTAGGCCTGCACGTTGACGCCCATGACCGAGGCGGCGACCTCGCTGTCGCGGAGCGTCTCCAGCGCCCGGCCGGGCCGGCTGCGCAGCAGGTTGCGGGCGAAGACGTAGGCGGCCAGCGCCAGGACGATGCCGAGGTACCAGAGCCGCTCGGCCTCCCGGTAGGGCACGCCGAGGACGAACAGCGTCGGGTCGCTGTTGCCGAAGCTGAACCCGAACAGCGAGAACTCCGGCACCGAGCGGCCGTTGAACCCGCCGGTGACCGGCGTCCAGGTGTTGAGCACGTGGACGCCGATGAACACCAGCCCGAGCGAGGCGACGCCGAGGTAGATGCCGCGCAGCCGGGCCGCGATCGGGCTGAACAGCAGGCCGGCGAGGCCGGCGAGCAGCACGCCGAGCACCATGCCGACGATCGGTGGCAGCTCCAGGCCGCGCAGCGCCGCCCGGGTGCCCAGGCCGCCGGACTCGCCGGAGACGTAGGTGTAGGTGGTCGCGCCGACGGCGAGGAAGAACGCGTGCGCCAGCGACAGCTGGCCGCTGGTGCCGACCAGCAGGTTCAGCCCGATCGCGCCGACGATCGCGCCGGCGACGGCGAAGCCGGTGCGCAGCCAGAACTCCTCGACGTACAGCGGGAGCACCAGCAGCACGACGAGGGCGGCCACGAGCAGCACCGGCCGGAGCCAGCGCAGCAGCGGGGAGCGGCCGGGCCCGGAGGCGTCCGCCGCCGTCGTCCGGCCGCGCGCCCCGGTGGGGGCGGAGAGGGTGTCAGACACGTGTCAGCTCCTTGGTCCCGAACAGGCCGGAGGGGCGGACCAGCAGCACGATGATCATCACGACGTAGGGCGCGACCTCGCCGAAGCCGCGGCCGAGGAACGACAGCTCCTCCTGGTATCCGGCCACCAGCGCCTCGGTGATCCCGATGAGCAGCCCGCCGACCAGCGCGCCGCCGGTGGAGTCCAGGCCGCCGAGGATCGCCGCGGGGAACGCGCGCAGCGCGACCGTGTAGGCCGCCGCGCTCACCCCCGGGGTCGGGGCGCCGACGAGGAACAGCGCCGCCACCGCGGCGAGGACCCCCGCGACGATCCAGGCCAGCGCCGACACCCGGCCCTGCCGGATGCCCATGAGCGCGGCCGCCTCGCCGTCCTCGGCCGAGGCCCGCATCGCCACGCCCCAGCTGGAGTACTTGAAGGCGACGAAGAACGCGACGATGAGGACGCCGGCGACGCCCATGGCGATCAGCCGGTTCTCGCTGATGCCGACGCTGCCGATGCGGACCGAGTCGCCGCCCCACGGGTGCGGGACGTTGAGGATGTCCGGGCCGATCTGCCGGATGAGCTCGGTCAGGATGATGATGTCGACGCCGATGGTGACGATCGCCAGGCTGATCACCGGGGCCCCGCGGAGCTGGTTGATGACCAGCCGCTCGACGAGGAACGCCGCCAGCGCCGTGAAGCCGACGCCGACGAGCACCGCGGGCAGGAAGCCGATCGGGTCCGACAGCCGGGCGATCGTGTAGGCGCCGAGCAGCAGCAGCGAACCGTGGGTGAAGCTGACCACCTCGCTGGCCTTGAAGATGATCACGAAGCCGAGCGCGATGAGCGCGTAGATGGCGCCCAGCGAGATGCCGTTCAGCAGCAGGGACAGGAACTGGGTCACGGCCGGCTCCCCGGGGCGTCGGTGGCGGTGGCGCCGTGGGCGGTGGACTGCTCGGCGGTGGGCTGGGCGTCGGTGGGCCGGGCGTCGGTGGGCCGGGGGTCGGCGGGCCGGCCGGCGGCGTGGTGGCCGGCGGCCTCGGCGGGGCCGACCTCGGTGCCCGAGCCGAGGTAGGCGCGGATGACCTCGGGGTCGGACTGGACCTGCGCCGGGGTGCCGTCGGCGATGCGGCGGCCGAAGTCGAGGACGGTCACCCGGTCGGCCAGCGACATGACCATCCCCATGTCGTGCTCGACGAGGATGACCGAGATCCCCAGCGCCGAGCGGATCTCCCGGATCGCGTCGGCCATCCGGTCGGTCTCCTGCGCGTTCATCCCGGCGACCGGCTCGTCGAGCAGCAGCAGCCGGGGCTCGATGCACAGCGCCCGGGCCACCTCGACCCGCTTCTGGTCGCCGTAGGACAGCACCCCGACGGGGGTGTGCAGCTTGGCACCCAGGTCCAGGAACTCGGCGATCTCGCGGATCCGCTCGCCGTGGACCCGCCCCTCCCGGGTGGCCCGCGGCAGCCGCAGCCCGGAGGAGAGGAAGCCCGCCTTCGTGAGGTGGTGGCGGCCGAGCATGAGGTTCTCGGCCACCGTCTGCGTGCCCGACAGCGCGATGTTCTGGAACGCGCGGGCCACGCCGACGCCGGCGATCTGGAACGGCCGCATCGCGCTCAGGCGGGCCTCGCCGAACCGGACCTCCCCGGCGCTGGCCCGGTAGACCCCGGAGAGGACGTTGAACAGCGTCGACTTGCCGGCGCCGTTGGGCCCGATGACGGCGTGGATGGCGCCCGGGGCGACGGTGAACGAGACGTCGTTGAGCGCCTTGATCGCGCCGAAGGCGACGCTGACGCCGTCGACCTCGACCGGCGGGACGTCGTCCCGGGTGGTCGCCGCGGTCACGCCGTCCACCGCGAGAGGGTGCGGCGGGGAGCCCGCTCGACGCGCTCGGCGGCCGGTTCGGCGCCGGCGTGCCCGAGGTAGAGCCGCTGCACCTCGTCGGTGGCGGCGAGCTCGCGGGCGTCGCCGGACAGGGACACCTCGCCGACGTCCAGGACGTAGGCGCGGTCGGCGACGCCGAGGGCCATCGTCGCGTTCTGCTCGACCAGCAGCACCGACGTCCCCTGCCGGTTGATCTCGGCGATCACCTCGCCGATCTGGCCGATGACGCGGGGCGCCAGGCCCAGGGACGGCTCGTCGAGCAGCAGCAGCCGCGGGCTGGCCATGAGCGCGCGGCCGATGGCGAGCATCTGCTGCTCCCCGCCGGACAGCAGCCCGGCCCGCTGCCCGGCGCGGTCGCGCAGCACCGGGAACAGGTCGTGCACGCGGGTGACGGCCCGTGCCTTGGCGGCGCGGTCGCGGTTGCCCATGCCGCCGGCGCGCAGGTTCTCCTCGACGGTGAGCCGGCCGAAGATCCGCCGCCCCTCCGGCACCTGGACCACGCCCCGGCGGACGATCTGGCCCGGGTCGCGGCGGGTGAGGTCGGTGTCCTCGAAGCGCACCGCGCCGGCGTCGACCCGGCCGCGGTGCAGCCGCAGCGTCCCGGAGACGGTGCGCAGCAGCGTGGTCTTGCCGGCGCCGTTGCTCCCGAGCACGGCCACGACCGAGCCGTCGGGGACCTCCATCGACACGCCCCGGACGGCCTGGACGACGCCGCCGTAGCTCACCTGCAGCCGGTCGACGGTCAGCACGGCGCCACCGGCTCCCGGAGCACCCCGTGTGATGTGTGCCACATGCGCACGGACGATAGGGGGAACGTCAAGATCGCGGCCCCGGCAGGGCCGGGACCGTGACCTGCCGGTGATACGGCACTGTCCGGTGCCGCCTGCCACCGCCGGTGCCGGGCGCGGTCAGGCGCCGGCGACGTCGAGGACGCGGACCGTGCCGTCGCCGGAGTTGGTGACGAGCAGCCGGCGCCCGTCCGGGGTCACCGTGACGCTCGTCGGGTCGGTCCCCGTGGGGATCCGCGCGGTGACGGCGCCGGTGCCGGCGTCGACCACCGCCACGGTGCCGTCCCCCACGTTGGCGGTGTAGAGGTGGCGGCCGTCCGGGGCCCAGGTGACGTCCTGGGGCCCCGCGCCCACGCCGGGCACGGTGGCCACCACGGCGTCCGTCGCCGCGTCGATGATCGTGACGTCGTCGCTGATGTAGCCGACCACCGCGATCCGCGTCCCGTCCGGCGAGGTCTCCAGTCCGTGCGGCCCGTCGCCGACGGGGACGGTGGCCAGGACCCGGTGGTCCCCGAGGGACAGCGCGGTCACGACGTCGGCGAAGTGGCTGGTGACGTAGACGGCCCCGCGCTCGGGCGCGATGGCGACCCCGTGCGGGGACCGCGCGACGTCGACCCGGTCCACCAGCGCCCCGGTGGCGGCGTCGAGGACGTCGAGGTGGCCCTCGTCGTAGTAGGACACGTAGAGCAGCCGGCCGTCGGGGTCGGTGGCCATGGCGTACGGGCCGCGACCCACCGGCACGGCGCTGATCACCGTGTCGGTGGCGGTGTCGATGGTGACCACGACGTCGGCGGAGAACTCCTCGTCGTAGGCCGAGACGAAGACGCGGCTCCCGTCCGGGGAGGTGGCGACCATCTGCGGCGGCGCCTGGGGCACGGGGACGGTCGCCCTCACCTCGGCTGTGGTGGGGTCGATGCGGAGGACGGCACCGAGGACGGGGTCGGCGACGTAGGCGGAGCGGCCGTCGGGGGTGACCGCGAGGTGGTGCGGCGACGAGCCGACCGGGACCGCGGGGCCGACCCCGGGCTCGGCGGCGCTCGCCGCCGGCGCGGCGGCGTCCCCGGCGTGCGCGCCGGGTGCGTGCTCGCCCGCACCGGCCGACGTCGCCGCCGCGCCCGCCTGCGGCTCGGGGGACCCGGAGCCCCCGGACCACAGGAGCGCGCCGACCACGACCGCGGCGAGGACCGCCGCCCCCAGGCCCAGCGCGATCCCGCGCCGGCGCGTCCGGCGCCGGTAGTGCTTCCCGTGCGTGACCGTGTGGTGCAGGTCCATGGCTCATCGCCCCGTCGGCCGTCCGGGTGTGCGTGTCGCAGGGGATGGATGGTCGGGGCCCGCCCCGCCCGGGACAAGGGGGACGGCGCCGGCAGCGCGACCGGCACCACCCGTTGCGGAGAGCAACGACCTGGGACCCTGGAGGTCATGACGCCGCCGCGCCCGCCGCGCGCCCTCGTGCCCGTCCTGGTCTTCGTGGGGACGGTCGTCGCCGTCATCAGCAGCCTGGGCGCGCCGCTGGTCCCCGCGGTCGCCGCCACGATGGACGCCGACCTGCCCGACGCCCAGTGGTCGCTGACCGCCACGCTGCTGGTCGGCGCGGTGGCCACGCCTGTGGTGGGCCGGCTCGGCGACGGGCCGCACCGGCGCCGCGTCGTCCTCGCCGTGCTGGGCGTGGTGACCGCCGGCGGGGTGCTGGCGGCCCTCCCCCTGGGCCTGGGGTGGCTGGTCGCCGGGCGCGCGCTGCAGGGCCTCGGGCTCGGGCTGACGCCGCTGGCCATCGCCACCGCCCGCGAGGCGCTGACCGGCGAGCGCTCCCGCTCGACGATCGCGGCGCTGTCGCTCACCGTCGTCGCCGGGGTCGGCCTCGGCTACCCGCTGGCCGGGCTGGTGGCCGAACTCGGCGGGGTGCACGCCGCGTTCTGGGCCGGCGCCGCGGTCAGCCTCGCCGCACTGCTGGCCGCGGCCGCGGTCCTGCCGCCGGCCGCGACCACGACCCGGCGGCCGCTCGACGTCGTCGGCGCGCTCCTGCTGGGCGCCGGGCTGACCGGGCTGCTCGTCGCGCTCGGCGAGGCCGAGACGGAGGGCTGGACCGCCCCGGCGCCGTGGCTGCCGGCCGGCGGTGCGGTCGCGGCACTCGCCTGCTGGGTGCTCTGGGAGGCGCGGACGCCGGCGCCGCTGGTCGACCTGCGGCTGGCCCGCGGGCGGCTCGCGCTCACCGCCCACGTCGCGGCGCTGCTGGTCGGCCTGTCCAACTACCTGCTGCTGTCCTCGGTGCCCGTCCTCGCCCAGACGCCGGCCACCCCCGGCCCGGGCTTCGGCGCCTCGCTGCTGGTGGCCGGTCTGGTGCTGCTGCCGTTCTCGGCGGCCAGCGTGCTCGGGGGCCGGCTCGCCCGGGTCCTGGCCGACCGCGGGCGGCAGCACCTGGTGCTCCCGGTCGCCGCGCTCGTGCAGGCCGGCGCGTTCGTGCTGTTCGGGCTGACCCGCACGGACCTGTGGCAGCTGTTCGCCGTCATGGCCGTCGCCGGGCTCGGGGTGGGCGCGTCCTTCGCGGCGTTCCCCGCCCTCGTGGTCGCCGCGGTGCCGCCGTCGGAGACCGGCAGCGCCACGAGCCTCAACCAGGTCCTGCGCTACGTCGGCTTCGCGCTCGGCAGCGCGCTGACCGCGACCCTGCTCGGCGCCGCGCCGGACGCCGGCGGGTACGCGACGATCGCGGTCCTCGGGCTGGCGGTGTGTGTCACGACCGCCGTTCTCTCCTGGCTCGCGCTGGGACGCGCGGAGGGGCGGCCCCGGGAGTCCGGGACCGCCCCTCGTCGAGCGCCTGCGGCGTAGCTCAGCCGTTCGTGCAGGTGAGGTAGGCGAAGCCCTCCTCGGCGGCCTTGAACGGGTCGAACGTCGGGTCGGTGAAGCGCGGGTCGTGCTCGACGACGTAGTACTTCGTGCTCCCGCCGGCGGCGGCGAAGATCTCCGGGAAGTCGATGGTGCCGCGACCCACGATCTCGATCCGGTTGTTCAGCGCCGGGTTGAGGTCCTTGACGTGGAACAGCTGGATCCGGTTGCCGTACTCCTCGATGACGTCGACCGGGTCGAGGCCGGTCCCGGAGACCCGGCCGGCGTAGGTCACCCAGTACAGGTCGAGCTGGGAGACGACGTTCTTGGCCTGGGTGTGCTGCATCAGGATGTCGAACGCGGTGCGGTCGCCGAAGACGGTCGTGAACTCGAAGTCGTGGTTGTGGATCATCAGCGTCTGGCCGGCCTTGCGGGCCTGCTCGCCGACGGCGTCCAGGTACTCGGCGTAGGCGACCCAGTCGGCCTCGGTCTTGAGCTGCCCGACCCACGGGGCGCCCGCGGTGCTGCCGGAGCCGAAGTACTTGATGCCGAGGACGCGGTTCTCCTCGAGGATCCGGTCGATGTCCGCAGGGCTCTCCTGCGAGCCCACGTCGACGTGGCGGGCCGACGCCTTGAGCCCGTACTGGTCCAGGAGGGCCGCGTACTGCTCGGCGGTCCAGCCGCTCAGGGTGTACGGCTCGACGTTGCGGTAGCCCATCTCGCTCAGCTCACGCAGGACCTCCTCGTGGCGCGCCTGCGCCCCGGAGCCGGAGCCGATGTAGCCCGCGAAGGTGTAGAGCTGGATGGAGATCTTGTTCAGCGGCACCCGGGCGCAATCGGCGCTGCTCGTGGGCTGGGTGGAGGGGGCCGCGTTCGCGGGGCCGACGAGGCCCACGAACACGAGTGCGGACAGGGCGGCCAAGAGCACGGCTCGCGTCAGGTAACGCAGGTCTCTCACGGGGTCGGTCGGTCCTCTCGGGAGTGACGGCGCACGTCGCACCCAGGAGCGACCGAACGAGGCCGGCGATCCGCGGTGCTCTGTGCCGTGTGCCACAACCTAGCGAGACTTCCGCTCTCCGCAAAGCGGAAGTTCGCGCAGCACTGAGCGCAACCAGTGACACGCCGTAGCGTGGCCATCACCGCAGGTCAAGAGCGTGTCGCACGGACTGAGCGGTCTCGTTCGTCACTGTTTGGTCACGGATTGTCGACATATTTACTCCCGCTACCTAACGTCTTCGCGGGCTGCCCCAGAGTGATCGCCGGTGGTTCCCCACCGGTGGTCGGCGGTCCTCGTCCGACATGGGAGACGGTCCTTGAAGAAGAGAGCTCTTCCCCTGGTCGTGGGTGCCGCGCTGGTCGCGGTCGCCCTGCCCACGACCGCGTACGCGGCACCACCACAGGAGGACCCCGGCGCGGCCCCCGCCCGGGCGCACGACCTGCCCAACCCCCTGGGTGACAAGCAGCGCGAGCTGCGGCAGGAGGCCCTCGAGCAGGTCGTCTCCGGCCAGGCCACGCCGACCGGCGACAACAAGGTCGTCGAGGTCGCCAAGGGCCAGTACGTGGAGCTGGCCCAGGAGGACAGCGACGCGATCTGGACGGTTCTCGGCGAGTTCGGCGACCTGCCGCACAACGAGATCCCCCGGCCGGACCGGAGCGTGGACAACACCACGATCTGGGCCGAGGACTTCTCTCAGCCCTACTTCGACCAGCTGCTCTACAGCTCCGCGGACGGGGTCAACTCGGTCGCGAACTTCTACGAGGAGCTGTCCTCGGGCCGGTACACCGTCACCGGCGAGGTCGAGGACTGGGTGACCCTGGACGACCACCCCGCCACCTACTACGGCGAGGGTGACGACGGCCGGCGGCCGTGGGAGTTCGTCAACGAGACCGTCAACACCTGGTACGCCGACCAGCTGGCCTCGGGCAGGACGGCCGCGGAGATCGACGGGTACCTCTCGCAGTTCGACGTCTGGGACCGGTACGACCACGACGGCGACGGCGACTTCGACGAGGCCGACGGCTACATCGACCACTTCCAGGCCGTGCACTCCGGCATGGGCGAGGAGGTCGGCGGCGGCGCGCTCGGCGAGGACGCGATCTGGTCGCACCGCTGGTACAACCAGACCACCCGCGTCGGCGCCGGCGGCCCGACCGTCGACGGCGCGGTGAACCCGCTCGGCGGCACGCGGGTCGGCCAGTCGAAGTACTGGATCGGCGACTACACGGTCGAGCCGGAGAACGGCGGCGTCGGTGTGTTCGCGCACGAGTTCGGCCACGACCTCGGCCTGCCGGACCTCTACGACACCTCCGGCAACAGCGGCGGCGCGGAGAACAGCACCGCCTTCTGGACGCTGATGTCGTCGGGCTCCTACGGCAACAGCGGCCAGCCGGCCGACGGCATCGGCACCAAGCCGATCCACATGGGCGCGTGGGAGAAGCTGCAGCTCGGCTGGCTGGACTACGAGGTCGTGGCGCCGGGCGCCCGGGCCGACACCCGCCTCGGCCCGTCGACATCCACCACCAAGCAGGCGCAGGCGCTGATCGTCGTGCTGCCGGAGCGCGAGGTCACCACGACCGTCGGCACTCCCTTCGAGGGCTCCGACTTCTGGTACTCGGGCCAGGGTGACGACCTCGACCACTCGATGCTGACCGCGCTGCCCGCCGGCGCGGGGACGCTCACCGCCAAGGTGAACTACCAGATCGAGCAGGACTGGGACTACGCCTACGCCGTCTACACCACCGACGGTGGCCGCACCTTCACCCCGCTGCCGACCAACCGGTCGGTCACGACCGATCCCAACGGCCAGAACTTCGGTCACGGCATCACCGGCAGCACCGGTGGCCAGTGGGTCGACCTGTCGGCGAGCCTGGCCGGCGTCCCGGCGGGCGCCCAGGTGGGCTTCCGCTACTGGACCGACGGCGCCGCCACCGAGCCCGGCTTCCTGGTCGACGCCGTGGCGATCGACGGCACCCCGGTGACGGCCTGGACCCTGAACGGGTTCACCACCACCACGGGCTCGGCGACGCAGTCGTTCTTCAACGCCTACATCGCCGAGAACCGCGCCTACACCGGCTACGACGCCGGCCTGCAGACCGGCCCGTACAACTTCGGCTTCCCGACTCGTCCGGACTGGGCCGAGCGGCTGCCGTACCAGGACGGCCTGCTGATCAGCTACTGGAACACCCAGTACGCGGACAACAACGTCGGCGCCCACCCGGGTGGCGGGCTGATCCTGCCGGTCGACGCCCACCCGGGCCTGCTCTACGAGCCGACGGACGACGAGGACAACGGGATCGCCGGCGAGGCCTTCCGGTCGCGCATCCAGTCCTACGACTCCACCTTCGGGCGGCAGGCGACGGACCGGATCACGCTGCACGACCCGGACAGCGGCGTGGCCGGCACCTACGGCGGGCTGCCCGCCGTGCCGACCTTCGACGACACGAAGGACTGGTACGTGGCGGTGGGTGAGCAGCCGGACGCCACCGGCTGGACCGGCGTGGACGTGCCGAAGACCGGCACCCGCATCACCGTGGTGAGCACCAGCGCCCACGACGGGTTCATGCAGGTCCGCGTCAACGGCTGACCTGCCGCACGAGGACGGCCCCCCGGCGTCAGCCGGGGGGCCGTTCCGTGTTCACAGGGGCTCAGCGGGGGCGGCGCCCCACGGTGGTGAGCCGGACGGTCTCCGGCAGGGCGCGCAGCGCGGCCAGCAGGTCCGCCGGCAGCTCGGCGCTCACGTCGGTGACCGCGTACCCGAGCTCGCCGCGGGTGGCCAGGACCTGGCCGTCGACGTTGAGGCCGTGCTCGCCGACCAGCGCGTCGACGCGGGCGAGGACGCCGGGCACGTTGCGGTGCAGCAGCGCGAACCGGGCCGCCGACGACCCGTGCAGGGCCACCGTCGGCAGGTTGACGCTCAGCGTCGTCGTCCCGGTGGTGGTGTAGTCGACGAGCTTGCCGGCGACGAACCGACCGATGTCGTGCTGCGCCTCCTGCGTCGACCCGCCGACGTGCGGGGTGAGGATGACGTTGGGCAGGCCGCGCAGCACCGAGTCGAACGGGTCGCCCTGCTCGCGCGGCTCCTGGGGGAACACGTCGACCGCGGCCCCGGCGATGTGGCCGGACAGGACGTGCTCGCGCAGCGCCTCGTGGTCGACGACGAACCCGCGGGAGAGGTTGAGGAACAGGCTGCGCCGGCGCATCCGGGCGAACTGCTCGGCGCCGAACAGCCCGGCGTTGCCGGCCCGCCCGTCGACGTGCAGCGTCACCGTCTCCGCCCGCTCGAGCAGCTCCTCCAGGCTGTCGCAGCGCTCCGCGTTGCCCAGCGCCAGCTTGTCCTCGAGGTCGTAGAACAGCACCCGCATGCCCAGCGCCTCGGCGAGCACCGACAGCTGGCTGCCGATGTTGCCGTAGCCGACGATGCCGAGCGTGCGGCCGCGGATCTCGTGGCTGCCGGCGGCCGACTTGTCCCAGGTGCCGGCGTGCAGCGCGCGGTCCCGGTCGACCAGCCGCCGCGCCAGGATGACGATCTCCGCGATCGCCATCTCCACCACGCTGCGGGTGTTGGAGTACGGCGCGTTGAACACTGCGATCCCCGCGGCCGCGGCCGCCGCGAGGTCGATCTGGTTGGTGCCGATGCAGAAGGCGCCGACCGCCGCGAGGCCGGGCCGGGCGCGCACGACCTCGGCGGTCACCTGGGTCTTTGACCGGATCCCGAGCAGGTCGACGCCGTCCAGCGCGTCGACCAGGTCGGCCTCGTCCAGCGCTCCCCGGAGGGACTCCACCTGGTAACCGGCCTCCCGCAGCAGGTCGGCCGCCACCGGGTCGATGTTCTCCAGCAGCAGGGCTCTGGGCACTCCGGGGACCTCCTCGACCGGGGACCGCCCGCCGGACCCCGCCGGGACGAGTATCCCGTCGCGGCGGGGGCGGCCCGGTCAGCGGGGGTCGGCCCCCCGGCGGGCGGCCCCGAGGTGGCCCGCCGCCGCCTCGCCGAGCACGGCGGCGTCGACGGCCACCGTGACGATCGTGGCGCCCTCGGCGGCGAACCCCGCGGCCTCCTGCCCGCTGTAGGCGTGCACGCCCACGGGCACGCCGGCGGCGACCGCCCGCGCGACGATCGAGGACAGCACGCCGCGCAGCTCCCCGCGGTGCTCCTCCCCCGTCAGCCCGAGCGACAGGGACAGGTCGCCGGGGCCGACGTACACGCCGTCCAGCCCCTCGACGGCGAGCAGGGCGTCGAGGTCCTCGAGCGCGCCGGCGGCCTCCACCATGAGCACGACCAGGGGCTCGTCCGCGCCGCCGGACAGCCGCCCGATCGACCGGGTCCCGGCCGGCGCGTAGCGGGTGGCCACCACCACCTCGCGGGCGTGCGCGGCGTCGCGGACGTTGGGCACGATCACGCCGCGGGCGCCGAGGTCGAGCGGGCGGCCGACGTCGGCGAAGGCAGGGCTGCGGGTCCGGACCAGCGGCACCGCGCCCGCGGCGGCGATGGCCGCCGCGGTCCCCGGCAGGTCGGCCTCGGCGGTGGCGCCGTGCTGCAGGTCCACGACGACGTAGGCGGCGCCGGTGCGCGCCAGCAGTTCGCCGGTGACCGCGCCGGGCAGCAGGCTCCACAGCCCGTGCGCGGGCTCCCCCGCCGCCCACCGCCGCCGCAGGTCCGCCGCGCTCGCCGCCACGCCACCCCGTCCTTCCCCGCAGACCGCCGCCGGGCCGGCGCGCCACGGACCGGAGGCCCTCCGTCGCCGGCCCGGCGGGGCCGTTCCAGTTTCGGTAAACCGGGCTCGCAGCGCCACCCCTGGCCGGGGAACCGTCCCCGGAGGGTGAGCCCGGACCGCCCCGGCGCCGGGCAGCATCCCCTCCGCCGGCCGGAGGAGGTGCGCCGTGGAGACCTCGCGGACCCGACGGTGGGAGGCCCGCGGCGCGCTGGCGCTGGCCGCCGCCGCCCTGCTCGTGCTGCTGGAGTCCGCCAACGGACGCGGCCTCTGGCTGACGGCAGTCGTGGTGGGGACCGCCGTCGCCGTCGTCGCCGGGGTCTTCTGGTTCCTGCGCCACGGCCGCGTCAAGCGGTGGTTCGCCCTCGCGCTGGTGGTGGCGGCCCCGCTCGCGCTCGTCGTCGTCTTCCTGGCCGAGGACCTGGTGCTGTCCGCCGTCCTGGCCGCGCTGCTCTGGGCCGCCGCGCTGGGCACCGCGCGCGCCGCGCTGCGGCCGGACCCGTCGGCGTGGGCGCTGCCGGTCACCGAGGTGCCGCCGCCCCGCCACCCGTTCCTCGTGATGAACCCGCGGTCCGGGGGCGGCAAGGTCGGCCGGTTCGCGCTGCGGGAGCGGGCGGAGGAGCTCGGCGCGGAGGTGGCGCTGCTGGACCGGCCGGGGACCGACGTGCAGCAGCTCGCCCGCGACGCGCTCGCCCGCGGCGCGGACCTGCTGGGCGTGGCCGGCGGCGACGGCACGCAGGCGCTGGTGGCCGACGTCGCCGCCGAGCACGGCGTGCCGTTCCTGGTGATCAGCGCCGGCACCCGCAACCACTTCGCGCTCGACCTCGGCCTGGACCGGGAGGACCCGTCCCGCTGCCTCGACGCGCTGCGCGACGGCGTGGAGGCGCGGATCGACCTGGGCGCGGTCAACGGGCGGCCGTTCGTGAACAACGCCTCCTTCGGCGCGTACGCCGAGATCGTCGAGGACCCCGGGTACCGGGAGGACAAGGCCGGCACCACCCTCGCGGCGCTGCCCGACCTCCTCAGCCGGCGGCGCGGGGCGCACCTGCGCGCCCAGGCGGGGTCGCTGGTGGTCGACGGGCCGCAGGCGGTGCTGGTCAGCAACGGCTCCTACGACGAGTCCGACCTCGCCGGGATCGGCCGCCGGTCCCGCCTGGACCGCGGCGTGCTCGGCGTCATCGCGATCCGGGTCGACAGCGCGCGGCAGGCCGTCGATCTGCTGCGCGGCGCCCACCAGCGGGGCATCCGGACGGCGGAGGCACGGGAGGTGCTGGTCACCGCCGACGTGCCCGAGGTCCCCGTCGGCATCGACGGCGAGACGGTGCGGCTGGCCACGCCGGTGCGGTGCACGGTCCGCCCGGGGGTGCTGCGGGTCCGGTTGCCGCGGGACCGCCCCGGCGTCCGCGCGCCGCGGGCCCGGGTGCAGTGGTCGTCGCTGTGGTCCCTGGCGCGGGGCCGGCCGCCCCGGGTGGAACCGGCTGCTCCCCCGGCCCGGCCGGCACCGGTCGGCGCGGACCGGACCGCTCAGGCGCCCGGCACGGACGGCTGAGCGCCGCTGCCCCGGCCCGCGTCCGGCGGCGCGTCCCGCGGGCCGGGGACGCGCGACGGCGGGGAGGCGGCGGACGGGCCGGCGTCCGGCCAGTCGGCGCCGGTCTCCTGCTGGAAGGCCCGGACCGCGGCCCCGATCGTGGGGAAGAAGTCCCGCGCGCCGATCTCGCGGGCGAGGCCGTAGCGCTCGATCTTGCGGCGCACCGGGTCCTTGAGCTCGGCGAACACCAGGCTCTGCCCGCGGCCGGCGAGGGTCCGGTCCAGCTCGAACAGCACGTCGGCGGCGGTGGTGTCGACGTCGGTGACCGGCTCGGCCGCGACGACGACCCACCGGGGCGCGGGCTCGCTGCGGGCCAGCGCGGTCACCTCGTCCCGGAAGGTCTTGGCGTTGGCGAAGAACAGCGGCGCGTCGAACCGGTAGATGACCAGGCCCGGGAGACGGCCGGCGTCCGGGTAGGAGTGCACGTCGTGGTAGCCGGGCAGGCCGGCGACCCGGCCCAGCTCGGTCTCGTAGGGGTGCCAGGCCCGGCGGAACACGTTGAGGATCGACAGGCCGACGGCGACCGCGATGCCCGGCAGCACCCCGAGCAGCGCCACGCCGGCGAAGGCGGCCAGCGAGAGGGTGAACTCGACGCGGCGCTGGCGCCACAGCCGGACGGTGCCCGGCAGGTCGGCCAGCGACAGGGACGCGGTGATGACGACCGCCGCCAGCGCCGCCTGCGGCAGGTCGCGGAAGAGGCCGGGCAGGAAGACGATCATCACGAGCACCAGCGCGGCGCCGGTGACCCCGGTCAGCTGGGTGCGGGCGCCGGCCCGCTCGGCGACGGCGGTGCGCGAGGCGCTGGTGCTCACGGGGAAGCCCTGGAACAGCCCGGCGGCCAGGTTCGCCGTCCCGATGCCGACCATCTCCTGCCCGCCGTGCACCTCCTGGCCGGTGCGCTGCGCGAACGACGACGCCGTCGAGATGGTGTCGGCCAGGGAGACCAGCGCGATCGCCAGCGCGCCGGCGACGAGCACGCCGAGGTCGGACCAGCCGACCGACGGGATCGTCAGCGGCGGGAAGCCCTGCGGCAGCTCCCCGACCAGGTCGACCCCCCGCTCCCCGAGGTCGAACGCCGCGCTGCCGGCGATGGCCAGCACGACCATGACCAGCACCGCCGGCACCTTCGGCCACCACCGCTGCAGCACGAGGACCAGCACGACCCCGCCCAGCCCGACCGCCGCCGCGGCCGGCACCGCCTGCCCCTGCGCCACGCCCTCCGCGAAGCCGGCCGCCTCGCCGACCACCCCGTCGGCGTCCACCGAGAACCCGAGCAGCTTGGGCAGCTGGCCGACCAGGATGGTCAGGGCCAGCCCGTTCATGTAGCCGATCATGGTCGGCTTCGACAGCAGGTCGGCGACGAAGCCGAGGCCGGTCCAGCCGGCCACGACCATCACCACCCCGACCATCAGGGCGAGCACCGACGCCAGCGCGACCGCCCGCTCCGGGTCCCCGCCCGCGACCACCAGCGGGAGGACGGTCGCCGCGATCATCGGGCCGAGCGAGGAGTCGGGGCCGAGCACCAGGATGCGGGACGGGCCGAACACGGCGTACGCCAGCAGGCAGGTGATGGTCGTGTAGAGGCCGGTGATCGCCGGCAGCCCCGCCAGCTCGGCGTACGCCATGCCCTGCGGCACGAGCAGCGTGGTCAGGACCACCCCGGCGGCGACGTCGCGGGGCAGCCAGGACCGGCGGTAGCCGCGCAGCGCCCGGAGCCCGGGCGGGACCGGCGTCCCGGCCCTCCCCGGCCGGCGGGAGCCGGCCGGGTCAGCCGGCCGTCCGCCGGACGCGGTAGCGCTCACGGAGCCGCTTCTCCACCAGGATCGGGACGAACACCTGCACGCGGGCGCCGGCGAACGCCGCGAACGCGGCCACCGCCCGCGCCCGGACCTCCACCGGGTCCGCGCCGTACTCCTGCGACAGCCGGGCCACGAGCGGCCCGAGGACCGCGTCCGCGCCGGGGACGGCGTCGCCGTCCGCCGGGACCGGCTCGACGGCCACGCTCATCTCCGCCTCCTCGCCCCGGGGGACGGACGTTCCCGGGACCGTGCCACGGTCCCGGGACGGGGCGGTCCCGGGCCTCACCCGCCGAGGACGAGGCCCGGGGACCCGCCCGCCGCGTCCAGCCGCCGCGCCAGGGGCCCGGCGAGGACGCCGAGCGCGTTGGTCGCCCAGTGCGCGCCGGCCGCGGCGACGACGCTGCCGCTGCGCCGGCGCAGCCCGCCGAACACCAGGCCGCCCGCGGTGGTCACCGCGACGGTGCCCGCGACCACGCCGGCGGGGAGGCCGCGGTCGCCGCCCTCGGCGACCAGCACGGTCGGGACGTGCCACAGGCCGAACGCCACCGCGGTGGTGACCAGCACCGGCCACGGCCGGCAGTGCCGGGCCAGCGCCGCCCAGAGCACCGAGCGGAACGCGACCTCCTCGAGGACCACCGTGCCCAGCGGGATGCTGAGGAGCACCTTCGCCAGCACGCCGGGGAGCGGGAGGTCGTAGCGGTCGTCCAGGAAGGCCGGCCGGGTCGGCGGGACCAGGACCCCCACGAGGTAGACGGCGCCGACGACGCCCACCGCCCCGAGCGCCCACCGGCAGCCCGCCGCCAGCCGGTCGCGGCCCAGGCCCAGCTCCGTCCAGCCGAGCCCGGACAGGCGCGCCCCCGCGAGCAGGGCGGCGCCGGTGAGGCCGCGCACCCACCACGGCGGGCGCACCAGCGGGCCGGCCACGGCCAGCACGGCGATCGCCGCGACGACGGTCCCGCTGCGCAGCCGGGCGCGGGCCGACGCCGTCACGTGCCCGCGCCGGCCGCGTCAGTACCGGCCGAGCAGCGGCCGCAGCCGCGCGGTGTCGGCATCGGTCCACCCGGGCGGCTGCGCGACCGCGGCCCACGCGTCGGCGTAGTCGGCCGTGTACCGGTGGCCGTGCCCGTCCGGGGCGCTCGTGGAGAACGCCATGTCGGCGGTGACCTGCCAGAAGGTGACGAACGGCAGCCACGTCATGGCCTCGGACACGTCCGGCGCGCGCGGCCCCTCGAGCCAGCTCGGCCGGGTCAGCAGCAGCTGGGGGGACCACCAGACGATGGGGTCCGAGGCGTTCTGCAGGTAGACGACCCGGGAGTCCCCCCACGGCGCGGGCGGCGCGGCCAGGTCGGCGGCCTCGTCGGCGAACCGCGCGGTCCGCCCGCCGTCGAGCACCGGGCGCCACTCCGGCGACCCCTCGTCCCGGTCGGCGACCAGGTCCCGCCACAGCGCGTTGAAGTTCGGCGGCCCCGCCCAGACGACCCCGGAGGCCCGGTTCTGGATGTCGGCCAGGCCGCTGAACGCGGCCTCCCCGCCGAAGCTGCCGAGGCTCTCGCCGAGCACCAGCAGGTCCGGCCGCTCGGCCACCGGCAGCCGGGACCAGGTGCCGTACACCGCGTCGAACAGCGCCCGCCCGGCGTCCCGCGCCTTGGCCTGGTCGACGAGGAAGGACAGCCAGCTGGGCAGGTAGGAGTACTGCATGGACACCATCGCGGTGTCCCCGTTGAACACGTGCTCCAGCGCCGCGCCGGCCGCCGGGTCGACCCAGCCGGTCCCGGTGGTGGTGACCACGGCGAGCACCGCCCGGTCGAAGCCGCCGGCCCGCTCCAGGTCGCGGACGGCGAGGTCCGCGCGCTCCTCGACGTCCTCGGCCGACGCCAGCCCGGCGTACACGCGCACCGGCGGGAGCGCCGGCCGCCCCGAGAACGCGGCGAGGTCCTCCGGCGTCGGGCCGGTGCCCACGAAGATCCGCCCCTGCCGGCCGAGCTCCTCCCACCGCAGCAGCGAGCCCGGCCCACCGGACCGCTCGGCGCCGGTGGGCCGGACGGCGCCCTCCCCCGTGCTGTCGTCCTGCACGCTGAACGCGGAGTTCGCGGCCTCGACCAGCCCCTGGAACAGCACGCCGTTGACCAGGAACAGCACCAGCGCCCCGATCCCCACGACGCCGAGCGGCCGGGCCAGCCGCCGCGGCAGCACGCGGGCCAGCAGCCGCACCAGCCCGCGGCCCAGCCACCGGACGCCCCGGCCCAGGGCGACCAGGACCACGAAGAGCAGCACCGCCACGACGACGATGCCGGCGGAGGAGTACCCGCGCGGCGGGTCGAGCCCCATGAGCAGGTGGACCTCGCGCTGCCAGCGCGCGCCGAGCCACAGCGAGACCACGACCAGCGCCGTCCCGGCCACGGCCAGCACCTGCCACGCGCGGCGCCGGAAGCGCGCGGACATCCGGCGGTCGGTGGCCTCCGCGACGAACCAGGCGAGGCCGGTCCCCAGCCCGTAGCCGATCGCCGCGGTGATCCCCGCGACCAGGCCCTGGACCACCCAGCCGCGGGGCAGCAGCGACGGCGTCAGGGACAGGCAGCCGAGCAGCACGGCCCCGGCCAGCCCGCTCCAGCGGTACCGCGGCAGCCGGCGCAGCCACCGGCGGCCCGGCCGGCGCGGGGGCCCCTCCTCCGGCGCCCGGCGCGGCGCGGGGACGGCGGGCGCCACCGAGGCGTCTCGGGTCACCGGTTCGGTCGTCATGGACGGCTCCACACGCACGTGGGGGCGCCGACGCTACGGACGCCCGGGGCCGCCGGGATCGCACCGGGCGGACGATGTGCGGCCCGCGGGCGGCCCCCCACGCTGCGGCCCATGCGAGCCGGACTCGAGGCGCACCTGGGCTCCCGGCAGGTCGGCCGGGTCGTCTACGGCTCGATCATCGGCCTGGCGCTGGTGGTCGCGGTCGAGCAGCACCCGCCGTCGCCGTGGGTGATGGCCGTGTGGCTGCTCGGGACCGCCGCGGCCGTGGGGCTCGCCGAGGTCTACAGCGGCGTGGTGGGCACCGAGACCAGCACGCGGCGGCGGGTCACCCGCACCGAAGTGGTGCACATGACCGAGGACGCCGGGGCGGTCGGGTTCGGCGTGGTGTTCCCCGCCGTGTTCTTCCTGCTGGCCGCGCTCGGCGTGCTCACGACCGGCACCGCGTTCACCGTCGCCAAGTGGTCCGGGGTGGGCCTGATCGGGTTCTACGGCTACTGGGCCGCCCGCTTCGCCGGGTCGCCCCCCGGCTCCGCGGCTCTCCGGGGCGCGCTCGTGGCCCTCGTCGGCACCGGGCTGGTCGTGCTCAAGGCGCTCGTGCACTGACCGGCCGACGGCACGCGGAGGGGCCCGGCCGCACGCGGCTGCGGCCGGGCCCCGTCCAGGGAGAGCTCAGCCCGCCGTCGCGGGCGCCGGCGCCTCCGTGTCGGCGAAGACCTCGCGCAGCTTGGCCTCCTGGTCGTTGCTCAGGTTGCTCTCCACCAGGGTCATGTCCTGGCCCTCGAACGCCTCCCGGACCCGGTCCACGACCGCGTCCGAGGAGAGGACGAACAGCGCCGAGGTCCCCGGCCGGATCTCCTCGCGCATCCGGCGGATGAAGGCGTCGTCGATGCCGACGTCGGTCATGCTGCCGGTGAGGGCACCCATCGCCGCGCCGACCGCCATGCCGAGCAGCGGGACGAGGAAGATCAGGCCGAACAGCATCCCCCAGAACGCGCCGCCCAGGGCGCCGGCCCCGGCCAGGTTGTTCAGCTGACGCGTCTTCGGCTTCCGCGCCCCCTCCGGGTAGGTGACGATCGCCGCGTCGTGGATCTTGATCAGGCCCCGCCGCTGCAGGTCGCCGAGCGTGGCCTGGGCCCGCTCGGCGCCGTCGGCGGTGGGGAACGTCCAGACGGTCATGGTGGCCATGTACTTGCTCCCTCGGGGATGGGTGCACCGGGCCGGCGGCCCGGGGTCAGGAGGAGAGGGTCAGGAGTCGAGGACCCGGCTCTTCTGCAGTGCGAACTCGGCGTCGTCCAGGACTCCGGACTCGTGCAGCCGGCCCAGCTCGCGCAGCTGGGCGAGCTTGGTGTCGGTGTCCACGCGCGGCGGGGGCACCGGCGCGGGCGCCTGCGGCGGCGCCTCCGGGGCCTGCTGCTCGGCCCACCGGTGGGCCTGGCGCCGGGAGACGCGGTTGGACACGGCGGTGGCCGTGCCGGCGATGGCGGCGGTCCGTGCGACGCCGCGGAGCAGTCCTGGCATGTCGGCTCCCGTCCTCCTCGTCCGTCCTCGTCGTCCCGGGTGTCCCCGGGGCCCCGTCACTGGCTGCCGGCGGGGCGCAGGAAGCCGACGACCACCAGCGCCAGGCCGAGGAACAGCACCTGGATGCCGAACAGGACGCACAGCACCAGGACCGTGGCCTCCGGCCAGGTGAGGGCCAGCACGCCGACGACCACGTCGACGACGCCGAGCGCGGCCAGCCAGCCCCGCCCGTCGACCCGGTCCCGCCCGACGGCGGCCAGCGCGATCCGGCCGGCGCCGTGGACGATCAGCGACAGCCCGGTGACCAGCACGAGCGTCCACAGCGTCACGCCGGGCCAGACCGCGGCCAGCACGCCGCCGACCACGAGGACGGCGCCCAGCAGCACCGACGCCCCGCGGGAGCGCCCCGAGTCCCACCCGACGGCGATCTCCAGGAGCCCCCCGGCGATGAACGAGATCCCGACGAGCAGGGCGAGGCTGCGCGCGGCGGCCACCGGGTTGGCCAGCAGCACGACCCCGAGGACCACGACGGCCAGGCCGAGCAGCCCGACCACCACGCGCGCGCCGCTGCGCCGGGGCGGGGCGGTCACGGAGGGACGGGACAGGTCGGTGCTCATCGCGGTCTCCTCACGGGCTGAGTTCCGGCGCCGAGGGTCGCCGTCCGGGAGCGGGACGGCCTCATCCCCACCGGATGAGGCCACCGCGCCGCCCGTCCCGGCACCGTCGGGCCATGAGCGCAGGCGCAGCCGGACGCCGGACGGCCCGGACCACCACCACGACCCGGGACGCGCGCCGCGGGGGCGGCGGCACCGTGCTGGACGGCAACGAGGTGCTGACCGGGACGGCGGTCGTCGTCGAGGACCGGCCGCCGCACGGGGCCGGGCGGCCGCCGCGGCCCACGCCGCAGCAGCGGCGGGCCGCCGGGAAGGCGCTGCGCGCCGGCGCCCCGCTCGACGCGCTCGCCGAGTCCCCGCGGGCCACCCGCACCCGCGACCCGCTCACCCTGCTCGAGGAGCAGACGGCCGGCCGGGTGCCCGAGCTGGTGCCCATCCGCTGGGGGCGGATGCTGGCGTCCCCCTTCGCCTACTACCGCGGCGCCGCCCGCGTCATGGCCTCCGACCAGGCCGGGGCGTCCCGCTCGGGGCTGACCGTGCAGATGTGCGGGGACGCGCACGCGGCCAACTTCGGGCTGTTCGGCTCCCCCGAGCGGCGGCTGGTGTTCGACACCAACGACTTCGACGAGACCCTGCCCGGCCCGTTCGAGCACGACGTCCGGCGGCTGGTCGCCAGCCTGGAGCTGGCCGCCCGGGAGAACGGCCTCCCCCGCAAGCAGCGGCGGGCGGTCACCGTCGCCGCCGGCGCGCGCTACCGGACGGCGATGGCGGAGTTCGCCGCCCAGCGGGACATCGAGGTCTGGTACGCCGGCCTCGACGCCGAGGCGCTGCAGCGGGACCTGGCCCCGCAGCTGGGACCGGGCGCGCGCAAGCGGCTGACCCGCGCGCTGGAGCGGGCGCGGACCCGCGACAGCCTCCAGGCGTTCGGCAAGCTCACCGAGGTGGTCGACGGCCGGCTGCGGATCAAGGCCGAGCCCCCGCTGCTGACGCCGTTGCGCGACCTCGTGCCCGGGGCGGAGGGACCGGACCCGGCCGGCGCCTTCCACGGCCTGATCCGGCAGTACCGGAGCTCGCTGCAGGTGGACCGCCGCACCCTGCTGGAGCGGTACGCGTACGTCGACATGGCCCGCAAGGTCGTCGGGGTGGGCAGCGTGGGCACCCGCTGCTGGGTGGTCCTGCTCGTCGGGCGCGACGACGACGACCCGCTGCTGCTCCAGGTCAAGGAGGCCGGCCCCTCGGTGCACGCCGAGTTCGTCGGGCCCAGCCGCTACACCCACCAGGGCGAGCGGGTGGTGGCCGGCCAGCGCCTCATGCAGCAGGCCAGCGACGTGTTCCTCGGCTGGGAGCGGACCGCCGGCGTCGACGGCGTGGAGCGGGACTTCTACCTCCGGCAGCTGCGGGACTGGAAGGGGTCGATCGAGCTCGGCGACCTGCGCCCCGACGGGCTGCAGACCCTCGGCACGGTGTGCGCCTGGTGCCTCGCCCGGGCGCACGCCCGCACCGGCGACCGCATCGCGATCACCGGCTACCTGGGCTCCTCGCCGGCGTTCGAGCACGCGCTCGCCGACTACGCGGAGGCGTGCGCCGACGTCACCGAGGGCGACCACCGCCAGCTGGCCGAGGCGGCCGCCGCGGGCCGGGTGCCCGTGCAGCGCGACGTCTGACCCGGGTCACCCGGGCCGGGTGATCCGCGGCGCGGACGGGCACCGGGACGCTGCGCGCGTGGGAGGCCCGGCGAGCACCGACCGGCCACCCGGCGCCACCGCCGGGCCGGCGGAGCTGCCGCACGGCCTGCCCGGGCGCGGCCCGCTGCTGCGGGGCGTCGCGCGGACGCTGCTCACGACGGCGGGGCTGCTCGTCGTCTACGCCCTGCTCCCCCTCGACCGGGCGTTCACCGCGGGCACGGTCCTCGCGCTCGGTGCCGGGGTCCTCGCCGTCGGCGTGCTGGTCGTCGTGCAGGTGCGGGCGATCCTGCGTTCGCGGCACCCGGGGCTGCAGGCGGTCGAGGGCATCGCGCTGTCGCTGCCGCTGTTCCTGCTGCTGTTCGCGACCGTGTTCGTGCAGCTGTCCGGCACCGACCCGCGGGCGTTCAGCGAGCCGCTGGACCGCGTCGACGGCGTCTACTTCGTGGTCACCGTGTTCACCACGGTGGGCTTCGGCGACATCACCGCGGTCAGCACCGTCGCCCGGGTCCTCACCACGCTGCTGATGGTCGGCGACCTGGTGCTCATCGGGCTCGTGCTCAAGCTGTTCCTCGGCGCCGTGGACCGCCGCCGGGCGGCCCAGACGGGTGCCGCCGCGCCCGGCGGTGACGGCTGACCCGGCCCGCTCACGAGGCCACGCTCACGAGGCCACGCTCACGAGGCCAGCAGCCGGCCCTTCACCCGGAGGAACTCCTCCTCGGACAGCACGCCGGCGTCACGGGCGGCGCCCAGGCGCAGCAGCAGGTCGAGCCGGTCCTCGAGGGTGGAGATCGCCTCCGGGGGCAGCGCCGGGACCAGCCGCTCGGCCTCGGGGACCGGCGCGGGCGCGGGCAGCGGCCCGGCTCCCGCCGGCCCTCCGGCCGTCCCCGCCGCCGCCGTCCCGGGGGCCGTGGCGGCGGCACCGACCAGCACGCCGCCCACCTCCGGCCCCGGGCGGGGGGCGGGCACCCCGGCCGGCACCCCGTCCGCGGCGGGGACGCCCGGTCCCGGCGCGGCCGGGGCCGCGGCCGGCGCGCGGCCGCTCAGCCACTCCAGGGCACCGATCCACAGCGCCACCAGGGCGCCGACCCAGATCAGCACCGACAGGGTCGGCGACGGCCAGAGCAGCAGCACCACGGCACCGAGCGCGATCCCGGCCCACCGCGCCGGGCCGAGGTGGTCGCGCACCGCCGCGCCCCACCGGGCGGTCCGGCCGGGCAGGTCCAGGCCGTCGGCGAACGCGCGCGCCCAGACGACGGTCCGCCGCGTCCAGGGCTCCCGGGCGGTGACCACGGCCCCGGGCCCGGTGCCGTCGGCCGCCTCCCCGGCGGTGGCCGCCCGCGCCGCCCGCGCCCGCTCCCGGCGGCGCCGCAGCTCGTCCCGGGCCGACGCCGCGCCCCGCCGCACGCCGGCGACGAGGCCGAGCCGCCCCCACGCGACGGTCAGCACGCCGAGGAGCACGGCGCCGACCAGCAGCCACAGCGTCCAGGACCGCAGGTCGCCGGCGAAGACGTCGTACACCGCGCCCACGGCGTCCCGGTTGTCCGGCCGGGCTCCCTGGACCACCAGACCGCGGCCGATCCGCAGGGCAAGCAGGACCAGCAGGGCGAGGACCGCCGTGGTCACCGCCCAGGCCCGCAGGGTGCCGCGCCGGTGCCGGGAGACGGCGAGCGCGCCCGCGAGCGTGCCGAGCGACACCAGGCCCAGCCACCACCAGACCGACCGGAGCAGGTCGACGGCGTTGTAGACCTCCGGGTTCTGCGCCGGGGTCAGCAGGGTGACGCCGACGTCGTCGGGCACGAGGTCGAGGACCTGGCCGGCGAGGCCGTCCCGGAGCGAGGCGGGGATGCGGTCCTTCGCCTGCCCGAGCGTGAACCGCACCGCCTCGCCGGCGACCAGCTGGTCGTGCGCGGAGGTGAGCGCGGCCTCGGTCAGCGGGCGGAACGGGTCGGAGGCCAGCAGCCGGCTCACGCCGGCCGACACGAGCGAGCTGACGCCGCCCTCCACCGTCGACCGGTACGTCTGCAGCCGCTCGGGCAGCGCCGCGACGACGTCGTCGATGGCGGTCTGCACCTCGCTGGTGGCCATCACCGTCGTCGTGACCTGCTCGGTGACGCGGGCCTCCACCTCCGGGAGGTCCACGACCGTCTCCACGTTGGTCACGAACGCCTGCGTGTCGACCACGTTCTGGCGCAGCCACAGCGACGTGCTCGCCAGGACGAGGGCGACGGTGCTGACGAGCAGCAGCAGACCGGTGGCGAAGCGGCGCACGGGACCCACCTCCCTGCCGCGGCAGAGGCGGGGCGCCCGCCGACGGCGTCCCACCCTGGGGGGCAGGGGGTCCGGGGTTCATCACCCACCGGGGATGAGGCGACCGCCCGTCCCCGGCAGCACGGTCGCCGCCATGACCGACACCCTCCCGCCCGCGACCGCCCGGCCCGAGACGGCCATCGCCGACCACGGGATCATCGGCGACCTGCAGACCGCCGCGCTGGTCACCACCGACGGGTCGATCGACTGGTTCTGCTCCCCCCGGTTCGACTCGCCGAGCGTCTTCGGCGCGATCCTGGACGACGAGCGCGGCGGGCACTTCCGCATCCGCCCGGCCGGCACCGAGTACACGTCCTCGCAGATGTACCTGCCCGACACCGCCGTCCTGGTGACCCGCTTCTTCACCCCGGGCGGCATGGGGCAGGTCCTCGACTTCATGCCGATGGCCGGCACCGCAGCCACCGACGACCACCGCATCGTGCGCGTGGTCCAGTGCGTCCGGGGGCGGGTGGACTTCGAGATCGACGTCGCCCCGCGCTTCGACTACGGCCGGCAGGCCCACCGGGTGGAGGCCTCCTCCGGCGGCGCCGTCTTCACGTCCGACAGCGCCCGGATGACGCTGCACCTGGTCCGCGAGCCCGACGACGAGCGGCTGGGGCAGGCCCGGCTGGACGGCACCGACGTGCACGCCACGCTCACGCTGGAGGCGGGGCAGCTCCGCGGCGTCGTGCTGCAGACCGGCGCGGAGGCCCGGCCGCGGGAGGTCCGCCCCTCCGAGATCCGGGCGCTGCTCGCCGAGACGATCGCCGGCTGGCGGTCCTGGGTGGACCGGTCCACCTACCGCGGCCGCTGGCGCGAGGACGTCCAGCGGTCGGCGATCACGCTGAAGCTCATGACCTACGCGCCCAGCGGCGGCATCGTGGCCGCACCGACGGCGGCCCTGCCCGAGCAGGTCGGCGGGGAGCGCAACTGGGACTACCGCTTCACCTGGGTGCGGGACGCGTCGTTCTCCGTGCACGCGCTGCTGCGGCTGGGGATGCGCGAGGAGGCGGGGCACTTCGGGCGCTGGCTCGGCGACCGGATCCGCGAGCGGGCGGGCAGCGACAGCGGGCCGCTCAACATCATGTACCGGATCGACGGCTCCTCCGACCTCAAGGAGGACGTGCTCGAGCACTGGCGCGGCTACCGGGGCTCGGCCCCGGTGCGCATCGGCAACGGCGCGGCCGAGCAGCTGCAGCTCGACATCTACGGCGAGGCGCTGGACAGCCTCTACAGCGGCATCCGGGCCGGCCTGCCGCTGCCCGCGCAGGGCTGGGCGGCGGTCACCCGGGTGCTCGACTGGCTGGCCGACAACTGGGACCAGCCGGAGGAGGGCATCTGGGAGACCCGCGGCGGGCGGGAGCCGTTCACCTACGGGCGGGTCATGAGCTGGGTGGCCTTCGACCGCGGCATCCGGCTGGCGACCGAGCACGGCCGGCCCGCCTCCCTCGGGCGCTGGACCGCCGAGCGGGACGCCGTCTACCGCCAGGTGCTCGACCGCGGCTTCCACCGCACCCGCAACGCCTTCGTCCAGCACTACGACACCGACGTCCTGGACTCCGCGCTGCTGCGGATGCCCACCGTCGGGTTCATCGACGGCCGCGACCCGATGTGGGAGTCGACCCTGCGGGCGATGGACCGCGAGCTGGTGACCGACAGCCTGGTCTACCGCTACGACCCCGAGGCCTCCCCCGACGGGCTGCGCGGGTCGGAGGGGACGTTCTCGCTGTGCACGTTCGCCTACGTCGACGCGCTCACCCGCGCCGGCCGGCTCGAGGACGCCCGCACCGCCTTCGAGAAGATGCTGACCTACGGCAACCACGTGGGCCTGTACTCCGAGGAGATCGCCCTCACCGGCGAGCAGATCGGCAACTTCCCGCAGGCGTTCACCCACCTGGCCCTCATCGACGCGGCCGTCACCCTCGACGCGGCTCTCGACGGGCGCGCGCCGCACGTCGTCGGCGCCGGCTGAGCCGGCCGGGTCGTCCGCGCAGGGGGAGGTCCGGCGGCGCCCGCGCTGCCGAGGCTGGGCACCGCCGGTCCACCCCCGCCGTCGGCCCACCCCAGGAGGAGCCATGACCCAGACCGTCCCCGACGACACCCTCGACGGCCTCGCCCGGGGAGACGCCCCGGTCATCGAGACCGTCCTCGCCATGAACCTCGACGCGCTCGAGCGCTCCGGCCTGGACCCCGACACCTACCTGCTCGTCCGCCTGGCCGTGCTCGTGGCCGTCGGCGCGCCGCCGGCGTCCTACGCGGTCACCCTCGGCATGGCCCAGGACTCGGGCGTCACCGTCGAGCAGGCGCAGGCCGTGCTCGTCGCCATCGCCCCGCTGGTGGGCACCCCGCGCATCACCGCGGCCGCCGGCAACATCCTGCGCGCCGTCCTGGGTGCCGAGGCCCTGGCCGACGCCATCCCCGAGCAGCGCACGTCCTGACCCCGTCCGCCGCGGCGCCGATCCCCACCCGGAGGTCCTCCCGTGACCAGGACCGGCGCCGCGGGCGCGGCGGCCACCGCGACGGCCGGGGCGGTCGTCCTGCCGCTCGCCCTCGCGCAGTTCATCGCCAGCTACGCGGCGTCGAACATGAACGTCGCGATCAGCACGATCGCCGACGACCTCGACACCGACGTCGCGGGGATCCAGACCACCATCACGCTGTTCACGCTGACGATGGCGGCGCTGATGATCCCCGGCAGCAAGCTCACCGACATCTGGGGGCGCAAGCGCTGCTTCGTCCTCGGCCTGGCGGTCTACGGCGCCGGCGCCCTGCTGGCCGCGCTCGCGCCGGGGCTGCTCCTGCTGACCGTCGGCTACTCGCTCCTCGAGGGGATCGGGTCGGCGCTGCTCATCCCGCCGATCTACATCCTCATCACCGTCGTGTTCGACGACGTGAAGACCCGCGCCAAGTGGTTCGGCGTCGTCAGCGGCGCCGCGGGGCTGGGTGCCGCCGCCGGGCCGCTGATCGGCGGCCTGATCACCAGCTACGTGAGCTGGCGGGCGTCGTTCGTGCTGCAGGCCGTCGTCGTGGCCCTGATCGTGCTGCTGGCCCGCCGGATCGACGACCCGCCGCTGCCGGCGCAGCGCCCGCGCTTCGACCTGCTGGGTGCCGTCCTGTCGGCCGCCGGGCTGTTCCTCGTCGTCTTCGGGATCCTGCAGACCGGGACCCAGGGCTGGACCTCGTCCCGGGTGTGGGTCCTGGTCGCCCTCGGCGGCGTGTTCCTGGCCGTCTTCCTCCTCCACGCGCAGAACCGCGAGCGGCACGGCCGCACGCCGCTGGTCTCGCCGTCGCTGTTCCGCAACCGCACGTCGAACCTGGGGCTGACCACCCAGACCGTGCAGTGGCTGGTCATGCAGGGCTCGTTCTTCGTGATCTCGGTCTTCCTGCAGCAGGAGCGGGGCTACTCGGCCGTGCAGACCGGGCTCATGCTGGTGCCGGCCACCGTGGGCATCCTGCTGTCCTCCGGCGCGGCGCAGCGGATGGCCAGCCGGCACCCGCAGCGCCTGCTGATCCGGGCCGGCTTCACGCTCACCGTCGCGGGGCTCGCGCTGCTGCTGGCGCTGGCCCGCCAGGACTCCGCGATCTGGACGTTCTGGCCCGGACTGTTCCTCATGGGCTTCGGCGTCGGCGCGATGCTGACCGCGTCGGTCAACGTGGTGCAGTCGGCGTGGCCGGAGCACGTCCAGGGCGACATCTCCGGGGTCTCGCGCAGCGTCTCCAACCTCGGGTCCTCGCTCGGCGTCGCGATCGCCGGCTCGGTGCTCGTGGGCGCGGCTGCCGCGGGCAACCCCCCGTTCCTCACCGCGATCGTGGTGGTCGGCGGGTTCGCCGTCGTGGGGTGGCTGGCCGCCTTCCTGCTCCCCCGCCCGCCGCGCCGGGCGCCCGCGCCGCCCGCGTGATCCCCGGGACCCGCCGTGAACGGCCCGCTGCACCCCGTCAGGTGGTTCACCCTGGGCTCGGGGCCGCTCAAGCGCGGCACCGACCGGCTGCAGGTGCTCGGCCGGCTCGCCGTCGTCCTCGCCCTGCTGGCCGCCGCACCCCTGGCGGTGGCCGCCACGACCGCCACGCGGCACTCCCTCGAGGCGCAGGCCGAGGCGCAGGCCGCCGAGCGGCACCGCGTGCGCGCCGTGCTGCTCGAGGACGCCCCCGGCGTGGACCACCCGGAGGAACCCGGGGACCGCGTGGCCGGGGCGGCGCCGGCGCGCGCCACCTGGCCGGGGCCGTACGGGGAGCCGCGCGAGGGCGTCCTGCACGTGCGCCCCGGCGCCCCGGCCGGGACGGGGGTGTCCGTGTGGGTGGACGCCGGCGGCAGGGTCACCCGGGAACCGCTCGACCCCGCCACCATCCCGGGGTCGGCGGTGGCGACGGGGGGCCTGGTCCTCGTCGGCGTGCCGCTCGTGACGGGGGTGCTGTACGTGGTCCTGTGCTGGTCCCTGGACGCCCGCCGGGACCGTCAGTGGACGGAGGGCTGGACCGCCGCCGAGCGGGAGTGGAGCACCCGACCCTGAGCGGCCGCGTGCTCAGGTCCCCTCGGCGGGGGCCGGCTGCTCCGCCTCGAGGGCGTCGAGCGCCGCGAGGATCGCCTGGACCGGGACGTGGCCGGAGGCGACCAGCTGGCCGCCGGAGCGCCGCAGCGCGCGGGCGAACGGCGCCGCCCAGACGTTCTCGTAGACGAGGATGCCCGCCGCGGTGCCCGGGTCCAGCGCCGCGGCGGCCTCGGCGAGGTCGTCGTCGCCGAGGAGGCCGGAGCGCGCGCCGTCGAACAGCGCCGCCTCGAGGACCTGCATCCGCCGGAGGTCGGCCTGCTCGAGGGCCGTGACGGAGCCGTCGGCGTCCTTGCGCAGGAACACGAGGTCCAGGATGCGGATGACGCCGCGGTCGACGAGGTCGACCAGCAGCGGGAGGGCCTCGCCGGTCATGCGGTCGGCCGGGAAGGCGACGACGAGGTAGTCGACCGGTCCCATCTGGTCGAGGTCGGCGTCGGTCGGCTGCTGGAGGTCCGTGGTCATCTCTGCCCCAGGGGTGCGGGTGGACGTCGGTCGACCCAGCGTCGGTGCGGGGGCCGCCGATCCACGTCCTCCCGCGCGGACGATCCGCACGACGGCGGGGGGGGGGGGGGGGGGGGGGGGGGGGGGGGGCGGGCGGGGGGGCGGGGGGGGGGGGGGGGGGGGTGCGGGGGGGGGGGGGGGAGGGCGGGTGGGGGGGGGGGGCGCCCCCGCCGCCCCTCC